>JAEENZ010000270.1 GCA_016283985.1 Bacteroidales bacterium | reverse complement strand
GCAAAGAGATAAGAGACCTCCGCACCGGCCTTCAGTCCTTCGATAGCCTCGTAGGCCGCCCCGGCCTTGAGAAGCGACGGCTGTGAATAGTCTCCACCGCCATAGTTCACCTTGCCGCCAAGGTTGCATACGGCAAGTCCAGCCTGGAGCTTATCCTTCGAATACGCAGCGCTCACGTCAATGCCGAATGCGGATGCCTTCGCGTCTTTGGCGAGCACGGATGAAGTGCTGCGTACGGTGAGGGCGGCGGAAAGTCCGGGCATGATGCGGTATCCCAGGCCCAGGGCGATGGAAGATTCCTTAGGGGTAAAGGTCGGCGTGACCTGACTTACGGATCCGGTGGGACCGGTGACCTCGTATTCGGGTTGAATGAAGCTCTTGTATTCCAGGGCAACGGAGAACTTCTCCATCAGCAGCACGGCCGCAGAGGCGTCCAGCACCTTGTCGGAGGCCGCCTTGGGCTGCCAGGATGCATAGCTGACTCCGGCCGCAGCCATCCCTTCCATGAGGGCGGAGGATGCGGCGTAGCCCTGAAGGGCGTGGGCGCCCGAGCCCAGCGCCGATATGCCTGCGGCTCCCATTGCAGCAGGATCAGAGTTCACGAGCAGCGAAGGCAGAGTCTGTGCCGATGCCGCCGAAACCGCGGCGGCGAGTATCATAATGGACAATATCTTCTTCATGGCATCAGATCTTTACAAAGTTGAACTTCTCTTCCTTGCCGTCCTTGGTGAGGATGACGGTATAAACGCCCGGGAAGGCCTTCGTCATATCCACGCTTACGGGATCGAATGGGCCTATCTCCAGCGTCGCATCATAGAACACGGATCCTGTCTGGGAGATGATGCGGACGTGCCACGTGCCATCTTCTCCGGTGCGGATGTTGAGCACGTCGCTCACGGGATTCGGATAGATGTCCACGCTGCGGCTGCCGTCCCGGATAAGTACCCGGAAACTCTGCGATACCTTCTCGCCACGAACGTCCGTGCCTTCTATGCCTATTTCCACATTACCAAAATTCATGGGCGTTATATGGAACTTGCCGGAAGAGTAGGTCGCATTGCAGACCATGGTATTGCTCAGGGTGATGGCGTATGAGAGTTCCTCCCCGTCATCATCCTTGAAATAATCCGTTGCATTCAGCACTATATTCGGATCGGATATTGAACCGAACGCGATATCCTCCAGTTTCTTACCCACATAAGGCTTATGGTTCTCCAGAACCGTATAATCCACGATCTGCTGCACGCTGAGGCCGTAGTAATCGGTTACCACCAGGGTGTCCTTGAAGCTCCCGGAAGGAGTATTGGCTCCCGTCAGCACTATCTTTGGCAGATTCCTGGTGAGGGTGTCGAGCACCGTGCCGGTCGAGCCTTTCTTCAGTTCAATAGAATAGAAATGCCCGTCCGGCTCGTTGATACTGAAGTCCATCGAAGCTTTTTCGTGAGGTTTGATCGTCACTGATACAACTCCCAGCTTAGTGAGTTCAGGGGCATTGTTGCCGCCCGTCGTGACCTGCACACGGGATGTCAGTCCGGAACGGTTGCCGGCGAGGTCTACCGCCTGGGCAGCCATATAGTACTTGGTATTGAACTCCAGGCCGGTAATCGTGCCCTGAATGGTAGAGCCAGCGGTTACGCCATCTCCAACATAGAACATTGCGAATTCCGCATTGTCCGTCTTGTTGAAATCAGAAGTACTGTAGTAAACATAAATTGCATTCGGAGTGCCGTCATCTTCGTCGGCAGGGACGGTCAAAGTGCAGATGACGTTGTTGGACTGTGAGGAAAGCACGGGAGGGTTGGGCTTATCCGGGGCCTTTCCTCCGGCTCCCGCAATGGCGCCGTATGCATTGATGAGGCCGATACCCATTTGCACTCCTTTATTAAAGGAACTGATGTTCACTGCTGACTCGTTCATCAGATTGCGGAGGTCGGAATTCTTGAATCCTTTGGCCGTCCGGTTGGCAAGAATGAGAGCAGCGACACCGCTCACATGCGGGCAGGCCATGGAGGTACCCTGGGCAAGTCCGTACTTATTGCCCGGGTATGTACTAAGGACCTGATTTCCCTTCCTGGCATCACCGCCGGGGGCCGCAATGTGAACCCAAGGACCATAGTTGGAATAGTAGGCACGCTTGTAGTCCGCACCTACCGAACTCACGATGTACATTCGCTCGTAATCCACTCCGTAAGGGGTGGTCGAATCATCGTTGCCGGCAGCAAAAATCACTATGCCTCCGGCCATCGGGCCTGCCTGGTTACCGTTCTCGTCGAATCCGGCAAATTCGATAAAATAGTCTACCGCATTCTTGAGAGACTCCGGAGTCGTGGCCGGCTGAATCAAACCCCAGCTGTTTTGGGAGATGATTGCGCCATGGTTGCAGCTCCAAATGATCGCTTCGGCACCGGACCCCTGCTTCTCTCCGTCGAATATCTGGCAGGACATAAGCTTTACGCCCTTCTCATTCTTCGATGAATTCCCACCAGCAATACCGCAGACGCCCTTTCCGTTATTGTTTACAGCAGCGATGGTGCCGGCGACATGGGTTCCGTGATCACCGGGGTTAACGGTAAAGGAACTCTGGGCAAAGTTATAACCGAAACGGTTGTTGCCTTTCTTTTCCGGATTCTCCCACATGTTTGCTGACAGATCCTCATGATTGAAATCTATACCCGTATCCACCACACCCACAACGATATCCGCACTTCCCGTCTTGTATGTCTTCCAGACAGGAAAAACATTAATGTCACAGCCGCTCACGGAAGAAGCTGCGCTGCCATTGTTATAGTAGTGCCACTGCTTCTCCAGCAAGGGATCGTTGAAAGGAGCGCTGGCAGTAAGCGTGGACGTGCCACGGGGTTCGACATAAGAGATCACTTTGGGATTGCCCACTATCTCTATCCTGGGGTTGTATTCGATGATTTCCACCCCGGGGAAGTTGAGGGCCGCGCCCGCCTTGGTTACGCTGCCGCTTTCGTCATATTCCACCTTATACCACAGGTGCAGGCCCTTGGCACGCATGCGGGGTTCGAACCTGCCACCGTTCTGGAACAGACGGCGCATGCGCACGATTCCATTGCCCGGAAGGCTCTTGACCCCGGCGGTCTGCACATATCCATCCTCATCCGTCGCCGCTTCCAGCTCCTCTGCAAGTTCTTCGTTCACTTTTATGCTTACATAAGGCAACAGGTCACCATCCGGCACAAAACCGTTTATCACCTTTGCCTCGCCCTCCTGCGGCATCTCCACAAGGGCTCTCTCATTGACTGCCTGACATCCGCCCGACACGAGCACCGCTGCCAGGATAAAAAATAGTATTTGCTTCTTCATTTCTCTGTTTTATTTGTTGTCGCTGAGGAAATCAACGACTTTAAGCAGGCTCTCCGGGTCTTTCCACTTAATTTTATTGGCCTTGAGCCAAGTCTTCCAATTTGCCTTGGCGGCATCAGAAAGCGCGGCCTCGACGTCTTTGCGGGTAGCCTTGATGCACGTGCCCCCCTTTATAATATAATAGGTAGAGATGATATTCAGGTCCGCACCGTTCTCCTTTTCCTGGAGGATGAGCATGTGGTTCTGGTTCACCTGACCGTCGATCTCCACGGAAGAGAGCTTGCGGGTGGATGCGGATTCGGAAGACGCCCCGTAACCTCCTCCTGTTTCCTGGAGGGCGGCGAAATCCCCGAGCAGCGAGACCGCCACGACTCCGTTGTCGTTCTGGGCCACGATCTTACGCAATTCTCCGTTAAAAGGGATGTAATTGTCCTTGCCTATGGTTACGGCAAGCACGTTGGACAGGTTTGCTTCCTTGATAATGTCCTTATCGATGAAGTGCAGCCTGTCGTGACGCACCTGCACGTTCATGAGCACCTCGCTTTTGGCACCGCCGTCCATGTAGATGACACCTGGGGTAAAACTGTCGTATAGATATGGCCAGGTTGTGCTTGGCGTCTGGGCGGATGCAGCAAAACATGCCAACAGGGCCGCCAGTATAATCATTCGTTTCATAACTGCAAATATAACAAAAAAAGGATACCCGCCAAAAGCGGGTATCCAATCAATACTAATCAGCAAGAGTTCTTACTTGATAACGCGCATCCCGATTTGCGGAATAGTGTTATTCCTCTTCTTGGGAGCGGGTGCCGGGGCAGGAGCCGGAGCAAGATCTCCCACTTTGGTAACAGTGATATCCGTGAATATATTCCACCAAGCATTATTTGCGGAACTCACGGATGATTTTCCATAATAACCGAACCAGCAACTGGGATTCGACAATTTACCAGGAGTGAAATCGAATACTACTTCATCAGCATTGTTACATGCCGTCAGCAGGAAGCCATAATCGGCTACCACGGGATTGCCATCAACGATTACGAGATTGTCTTCATCGTCATACTCATACTCGACATACTGATAGAACGGTTTCCAGTCGGGAATCGTGAAGGTGTTATCCTTCTGATTGAAGTAGCAATAAACGTTGTACTTTGCTGGAGCACCGAAAACCGTTGTCAGCATGACATTACCCTCGGTAGGATCGTCGCTGAGTTCTATCACCCAGTTACCATCCTCATTAGCAGCAGCTCCAAAGTAGCTGGTGCCCTTATAATTCCAGACACCTGTAATGTCGGCAAGCGCGTAGAGAGGGGAGAGCAATTGATCTTCAATGTCCAACGCTTTGTTTACGTTACCATAAAGGTCTTCGACAATGCCCTTGGGTATCGAATAAGACACAGTGCTTCCGGCATCGACGGCTTCATCAAGTCCAAGGACGATCTTGGTCTGGGTGGTGGCGTCGATATTCCACTTCTGCAAGTCATATTCAACCTTACGTCCAGTTGCCGTTTTAACAGCAACAACGCCGATTTCACCCTTACCGTCAAACAATGCGTTGGGGGTTCCGGCAAGCTTTGCTGCCACTTCTACCGATACGGTAGCTGCATCTTCGAATACAACGAAGTCGTCTTCTTCGATGGGATTGACAAGCTCGAAATCGACAGGCTTGTACTGTCCGTAAATACCGGTGGAGTATGACTTGTATGCCCCCTCGACGATAAGCATATTCTCATCGAATTCGGCATTGAAGGAATCAAGGGCATTCTTGACAGAGCCTTGACCTATGCTCAGGGCAACGTATGCACCAGGGACATATACAGTCTTAGGGACCTTAACTTCAACGGTATTCCCACCCTTGACACTTACGCTGTCTGCGGGCACCGAAGCATCGGTGACAGGCTTAAGGACATAAGAAGGTGCGCCAACGTTGTAGTTCTTCGCATATACCGTAACCACAAAAACTGCGGTGTCGGTAAGAGCGATGGGATCATCGAAAGGAACGCTGATGACCATAAGGCTGTCCTCGACGGCGACCTTACACTTGCTTGCATCCAAAGCAGGAGCAGTGGTATCGGTCGTGGTAACGGTCTGGCCGACAACCTTACTGAGGGTTTGGGTGCCGGCACTGGAAGCAACTGCCACCACGGTGTACTTGGTGTTGGCCGTGAGCTTCTTGACCTCATTCTTGAGGGTGTCCTTCTTTGCAGCATTGGCAACTTCCTTCTCCACGGATCCGGAAAGCTTACCTGCAAGGAGGGTAGCGGCATCGACCGTTGCGGGATCAACCTCACCCTTCAAGAAAGCGTATGCATAGTAACCGGTGTTCTTTCCGGGGAGAACCTCGAAAGCAACCGAGTTATCGCTGGTCACATTGACCGTCAGCGAAGGGGCGGAAGCCCTTTCGAAGGTTACCGGGGTCTCGGGTTCGAACTGTGTGCACGAAACGAGAGCCAGGGCAACTACTGATATTGCGAATAATACTTTTTTCATACCTTTTCAGATTTATTTCTTAACACCGGTAATTTCAGGATAAATACCTTCGAGTCCACCATAGTCACCGATCTTCCAGTAGAATCCATATTCCGTTCCGAAAGTGATTGTAGTAGTTTCACCGAACGTGATGGTTGCTGTGGAATTGCCGCTGGTGTAGTAATAACCTTCAGCATCGAAGCCATAGATAGAAACCGGGGTGGTACCCTTATAGAGGTATTCGGATTCTTGTCCCCAAGGAATGACAATCGTCTTGAGATCGTTGGAGACATTACCATAGTAGAGCATGTCGTCGCCCTTCCAACCGTCAAGGCCAAAGAGGTTGTCAATCCACACCATATGGTCGTCGGAAGCATCCTTGAGCAAAGTAACCGTGTAAGACTTAACAGCTCCGGAAGCGGCACTCTTGCCAGTGAACGTCCAGTCGCCAAGGATAGGAGTCAACGGATGGTCAATATCGATCACCTTGACCGTGCAAACGGAAGCATAGCCAAGATCGACATTCGCCGAAGCGTTGAGTGTTATGGTGAAGATAAGGTCTCCGGTGTAGGTACCGTCGGCCTTGGGGACCACCTCGATGTACTGGACACGCTCCGCGGATGAGAACGTGAGAGTCTTGGAAGCGTCAACAATAGTGAAGTTGACACCTTCCTTCGCAGTGCTGTCCTTAACGGTATAGCTGATGCGCTCGTTGAGTCCGGCTACCGAAGCGAGGGAAACGGCGATACGCAGGGTATCTGCTGAATTCTCTTCGATTTTGGCCGTCATTTCATTGAACGCAACGAATGCATTGCTGTCGTCGAAAACGGCAGGCACGTTGCTTTTACCGCAGGAAGAGAGGATGGAGGCAGCGATAGCTGCAATCCCTATATATGCAAAAATCTTTTTCATTGTCTTCCTCCTTTAATTATTTCGTATTGGCATAACCGGGATTCGGCACAAGATTCTCGTTGAGGTCAAGTTCGCGCTTAGGAATAGGCAGAGCCCACATGTAGCTCGGGAACTCAACGTTCTGGTTCTTGGTTCCAAGCACGAAGTCTCCGTCGGGACGGGTGACACCGTCTCCCCAGCGGGCAAGGTCGTTCAGGTAGTTGCCTTCCCAAGCGAATTCCTTGCGGCGCTCGAGCTTGACGTTGGTGGCATTGAGAACCGTATAAGCGCTGGCGCCACGGTTGTTGGGGATCATGTTGAGGTCGTCGATACCATTCACGCCTGCAACGGATGCACCATTCATGATAGCCTCAGCACGGTTGAGATACATCTCGGAGAGACGGATGACAGGAACGTTGTTGACATCGTTGGGGCTGCGGTCGCCCTTGCCAGGATACTTGTTGGTCCAGAAATAACTGGATTCTTTCTTGGCATCGGTGCGGAAACCGTCGGTCAGACGCACGTCGGTCGCCTCATAAAGGCCGAGGAGGGTAGGGGTGGCAACAGGGTCGCCATATCCCTCAGGGCTGGTGAGATAGGAGATATCGTCCCAAGAACCGTTGGTTCCGTTGGAAATCTTTCCGTAAACCTCGAAGATAATTTCTCCGGAGCCAAGATCTGCGCCCCAAACCTCGGGCCATTCCTTGGCGGTCCACATCTTGAACTTGCCGCTGTCGATAACCTTGGTGGCATAGTCGGCGGCTTTCTGCCATTCACCCATATAGAGATATACGCGGGAGAGGAGAGCCTGGATGGTGTAGATGTTCACAGTGCCGAGTTTGTCGGCAACACCGCTGCGAACATAGGTGGGATCGATGATCTTCTCTGCTTCGAGAAGGTCTGCCACGATGTAATCGTAGGTCTTCAGGACGGTCTCACGGGCAGGTTTGCCAGTGGCATCGGTATGGAAAACATAAGGAACGCCGAGCTTCTGTGCATCGGTGAGGGTCGCCTCGTTAGCCTTCACATAGGTGTAGGGCTGACCGAACACGAGAACGTTCTCGAAGTGGGCGAAAGCGCGGAGGAACAAGCACTCAGCCTTGAGGTTGTTGAGATCCTGCTCCTTGACGGTTTTGCCGTCGGCCTTGCCATCGAGATTGTCGATCACGTTGTTGGCCATTGCCACGGTGTAGTAGCAGTATGCCCACATTGCGGTGTTGGTAGCATCGGCAGTGTACTGCCAGTTGTAACCGGTTGTGCAGCGGCCGGAGTTCTTGAAGGACTGCTTCATTCCGTTGCCGCAACGCATTTCGTTTTCAACGACGCGGTCGCCGGTGTACCAGCTCGTGGAGCCAAGATAGTAGTATGCTCCGAGAGTGGCGGAATTGAGGCCATCGTAGGTAGACAGCTGGAGCTCAGTTGTCTGCTGCAGCAAGGGAGCCTTGTCCAGGAAATCTTTTCCACAGCTGGCAAGACTTACAAGCGCTACGGTTGCGAGTATGTATAAACTAATCTTTTTCATAATTCATCCTCCTTATTTTAGAATGAAATCTCCACGCCACCGATGAGGGACTTGACTGCGGTGTGCACACCGATCTCGATATTTCCGAGAGGGCCTGCTTCCGGATCAAGTGCAGTCACATTGTGGAATGTGTAAGGATTGAGAGCGCTTACGTAGAGGCGTGCACCCTTGATCTTGATCTGATCGAGAACCTTGGAAGGAACATTGTAGGAGAGGGTGACGTCTTTGATACGCAGGTAGCTGCCGTCCTGGAGGAGGCGGGTG
>JAEENZ010000269.1 GCA_016283985.1 Bacteroidales bacterium | reverse complement strand
AAGTATGTAACCCAACTGCCCACGCGAACCCCGTCGTTCGCTTTCTTCTGCAACCTGCCGCAGTGGGTGAAGGATCCGTACAAGAGGTTCCTGGAAAACAAGATCAGGGAGCATTTTGACTTTTCAGGTTGTCCGGTGCAGGTTTTCATGCGGTCAAAGTAAGATATGGCGGCCGACTACCTTGACCTGAAGTCGCTGCAGGCGATGATAAAGGAAGGGTTGGAAGACCTCTTCCCTGAAAAATTCTGGGTCAAGGCGGAAATCGGACAATGGTCTCCCAGGGCCAACGGTCACTGTTATCTGAGCCTTCAGCAAAGCGACGGCAAGGGCGTGGTGGCCGAGATGAAGGCCATGATATGGAAGTGGAACGTCCTGCCTCTGACCGCCTTTTTCGAGGAAGGTACGGGGTCGCCGCTAAGGAGCGGTATAACCGTGCTGGTGAAGGTCGAGGTGAATTACAATCCCATTTACGGGATATCCCTTTTCATAGACGACATCGACCCTTCGTTCACTCTGGGCGAGCAGGCCCTGGAGCGGAAAAGGACCATGGAACGCCTTGAAAAAGAAGGACTTACCCTGCTGCAGAAGGAACTCTGTCTCCCGGACATTCCGTACCGGCTTGCTGTGGTCTCGTCAAGGACGGCGGCCGGATTCGAGGATTTCTGCAAACATCTGGAAGGCAACGCCTGCGGCTATGTCTTCAAGGTGGTCCTGTTCGAAGCGGCCATGCAGGGAGCCGATGCTCCGGCGTCCGTTGCTTCCGCCGTTTCGGAAGCCGGGGCTGGGGATTTCGACGCCATACTTATCCTCAGGGGCGGCGGCTCGGCCCTGGACCTTTCGTGCTTTGACGACTACTCCCTAGCCGCTGAGCTGGCAAGGTGTCCGATGCCTGTCCTGACGGCCATAGGGCATGAGAAGGATTTCCATGCGGCCGACCTGGTGGCGCATGCGTATTTCAAGACCCCGACCGCCTTGGCAGACTGGTTCATCTCGCTTTATATGGCTCAGGATGAACGGATTACCGGGCTGTTCTCCCGTGTGAAAGCGGGCTTTTCCCGGCGCCTTTCCACCATGGAGTCGGCCGTTGAAAGGATAGTTGACGGTATGAAGTGGGCCCTCTCATCTCGCCTGTCAAAGGAAGAGTCCCGGATTTCGGTCCTCGAGGCGGGAATCCTGGGGGCCGACCCGGCGAAGATACTGTCCAGGGGGTACGTGCTGGTGACCGGGAAGGACGGCCGGATGCTCAGGTCGGTTTCGGGAGCGGCTCCTGGCGATGAGATAACGGTCTGCTTTGCCGACGGCCGCCTTATAGCTGAGGTGAAGAAAGGAATATCAAATAAATAGATAATGAACAACCTGTATCTGTCAGATGACCGTCAGCACCCTCGCTGCGTTAGAGGGAGGGGCCCGAAACCGGAGGTTTTGGGAGGGATAGGACCGGAGGTCCGTAGTCAGATGACAGATACAGGTTGTTAAATAATCGACAATGATGGACGATAAGTTTGACTACGACAAGGCTCTCGCGGAGTTGGAGGCGATCGCGGCCAGGGTGGAGGATCCTGCCACCCCGCTCGATGACATCGGCTCCCTGGTGGAGCGGTCCAAGGTACTTGTAAAAGGCTGCCGGGAGTACCTCCGTTCGGTAAGGGAGTCCGTTGAAACAGGGGAGGAAGAGTCATGAAGGGAATGATATACGACAAGGATCCATGGCTGGAGCCTTACAAGATTGCGATTGACGCCCGTCACAGGAGGATACTTGAGGCGGAGAAGCACCTTGCGGGGAAACTGCCACTGAAGGATGCCGTGAACAACCATCTGTACTACGGCCTGCACCGCAGGGAAGACGGTTCCTGGGTATTCCGCGAGTGGGCCCCCAGCGCCACCAGGATATACCTTATAGGGGAATTCAACAACTGGAAGCGGACGTCGGCCTATGCGCTGTCGCCGGTGGGGAACGGGAACTGGGAGATAACCCTTCCGGAGATGTTCCTCAGTCACGGTGAACTTTACAAACTCTTTGTGGAGTGGCCGGGAGGCGGAGGTGAGAGGCTTCCCGCTTATACGACAAGGGCCGTCCAGGATCCCGAGACCAAGGTTTTCTGCGCCCAGGTATGGGCTCCGGCCGTGCCCTACGAGTGGAAGAATCCGCTTCCAGGGCCGCGCAGGACCCCCCTTATCTACGAGTGCCACATAGGCATGAGTTCGGCGGAGGAGAAAGTGAACTCGTATGAGGAGTTCCGCCGCGACGTGCTGCCGCGTATCGCCAAACTCGGCTATAACTGCGTACAGATCATGGCGGTGCAGGAGCACCCGTACTACGGGAGTTTCGGCTACCATGTATCGAACTTCTTCGCAGCCTCCAGCCGTTTCGGTACGCCCGACGAACTGAAGCACCTCATTGACGATGCCCACAATATGGGCCTTGCCGTCATCATGGATATTGTTCATTCGCATGCAGTAAAGAACGAACTTGAAGGTCTTGGCAACTTCTGTGGCGATCCTTGCCAGTATTTCCACAGTGGAGGCCGTCGTGAACATCCACAGTGGGACAGCCTCTGCTTCGACTATGCTCGTCCTGAGGTAATGCACTTCCTGCTGTCGAACTGCAAGTTCTGGCTCGATGAGTATCAGTTCGATGGTTTCCGTTTCGATGGAGTCGGCTCAATGCTCTACCTCGATCATCAGGGTGGTAGCGGTAATCTCTATGATTACTTCAGCCCCAATGTCGATGGTGATGCCCTTTGCTATGTAACCTTGGCCAATGCGTTGATCCATGAGTTCAAGCCTTATGCAGTAACCATCGGCGAGGAAGTGAGTGGTATGCCAGGTTTGGCAGTTCCATTCGAGGATGGTGGTATCGGATTCAATTATCGTCTGCAGATGAATGTGCCCGACTATTGGATCAAACTGCTCAAGGAGCGTCGCGACGAGGATTGGAACACCACCGAAATCAAGTGGCAGTTGTGCGAAAGCGGCA
>JAEENZ010000030.1 GCA_016283985.1 Bacteroidales bacterium | reverse complement strand
CGAATACTCCTACCCACAAATTCGGCGAACCCGAAGATCTGGTGGGGACCATGCTCTACCTGCTCAGCGACATCTCGTCCTTCGTCACCGGCATCGTGATTCCGGTGGACGGCGGCTACAGCGCATTCGGAGGAGTTTAATATGGCAAAGTACGATAAGATCCAAGTGCTGACCGCCATCGGGGAAACGGGGATCGTGCCCGTTTTCTACAATGGCGACGTCGAGGTGGCGAAGAATGTGCTGCGCGCCTGCTATGAAGGCGGCATCCGCGCATTCGAGTTCGCCAACCGCGGCGATTTCGCTCAGGAGGTCTTTGGTGAGCTGGTCAAGTATGCGAATTCTGAACTTCCCGGAATGATTCTGGGCATCGGTTCCATAGTGGATCCCGCCACGTCGGCGATGTACATTCAGTTGGGCGCCAACTTCGTTGTGGGGCCTCTCTTCAATCCAGCCATCGCCCCCATCTGCAACCGGAGGAACATCCCGTATGCCCCTGGCTGCGGCACCGTTACCGAAATAGGGATGGCGCAGGAAGCCGGATGCGACCTCTGCAAGGTCTTCCCCGGCGACGTGCTCGGCCCCGCCTTCGTGAAGGGCCTTCGCGCCCCCATGCCATGGAGCAGGCTGATGGTCACCGGCGGCGTGAAACCCACCCGCGAGAACCTTGAAGGCTGGTTCAAGGCCGGCGTCTACTGTGTCGGCATGGGCGGCAACCTTTTTCCGGCCGACGCCATCGCCGCCGGCGACTGGGCCAGGATCTCCGCGCTTTGCGCAGATGCTTTGAAAATAGTTAAAGAAGTAAGATAATGAGTACACAATCCAAACTGATGACCAACTGGCGCTGGTGGCTCTGCTCGCTGCTTTTTGTGGCGACGACGGTGAACTACCTCGACCGCCAGGTGCTTTCGCTGACCTACGAGAACTTCATCAAACCGGAGTTCCATTGGACGGACGACAACTACGGCACGATCACCGCTTTCTTCTCCATCTTCTACGCGATCGCGTGCCTTTTCGCGGGCAAGTTCGTGGACTGGATGGGCACGAAGAAGGGCTATCTCATCGCCATCGGAGTCTGGTCCGCAGGCGCCTGCCTGCACGCTGCGTGTGGATGGGCCACAAGCCTGATCGTGGGTGAGAATATCGCGGCCCTGAGGGGCATGGAGGTGGCATCCAACGTCGCTCTGGCTATATCCACGACATCCGTCTATTTGTTCCTGCTCTGCCGCGGCATACTTGCCCTCGGTGAAGCCGGAAACTTCCCGGCGGCCATCAAGGTGACGGCCGAATACTTCCCCAAGAAGGACCGTGCGTTCGCGACTTCCATCTTCAACGCAGGTGCATCCGTGGGCGCCCTGGCAGCTCCCCTCTGCATCCCGCCGCTAGCCATGAAGTTCGGCTGGGAGATGGCGTTCATCATCATCGGTGCCCTCGGTTTCATCTGGATGTTCTTCTGGGCGTTCATGTACGAGAAGCCGGAGAAGAGCAAGCACGTGAACGAGGCCGAGTTGGCCTATATCCATCAGGATGATGCCGAAGAAGAGAAACCCAAAGCGGAGGCGCAGGAAGAGAAGCAGGTGTCGCTTTGGAAATGCTTCGGTTTCAAGCAGACCTGGCAGTTCATCACCGGTAAATTCTTCACCGACGGCGTGTGGTGGTTCTTCCTCTTCTGGGCCCCGTCCTACTTCAGCAACCAGTTCGACGCCCCGGTTACCACGCCCCTCGGACAGTGGCTGATATTCACTCTGTATCTGATAGTTACGGTAGTTTCCATCGGCGGAGGATATCTCCCGAAGATATTCGTGGAGAAGAGGGGAATGCACCCGTATCCCGGCCGCATGCTGGCGATGCTGATCTTCGCATTCTTCCCGCTCTGCGCCCTTCTGGCCCAGCCTCTGGGAATGAAGTTCAACTCGGCGTGGATTCCTGCCATCCTGATTGGCCTCGCGGCCGCGGGACATCAGGCCTGGAGCGCCAACCTGTTCTCCACCATCGGCGACATGTTCCCCAAGAGCGCGATTGCGACCGTGACGGGAATCGGAGCCATGGCAGGAGGTGTGGGATCGATGTTCATCCAGAAGATCGCTGGCCGCCTGTTCACCTATTCTGAGAGCATGGGCGATGCCTTCACGTTCATGGGATTCAGCGGCAAGCCCGCCGGATACTTCATCATGTTCTGCTTCTGCGGCGTGGCCTACCTCATCGCCTGGAGCATCATGAAGAGCCTTGTGCCGAAGTACAAGCCTATAGAACTCTGATATTCCGACTCCTTGTTATTTGAGCGCAAATGATTAAATTTGCGCTCAAATTGTATATAGTAATGGCAAACATCGAATACAACGAACAGGAGCAGATACGCAGGGAGTCCCTTGCAAAGTTGCGTGAGTTGGGCATCGAGCCCTATCCGGCGGCATTATATCCGGTCAACGAAACCACCAAGAATATCACCGAGGGATACGATCCCGAGAAGGGTAACTTCGCGGACGTGTGCCTTGCGGGGCGCGTCATGAGCCGGCGCATCATGGGCGCGGCGTCCTTCGGCGAACTGCAGGACGAGACCGGACGCATCCAGATTTACGTGAAGCGCGATGAAATCTGCCCCGGCGAGGACAAGACCATGTACAACACCGTGTGGAAGAAGCTCCTCGACATAGGCGATGTAATCGGCATCAAGGGATACGCCTTTATCACCCAGACCGGCCAGCTGAGCATCCACGTGAAGGAACTCACTCTGCTGAGCAAATCACTCCGCGTTCTGCCTATCGTGAAGGAAGTGGACGGCGTTGTGCACGATGCGTTCACCGATCCGGAGATGCGTTACCGCCAGCGCTACGTGGACCTCATCGTCAACCCCCAGGTGAAGGATACTTTCTTCAAGAGGGCCAAGATAATCGCCACGATGCGCGAGTATTTCAACGCCGCCGGCTGCCTCGAGGTGGAGACCCCCATCCTCCAGAGCATCCCCGGAGGCGCTACCGCCCGTCCCTTCATCACCCATCATAACGCCCTGGATATTCCCCTCTACCTGCGTATAGCCAACGAACTCTACCTCAAGCGCCTCATCGTGGGCGGCTTCAGCGGAGTGTACGAGTTCGCGAAGGACTTCCGCAACGAGGGTATGGACAAGACCCACAACCCCGAGTTCACCTGCATGGAGATATACGTGGCCTACAAGGACTACATCTGGATGATGGAGTTCGTGGAGAAGATGCTCGCGAAGGTCTCGATGGCCGTGAACGGCACCACCAAGGTGAAGATAGGGGAGAACGAGGTGGACTTCGGCGGAGAGTACCGCCGCCTGCCAATCCTCGATGCCATCAAGGAATACGCCGGAGTGGACGTGAGCGGAATGGACGAGGATGAGCTCCGCGCGACCTGCAAGAAGCTCGGCGTGGAGGTGGAACCCTCGATGGGCAAGGGCAAGCTGATCGATGCCATCTTCGGTGAGTTTGCCGAGAAGAACCTTATCCAGCCTACCTTTATCATCGATTATCCCGTGGAGATGTCTCCTCTCACCAAGCGCCACCGCAGCAATCCCGCGCTCACCGAGCGCTTCGAGCTGTTCGTGTGCGGCAAGGAGCTGGCGAACGCATATTCCGAACTCAACGACCCTATCGACCAGCTGGAGCGCTTCGAGGAGCAGGCAAAGCTCAAGAGCAAGGGCGACGACGAGGCGATGTTCATCGACTTCGACTTCGTGCGCGCACTTGAATACGGCATGCCTCCAACCTCCGGCCTCGGAATGGGTATCGACCGCCTCACCATGTTCATGACCGGCCAGACGGCTATTCAGGACGTGCTCTTCTTCCCGCAGATGCGGCCCGAGAAAATCGTAAAGACCGAAAAGAG
>JAEENZ010000268.1 GCA_016283985.1 Bacteroidales bacterium | reverse complement strand
CCGCCATCTCCGGTCAGGAAGGACGCGATCTTGTGCATGAGAGCCTCCTGACAAGCGGTCGGCTCATAACTGAATCGGGTGATAAACTCCTTGAACAGGAAATCGCTGCGGTCCATCTATCTTTTCTTGCGGGTGAAGATAAAGGAAGCGACTGCAAGCACGGGATAAATCTCCACGCGCCCCATGAACATATCTATCGTATAGAAGAACTTGGCGAGGGATGGTTCTGCATTATAATTTCCGAACGACCCGATGGAACCTGCCGCAGGACCCACGTTGTCCAGGCTGCAGAGGGTTCCCATGATTGCATTTGCGTTATCGGAGCCTGATGCCATGCAAAGAAGCGACGATATGGCGAATACGATGAAGAACACTGCAACGTAGAGCACGTGCGGCTCCACGTCCTTGTCTGAAAGGGCCCTGCCGTTGATGCGGACTTCATTCACCGTAGACGGATTGACGGAGCGTTTCATGTGAACACCCATGCTCTTGAATACCAGTAGGATACGGTCTGATTTAACGCCTCCCGTAGTGGACCCGGCCATGCCGCACTGTATACCCAGAACCATTATCAGAACTGACGGGAACCATGGCCAGACGCTATTGTCGCATATGGCTAAACCAGAGGTGGAGGCATAACTGAGTACCTGGAAACCGCCGTCGATGAAGGCCCGGAACCAGGTCCCAGTCACCCCATGCATCTTGAGGACGGTAGCCACGATGACCGTTCCGGCAACCAGCGTTCCGGTATAAAACTTAAAGACGTCGTTGTTCAGTGGCTTGAGCGACCTGGTCACAATCGTTATATACAGCATTCCGAAGTGCAGCGACGACAAGTACATGAACAGCATCGTCACCAGGGTGATGGGGAGCGAGTTGAACGATGCTATAGACATGTTCCGGCTGCTGAAGCCACCCGTTGCGCATACGCTGAAAGTATGGTTGATGGCATCGAAGGGAGACATTCCTGCAAGCAGGTACGCAAGGAACGCAATCACGTTCATGCCAAGGTAGACATAAGTGAAGATGTAGACGGTCTGATTCGCCCGCACGTTGTAAGACTCTTTCGACAGGGAAGAAAGCTCCATGTTAGTCAGACGCAGGCGCATCGGGCTTGAGGACGGGATGATAAGAAGCAGGAACACGACGACTCCCAAACCGCCGATAAAATGAGTCGAACTCCGCCAGAACAAAAGCGACTTCGGCAGGCTTTCCACTTCTTCCAGAATGCTGGAACCTGTCGTGGTAAAGCCGGAAACACTCTCGAACCAGGCATTTATGACCGTGAACGGACCGCCCCAAAGCACGTAAGGCAGCATGCCGAAAATAAATGACAGCAACCACGAGAGCACGATGATCACGTATCCTTCCCTCATCGTTATGGCCGCCGTCTTGCGTACGAAAATAAAAGGGAAGATACCGAAGATGAACGTCAGCAGGAAACTGATCGAAAGGGGCGCGATCGCAGTATCCTCCTTGCCGAAAACGGCAATGCAGAGGGCCGCGAACATGAACAGCGCGCTCACGAGAAGCGCGTAGCCCACATTCCTGCTGATGGTTTTCCAATTCATGCTACCTGGAATTCTGTTTCATTGCCGAGATGCGTTTACGCAGATTCTTGTTTTCCTCCGTAAGGTCGTGGATCCCGGTATTCAATTCACTTAGCTGGTCGTCACCGTCGAAAGAATAGGTATAGTCTCTGCCGTAATTGCGGTAATTCCCTATCGAGGCCAGCATCCTGTAGATCGGCTTGGTGTAGTTCGATTCAAGGAAGAAGAGCAGCATGATTACGAGCAGGAGCCCTACCGCCACCGCCACCATTCCGGGGATGATACTGCGGTAGAACGCCCCCTGGAATGTCTCCGAATTGTCTGCGAGCTCTTCGTAGATGGCATTGGAAAGGGCGTCTATGTCGTGGCGCAGGCGGTTGTATCGCGGCTGGAGGCGCTCGAAATACCATGAACGGGTGTCGATGAAATCCGATTGGAGCACGTCTTCAAGTTCGAAGGAAGTAAGCATGTACGCAGCGTAGGCATACTGCACGGAATCGGCCAGATGGGCCACGATGGTATTGGGAGCGGATGAACGGAGACTGTCGAGACGGGTGGAGAAAGAAGCCTCGTCGAAACCGGGACGGCTCGTGGAGCTTTCGTCGCCGATAACGGAGAGAATCGCAAGATTGTATGCATTCGCATCGTCGTAGAGTTTCTGCGCGGCATTGATGCTTTCGATATTGTCTGCGACCATATCGGAGATATACGAACTCATGCGCCTGTACTCCATGACAGAGATGATGCTGGAGATCAGCAGCACCAGTGCGATGGAACACAGACTCAGATAAAGCTTGGCTCTGAGGGACAGTCTCCTTTCTCTCATTTTTTAAATTTTTTTAAAAAACATTACAAAAGTACTAATAATTTGTTAATTTTGTATATTCAACACTGAGACTTATGACACCTATTCAGAAAGGAATAATCGATCTTTGCATTAAAAACGGCGACTGCAGCATAGCCGATTTCAGCAAAGAACTGTCCGTCAGCGTGCCGACGGCAACCAAACTGGTAAGTGAATTGATTTCAGATGGTTACCTGACAGACAAGGGGAAAGTGGGCACCAGCGGCGGCAGGAGGCCGAACACCTTCGGTCTCAATCCCGAAGCGGGATATTTCGTCGGCGTGGATGTCGCCCGCCAACACATCCACATAGCGATAGCCGATTTCACCGGCAACCTCAAGTTTTTCATCCAGGACATCGCTTTCGTGCTGGAAGCCAATGCCGATTCTTTCCGCACCATCTGCAAAAAGATCAAGGAGGTGGTAACCGGATCCTACATCCCCTGGAACAAGGTCCTCGGTGTCGGGATCAGCCTGTCCGGAAGGGTGAACCCCGAAAAAGGATTCAGCCTGTCCTATTTCGTCAGCGACGACATCCCACTCAAGGACATATTCCAGAGGGAACTGGGCGTAGCGGTGAACATAGAAAACGATTCCCGCGCCATGACTTATGGAGAATACATGTCCTTCAGCTCCGATTCCGACCCCGACATGCTCTTCGTCAACCTGAGCTGGGGCCTCGGCATGGGCATGATACTCGACGGCAAACTGTATTACGGCAAGTCCGGTTTCTCCGGCGAATTCGGGCATACGCCTATGCTGGACAACAACATTATCTGCCGTTGTGGCAAAATCGGATGCCTGGAAACCGGTGCGTCCGGATCCGCACTGACCAAATGGATTCTGAACAGGCTGAAGGAAGGGCGTCGCTCATCACTGTACAATTTATATAAGGAAAACGGCGACATCACTCTCCAGAACGTACTGGATGCCGTGGAAGACGAAGACGTGCTGGCGATCGAAGGCATCGGCGCAATAGGTGAAACCCTCGGGCGCGGCATCGCCGGCCTCATAAACATTTTCAACCCCGGACTGGTCGTTATCGGCGGCCGTCTGATCGTCGGACGGGATTACCTGATGCTTCCCATCCGCACGGCCATCAACAAGTATTCGCTCAGCAAAGTAAGCGCGGATACCAAGATACGCTTCTCGCGCCTCGGGCGCAGCGCCGGTGCCATCGGCGACTGCCTGCTCTCCCGCACCAAGTACCTTAACCAGCTTTAAATCAGTTAATTGATAATGAACAGATTCTTCATTTCACTTGCCTGTCTCACTCTGATTGGAACAGGCGTTTCGGCGCAGCCTAAACTCACGGAAAACAATATCCCTGATGTCGTGAAAGCGATGACCACGGAAGAAAAAGCACATTTCGTGGTGGGCGTCCGTTATCATGAGCCCCCCTACAAAGGCAAGTACCTCGACGGAACAGGAGGCGTTACCTACCCCATTCCGCGCCTGGGCATACCTTCCATTGTGATGATGGACGGCCCTGTCGGCATAAGGCTGGACAACAATCACACAACCTGCTTCCCCACAGGCTTGCTCACCGCAGCCTCCTGGGACAAGGAAATCGCACGCAGAATAGGCGAAGCCATTGGTGAAGAATCCATTGACATGGGTAACGACGTGATTCTCGGCCCCGGCATGAACATTCTTCGTAATCCGCTGTGCGGCAGGAACTTCGAGTATTTCTCCGAGGATCCGGTACTGACCGGCCTGATAGCAGCGGCCTACGTGAATGGAGTGCAGAGCAAAGGGGTTGGAACATCCGCAAAACACTTCGCTGCAAACAGTCAGGAAACCAACAGGCTCGACGGCGATTCACGCTTGGACACCCGCACTCTCCGGGAGATCTACACCAAGGCTTTCGAACTCTGCGTCAGGGATTCCAAGCCCTGGACCGTGATGGCATCCTATAACTATCTGAACGGCGAATACACGCAGGAAAGCCGCGGATTGCTGACCGACATCCTTCGCAGCGAATTCGGCTTCGATGGCCTTGTAGTTACCGACTGGACCGGCAAACGCAACACCCCCAAGCAGCTGAACGCCGGTTCAGACCTTCTGATGGGCGGACATCCCAATCAGACCGAACATATCCTGGAGTGCCTGAAGAACGGCACAATGAAGATGGAAGACCTCGACCGCGCATGCACAAAGCTGCTGGAGTTGATTGTAAAAACTCCCGCTTTCAAAGGCAACGCACGCACGCTCAAGCCCAATTTGACTTCTCACGCAAAACTCGCCAGGGAAACCGCAGCCGAAGGAATGGTGCTGCTCAAAAATA
This sequence comes from Bacteroidales bacterium, assembly GCA_016283985.1. The sequence continues at coordinate 4,080 of JAEENZ010000268.1, read as the reverse complement.
ACGGTGCACTCCCCTTCCAGGCCGCCAAAACCGCACTGTTCGGTGTTTACTCCTACGACACCATACAAGGCGGAAACGGCGCCGCATGGGTTAACTCTCCCCATGTCATCAACATTTCCGACGCCTTGCAGGCACAGGGTTTCAAACTGGACCGTAATCTCGAAGAACTCTATGTTTTCTATTCGGCCTACATCTCCAGAGATCTGAAGTATAACCATAAAGTAAACGTGCACGTGGGTGATGCCCAGAAGCCGGAGATGGAAATCACCCTGCCGCTGATTAAGGCTAGCGCCAGGGATAACGACCTGGCAATCATTACCTTAGGCCGTATCTCAGGCGAGGCTCGCGACCGCATCCTCAGCAAGGAATTCCTTCTTCAGGAAGATGAAATCAACCTGCTCGAGACCGTATGCGACGAGTTCCACGCACTGGGCAAAAAAGTGGTTGTGGTGCTGAACGTATGCAGCCCTGTTGAAACCGCCTCCTGGAAGGATCTTCCGGACGCCATCCTTTGCGCATGGCTCCCTGGCGAGGAGGGAGGTAACGCCATCGCAGACGTGCTGACCGGCAAGGTGAACCCTTCCGGAAGGCTCCCCATGACCTTCCCCATCGACTACTTCGATGCCGCGGGTGCAGAGGACTTCCCCTACAACTTCGTGAGCGACAAAGCCAACGAAAGCGTCGTGCATCCCGAGCGCAGGGGCCTCCCCCTCAAGAACATAGCCTACACCGACTACACGGAAGGCATCTATGTGGGATACAGGTATTTCTGCACCAACAGGAAGGATGTTTCCTATCCCTTCGGATACGGCCTTAGCTATACAACATTCTCTTATTCCAAGCCTTCCGTCAAGGTGAAAGGAGACAAGCTGACCGCAATGGTAACAGTCACCAACACCGGGTCCGTCGCCGGCAAGGAGGCCGTCGGCCTCTACGTGAAAGCGCCTCTGGGTTCATTCAAGGACAAACCTTCCATAGAACTGAAGGAATTCGGGAAAACCGGGCTGCTCCAGCCTGGCGAGAGCCAGACTCTTACTTTCAGCGTCCCGGTGCGCCAGTTGGCATCTTTCAACAGCGAAAAATCCCGTTGGGAGACTGCCAAGGGCGCATACAAAGCCTTCTTCGGCGCAGATGCGACAAAGCCTGCCGCCGAAGCGGCTTTCAAGATTTCATCTGCTAAGAATTACCCGGCCAACCGGGCTTGCGAACCCCGTTAGAGGATATTCATTGACTGTTCCCGGATCTTTTCGAGTTCGTCCTTCATACGCACCACCGCCTTCTGAATGGCAGCATTGTTTGCCTTGGAGCCGGTGGTGTTGATCTCACGTCCCATCTCCTGGATGATGAACCCGAGCTTCTTGCCGGGATACGGCTCGCCGTCGATGGTATCAATGAAATATGAGCAGTGTTGGCGCAGACGCACTTTCTCTTCATTTATATCGTACTTCTCCAGCCAGAAGATCATCTCCTGCTCAAAGCGTTCCTTATCCAGTTTCACACCGAGTTCTTCGGCTGCCTTGAGTATTCTCTCACGCACTGCATCCACCCTCTCCTTTTCATGGGATTCGACTTCGAGTTCAAGCTCGAGAATGTTCTGAACGCGGCCCGTAACGTCATTATACAGAGCGAGTCCCTCGCGGTCGCGGTACTCGTCCACGGCATTCAGAGCCTTGTCGAAAGCAGCCTCTACCAACGGCCAGTTCTCTTCATTGATGACATCCTCTTTCTTATTTGAAATGACGTCAGGGAAACGCAACACGGCAGAAAGCAGTTCATTATTCATCCTGTCCCCCGCTTCCAGCGAACCCATGGTGAATCCGGGCAGGGTCTTGCGGATTTCAAGCAACTGCCCGTAGTAATTACGGACAAGTTCGGCATCCACCGCCTTTGCCGTCTCTGCGGCGCCAGACTCGAGGGTAAGATATACGTCTATCGTGCCCCGCACCAGTCTCTCGGCTATCTTCTGACGCACGATTATGTCTTTATCCTTGGGAAGAAGCGATGACTTTATGCTGATGTCGGCGGACTTGGAATTAAGGGTACGTATCTCTACCGTCAATTTACCCGCGGCGAGATTGGCCTCTGCCTTGCCGTAGCCTGTCATGGATTTAATCATAGAAATATCCTTCAATTATTTAATGTAAGCCTTGAGTATCCGCACATCCTCCATAGGACGGTCGTTTTCGTCCGTGGCAACCTGCTGTATCGCATCCACCACGTCCATCCCGTTGACAACCTCACCGAATACGGTGTACATTCCATCGAGATGAGGGGTGCCACCGACGGTCTTGTAGCTTTCGCGCATCTCCTTGGTATACTTTACCTTGCCACCGGTGAATTCATCCATCCGCTGCTGGATATAATCCAGACGCCCATCGTCGAATACACGGCCCCAGACTATGTAGAACTGCATCGCGCTGCTGCGCTGCTCCGGGTTGACATCATCCCCCTCCCTGGCGGCCGCCAGCGCCCCTCTGCGGTGAAATATCCCATCTTCCAGCCTGAATTCCGCTGGCAACGTGTAGGGCCTGTCACCATCCCCCAGAAGCTGTCCCTTGACGGCATTCCTGGATTCCGGGTCTCCACCCTGGATCATAAAATCCTTGATCACACGGTGGAATAGCAGAGAGTCATAGGCGCCCTCCTCCACAAGCGACAGGAAGTTATCCCTGTGCTTGGGAGTCTGGTTGTAAAGCATCACTTCAATTGTGCCCATGGTCGTTTCCATAACGACGTGTTTCTCGCTCTTGCAAGAGGCAAATGACAGTGCGCAGAGGAGACAAAGAATTGTTGCTTGTTTCATTTGCGCAAATTTACTAAATTTGCATGATATACTCAACTAAGAATATGGAAGAAGAACGCAAACTGAATTTTCTGGAGGAGATCATCGAGAATGACCTCAAAGAAGGCAAGGTTAAATCCATCCTTACCCGCTTCCCTCCGGAACCGAACGGATATCTGCATCTAGGGCACGCCAAGAGCCTCTGCATCAACTTCGGTCTTGCACAGAAATACGGCGGAAAGACCAATCTCCGCTACGACGATACGAACCCCACCAAGGAAGATACCGAATACGTGGACGCCATAAAGGAAGACATCAAATGGCTTGGCTTCCAGTGGGAAAAGGAGCTTTATGCCTCCGACTATTTCGACCAGCTCTACGAATGGGCGGAACAGCTCATAAACCGCGGCCTGGCGTATGTGGACGACCAGACACAGGAAGAGATCAGCGCAGGGCGCGGCACCGTGGAGACTCCCGGTAAGGAAAGCCCCTGGCGCAACCGCACCCCTGAAGAGAACCTCAAGCTCTTCCGCGAGATGCGCGACGGCAAGTATGCCGACGGCGAGAAGGTGCTACGCGCCAAGATAGACATGGCACATCCCAACATGATGTTCCGCGATCCCATCCTCTACCGCATCAAGCACGCGCATCACCATCGCACCGGGGATAAGTGGTGCATCTACCCGATGTACGACTACACCCACGGCCAGTGCGACTCCATCGAGCATATCACCCACTCCATCTGCACCCTTGAGTTCGATGTTCACCGTCCGCTCTACGACTGGTTCATCGAGACCCTTGGCATCTTCCCCAGCCATCAGTACGAGTTCGCACGCCTGAATCTTACCTACACCCTCATGAGCAAGCGCAAGTTGCTGGAACTGGTGCAGAAGGGCCTGGTGGCCGGATGGGACGATCCCCGCATGCCTACGCTCTGCGGAGTGCGCCGCCGCGGCTACACCGCCGAGGCCCTCAAGATGTTCTGCGACAAGATAGGCGTCAGCAAGCGCGACCAGCTCATGGACATCCAGCTCCTCGAATGGTGCGTCCGTCAGGACCTCAACGCGCGCTCCAACCGCTACATGGTGGTGCAGGATCCTGTCAAACTCACCATTACCAACTATCCCAACGGCCAGGTGGAATGGTTCGACTGCCCTCTTAACCCGGCCGAGCCGGAAGGCGCAACCCGCAAGGTTCCCTTCACCAAGGAACTCTACATCGAGCGCGCTGACTTCATGGAGGATGCCCCCAACAAGTTCTTCCGTCTCAAACCCGGCGGAGAGGTTCGCCTGAAATAC
>JAEENZ010000267.1 GCA_016283985.1 Bacteroidales bacterium | reverse complement strand
GCAGCATGTCGCTGGATACGCTCCCTGAGGATGAGACGGTGGACTGCTTCCAGCCTGAAATCCCCGAAGACATCACCGATGTCTACTTTATAAAACTGGCCCTGATCGGTGCCGATGGCAGGATCCTTTCTGAAAACTTCTACTGGGAGGGACGTGAGAAAGGCAACTGGCAGGCGCTGCGCAGCCTTGGCAAGACGAGCCTCCGCAAGCGTGTGAAAAGTGCGGGCCAGGGAACATATCGGGTGATGCTCAGGAACACTGGCAGGTATCCCGCCCTCATGATACGCCTGAAAGCCGTGGACGGCGCTACGGGCGACCTTGCCCTGCCGGTATGGTATTCGGATAACTACTTCTTCCTCATGCCCGGAGAGTCCCGGGAGGTGACGGTTACGGTGCCCGAACTCAAGGGCCGCCTTAAACTGGTAACGGAAGGAATCAACATACGCTGATTATCATGAAAAGACTGTTTTTAGTTTTTCTTTTAGTTGCAGGCAGTTTCGGGACCTGCTTTGCGCAGAGCTATAAGGAGGCCATCCAGAAGGATCCTTCCAAGGCTGCGGGAACTTTCTATGTTTACGACAGCGCAGCCCTTCCTGCCCCCACACCGGCCCCGGAAGGCTACGAGCCTTTTTATATCAGCCAGTTCGCCAGACATGGAGCCCGCTTTTGTACCAGTGAATACGATGCCGTCCACGGATGGTTTGCAAAGGCGGCCGAGGCCGGTGTGCTCACCGAAGCCGGCAAGGATCTCAAGAAACGCTACGATGCTTTCTACAGAGAGGCCAAATACTGCAAGGGGAATCTGACCAATATAGGGAAGAATCAGCACCGGGGCATCGCCGGCCGCATGGTCGAGCGTTATCCTTCCGTATTCGAAGGCCCTACGCACGTGGAGGCGTTTTCCACGGAATCCCCGCGCGTGATCATGAGCATGTGGTCGTGCCTGTCCGGCCTTCAGGAGAAGGATGCGGACATCGATATCCAGGCCGATGCTTCCGGAAAGTTCGCCCCTTGGCTGCAACCCGCCCTTAAAACGAATCCATACTATATCAAGAACGGCTTCAGCAAGGGTGAAGCGGCAGAAAAGGCCTACAACGACTGGTTTGAGAAGACCGTACCCTGGAAAGAGATTGTGGGGCGCTTCTTCACCGATGCCGATGCTCTTGGCAGCGTACTTAAGGTCACTCCCGAGCAGTTCATCGACAATCTTCAGGCGGTAGTTGCCGACACGAAATACTGCCTGGATGACAACAGGGACATTTTCGACGGCGTTTTCACGGCTGATGAGCTTTATTCAATCTGGGAGGCCCTGTCTGCCAAATACTTCACCGAGGTGGCGAATTATGAAGGATCTGCGAGCCTGATTCTGGATTACGCTGCTTTCACCCTGGGGCAGATGATAGAATCGGCAGATGCCGATATCGCCTCGGGCGACACTCAGCTGAGGCTGCGTTTCGGACACGATTCCGGCATCGCTCCCTTGATGGTCCTGCTGGATGCAAACGGCTTCGGCCGGGCTACTTCATCGCTGGAAGAATGTCTGGACATCTTCCCTAGCTACAATCTCCCGATGGCAGCTTCGGTCCAGCTGGTATTATATAAAAAGGAGGGTGCGGACATTCTGGTGAAGGCCCTGATCAACGAGCAGGAGGCCGTCCTCCCGTTCGAGGCAGTGCAGGGCCCTTATTACAGATGGGAGGATTTCAAGGAGCATTACATGCCGGGCATCCGCGCATCCCGCCGCAAGATCAAATATTACAAGCCGACCACGATTCTGAAATCCACCGACTGGGGATGGAAGCCCGTGAATGGTTCCATGGTCGAGGTCGGACATGCATCCGTGAAGGTATTCAACAGCGTGCAGGATATATCCCTGGCCCGCTTCCCGATGAAGAGTCACAGCGTCTCGGTGGTGGAATCCGACGGCCCCAAAGCCGCCATTACCAGCAAGCTGGGTGCGGACAATAAGGCCCTGGCAGCCATCAACGGCAGCTATTTCAACACCAAGGAGCTCACTCCTGTCACTTATGTGAAGGATGAGGGCAAGGTGCTTTGCGACAAAACCTCCGACGGGGTCAGCCGCTGCAACGGCATGTTCAGAATTCAGGACAGGAGAGGCAGGAAGGTCGATATAGTTTCCATAGATTCCCTGAGCACCGCGAAATCCGCCAAGGGCTGGCGGGAGGCCATCGTTTCCGGGCCGGTGCTGCTCGAAGAAGGCGTGGCTCCGGATTACCCGATGGAACTTGTAGGCAGGAGGAACTACCGCAAGTTCTATGCAAAACGCCATCCGCGCACGCTCATCGGCTATACGGCCGACGGCTGGATCTACTTCATCGTCATCGACGGGCGCTTCCCCGGACAGGGTGAGGGAATGACCATCTCCGAGTTGCAGGTCCTCTGCGAGTCCCTCGGGATGTACGAAGCCCTGAACCTCGACGGTGGCGGCTCGTCCGCCCTCTGGTCCGCCCAGGACGGCGTCATCAACCATCCTTACGACAATAAAGTCTTCGACCATGCCGGTGAACGCGTGGTCCCTAATGTGATAATAGTCAAATAGTTATGAAGGTTCTCTCCAGATACTTATTGCCGATTGCATGCCTTCTGGCGGCGGGCATCCTGTCCGTTGCCTGCAAGGCCCCCGCAATCCACTCCACCGTCGTTTTTGCCGAAGGCAGCGACTCCTGCCATTTCTACCGCATCCCGGCCATGACGCTGGATGCCAAGGGGAACGTGGTGGTCGCCATCGACCGTCGCTATGAGAACCTGGCGGACTTGGGCTACCGCAAGACCAGCATCGACATCGCCTGCAAGCGCAGCACCGACGGCGGCCGCACTTGGAGCGAGCAGATTTTCATCGCCCGTGGGGATACCTCCCGTGTGCTGGGTTTTGGCTATGGCGATGCTTCGCTGACGACCCTGCCCTCCGGCCGTATCCTCTGCCTGTTCGCATGCGGAAACGGCCCCAAGGGCTTCCGCCGTGGCCTCAAGCACACCACCGTCTGCACCAGCAACGACGGCGGCATCACCTGGAGCGAACCGCGCATTGTTCCCTTCCCGGACACCCTCCACAGCGCATTTGTCACCTCCGGCAAGGGGATTGTGGATGCCGACGGCGACATCCTCCTTGCAGCAAACGTCCTTCCCCGGGACTATCCGGACCCCATGCCCGTGCCCTGGCCCATCGAAGATCATCTTTTCTATTCGAAGGATGGGGGAGAGAGCTGGACGCTGCAGCCTGAGCCTCTCTTCTCGCTGGGGGATGAAACCAAGCTCGTGTTGCTCCCGGACGGCCGCCTGCTTTCCAGTTCCCGACGTTGGAGGTTTGGGCCGCGTGGTCTGAATACTGCCGTTAAGGGCGCCGACGGCATCTGGCATTGGGAAGGGGAGAGGTTCACCGAAGGCCTGGTGGCCAACCCCTGCAATGGGGATATCGTGGCGTGGAACGGACGATGCGCGTTCGGGCGTTCCCGGTCCGGTGGCAGGAGTGCGCTTAGGCATTCCCGGTCCGGCGGCAGGAGTGCGCTTAGGCATTCCCGGTCCGGCGGCCTGCTGCTTCATTCTTATATTAAGGAAGAAACTTCGCGCCGCGGCCTTACCCTGGCTGTGAGTGCCGATGACGGTGCTTCTTGGAAGGATGTGCTGACCTTGCAGCCCGGCCCCGCCGCATACTCCACCATGGTTGTCTTCCGTAACGGCGACGTGGGCGTGTTGTATGAGGATGGCTCCCGCAGCCCCGACGACGGCTACGACATAGTCTTCAGCCGCATCCCCCGCCGCTTGCTCCGCCGGGTCACCTCCGCCCTTTAGCTCCCATCGCAGCTTTCTGCCCCTAGCTCGTATGACCTTCCTTGATTCCGGCCAAAATCGTGGAAGGTACGGGCTTTTTACCCTGGACCTTCCTTAAAAAAGCCATTTATCGTGGAAGGTCATATGATTTTACCATGTACCTTCCTTAAAATAGCCGTAAAATAAGGAAGGTCAAACAAAGCGATGATATCACTATTGCAAATATGATATCAAGCTAGTATATTTGCAAAAAATGATGTCATGGAAAGAGTGCAAACTATAATCCGGCTGCGTCCGGAATTGATGGCCCGGGTAAAACGGGCCTCCAAGCGCGAGAACCGCTCGGTGAACAGTTTCATCGAGCACACCCTCGAGAAGGCCACCGGCCTTGAATTCCCCAAACTTCCGAAAGATTTTAAAGTTTCGGATGAGATACTTAGTCTTGGAGGCACTATAGCAGTGCCCACTCAGGAAATGCTTGACAAAGATGCTAAACTTGCTTATCTGTGGGATAAATATGGCCGAGATTAAACAACGTGTCTTTCTGGACACAAACGTATTGGTCGATGTGCTGATTGGAAAAACACGTCCATCCCACGGTGCATCTTTGAAGTTGTTTCAGGCAGCCCGCGCCGGCATGTTTGAAGCATTTATCACCACTCAGAGCATCATTGATGCGGAATTTATCAGCAATAGAAGTCCGGGCAGTGAGAATCCGAATTTCTACAATAAGATGCTGTACATCATGTCCTTCGTGAATGTCACGCATATCGACGGCCTGTCCATCCGCGAGGCCCTCAAAAATCCCACTGGGGATTTCGAAGACGATGCGCAGTTTATTCAGGCAGATTCCGAAGATGTGGATGTGGTGGTGACATCTGACCACCGTTTCCTCGCCCGTCAGGATGACAGCGGTCCGCTATTCATTACCCCGGAAGGGTTTATAGAGAAAATGAGTTGAGGATCTGGCGTGCTACGTCAGAGTAGTCGAGGCCGTCGATGTCGAGGATGATGTCGGCGACTTTTTCGTAGATAGGGCCGCGGACGGCCATCATCGCCGAAATACGGGATTCAAGGCTATCTGGGGCGTCTGCCGGGGCATCGGGGTCCGCACCTGCCAGCATCGGCCGGCCGGCCGCCGCCCCGTCTTCCCGCAGGTTCGTCGCCAGCGTTTCCACTGTCGCCCTCAGGTAGATGCATTTGCAGTTCTTCCGCACCAGCTCCCTGCTTTCCCCATCCGTCAACGTTCCTCCGCCGAGTGAAAGCAGCAGATCTGCCTCCGTCAGCAGTTCCTTCAGGGTGTTGCGTTCGATGGCGCGAAACCCTGCTTCTCCTACGGATGCGAAGATCTCGGGGATAGATTGGCCGCACCGCCGGACGATTTCCTCATCCAAATCGATATACTGCAGCGGGCCGGAGCTTTTCTGGCTGAGCCTTTTTTTGGCGAAGACAGGAATGACTCCGGACGCTGCCTTTGTGGCTAGGTATTGGACGGTGCGGCCTATCGACGACTTGCCACAACCCATGAATCCTATGAGAGCCCAGACCGCCATCAGAACAACGTCGGCTCCTCGATGATCAGCTCGGGAATATCCTCTCCGGCAGGAGGCAGCACGATCTCCCCGGTAGGGAGTGCCAGATCATCCTCCTCCGGCAGGATCACCTCAAGCGGCTCCGCAGAAAGATCCGTCGGCGCCTCGGGCACGGAATCCTCCTGCTTCACCAGAGGCTCCACGAATTCAACCTTCTTCACCGTCTCGCGGTCGTGGCACTTCTTGCCTTTGGCCGCGATGCCCTTCTTGCCAATCCACTCCTCTGCATCGATGCACTCTGGCTCCTTGTGCGCGGACTTGCCGCCAAAGGTGCACTTGTACTGCGGATGCTTGTCGTCCGAAATGGCCACCAGATAGCTCTTGGGTGCATCGGAGATGAACAGCATGGGGGAATTGTCGCTCTCCACGAAAGAGAACCTCTTCACGTAGAAGGTCTTCGCCGCGCCGTCGTAGTAGAGGCAGGTGAAGGTAAGGCCGGTGTCAAGCTTGCGTATCTGCAGCACGTCTCCCTGATACTTGTTCACAAGGTCGAAGGAGGTGGTGTAGAACGTGCCGTTCTTGAAGATGGCAAGCACCTTGTCGTCGCCCTCGAACTGGCCGAGGTACTGGCCGCGGCCATCCTCGTTCAGTTTCTGTATGTCGGCATCGTACCAGATGTCCTTTCCGGCGATGGTGCTGACGCCCTTGCTCTTCAGCGTGATGCGGGCTATCGAATTCTTGCTCACGAGGTTGCCTCGCGCGGTCTTGCTCTTGATTGCAAGTTGGGCGAAATCGTACTCCAGCGAAGTCTTCTTGAGTTTCGGTTTCGGGCGCAGAGCGATGCGCACCGTCTCCGCCTCGCCGTTATGGTTCGCGGTGAACCACATTATCTGCGAGCCCGGCAGGCCGGTGGTGATGTCGTATTCCTTGTCGCGGGTGATGGAGGTTATCGCGAAGCGCTTGGCGTAGTAGACCGAAGTCTTACCCTCGCGGTAGATTACGTTGTAGATAGTGCGGTCGTCTCCGCGGTTGAAGATGCCCACATAGAGCAGGTCCTTGCCGAAGAAGGCCTTGTCTTCCACTTTCGTTATGCGGTACTTGCCGTCCTTGCCTATGACGATAATCTCGGAAAGGTCTGAGCAGTCGCAGATATAGGTGGCGTTGTCGTCGCGCTTGAGGCCGATTCCCACGAAGCCCTCCGCCAGGTTGGCGGACAGTTTGGCGTTGTTGTTTATGACCTTGGTGGCGGCGATGGTCTCGAATCCGGTGAGCTCTGTGAGGCGCGGGAACGCCTTCCCGTACTTTTTCTTGAGGCCCTTGAACCACTCGATAGTGTAGCCGGTGATGTTGTCGATGTCGGCCTGCACGGCTGCCATCTGCTCCTCGAGCCCGGCGATCTTCTCCTCAATGGCCTTCACGTCGAAGCGGGAAATCTTGCGCACGGGCTTCTCGACCAGTCGGTCGATATCCTCCATGACGATGTCCCTGCGCAACTGCGCGCGGTACTCCTGCATCCTGGCCAGGATGGCCTCTTTCTGCGCCTCCCAGCTGGGGAAGGTCTTGTCTTCCAGAAGATGGTACACGCCCTCCTGGAAGAAGATGCGCTCGAGGCTGCTCCAGTGCCAGTCGTCCTCGAGGCCCGCCAGGCGGATGCGGAGCTGCTGCTCCAACAGGTCCCGGGTGTGGAAGGTGTCGTATTCGAGGATGTCGTGCACGCTGAGGAACTGGGGCTTGTTGTCCACGATGACGCAGGCGTTCGGGTTCACGTTGGCCTCGCAGTCGGTGAAGGCATAGAGCGCGTCGATGGTCTTGTCCGGCGATACGTCGTTGGGCAGGTGGATGATGATGTTCACCTTGTCGGTGGTCATATCCTCGATCTTCTTGATCTTTATCTTGCCCTTGTCCTTGGCCTTCAGGATGGAGTCTATGAGCATGTGCGTGGTCTTGCCGTAAGGGATTTCGGTGATGGCCACGGTGTTCTTGTCGAGTTTCTCGATTCGGGCGCGCACCTTGACGGAGCCGCCGCGCTTGCCCTGGTTGTATTTGCTGCAGTCGGCAAAGCCGCCTGTGGGGAAGTCGGGATAGAGTTCGTAGGGCTTGCCTTCGAGGATGCGCACGGAGGCGTCCAGGAGCTCGTTGAAGTTGTGGGGGAGGATCTTGGATGCCATACCCACGGCGATGCCCTCGGTGCCCTGCGCCAGCAGGAGAGGGAAGCGGACCGGGAGTTCCATCGGCTCCTTGTTGCGCCCGTCGTAGGAATTCATCCAGTTGGTGATGTCCGGATCGAATACCACCTCCTTTGCGAACTTGGAGAGGCGCGCCTCGATGTATCGGGGCGCGGCGTTGGAGTCGCCTGTGAGGATGTTGCCCCAGTTACCCTGGCAGTCTACGGTCAGGTTCTTCTGCCCGAGCTGCACGAGGGCGCCCAGGATGGACTGGTCGCCGTGCGGATGATACTGCATGGCCTGGCCCACGATGTTCGCCACCTTGGTGTAGTTGCCGTCGTCCATGCGGTACATTGCGTGGAGCACGCGCCTCTGCACTGGCTTCAGGCCATCCACGATGTGGGGGACGGCACGCTCCAGGATCACGTATGAAGAGTAATCGAGGAACCAGTCCTTGAACATGCCGGAAAGCTTGTACTTCCGGCTGTCGCTCTCGAGCAGTCGGTTGAACCTGTCGCCGGCAGCGACAGGTTCAACCGACTCCTCCTCCATTATCTGTATATCTTCGTAGTCTTCGCTCATAGTCTTTTAGTCTTCATAACCAAACTTGCGGAGCTCCTTCCGGCTCTCGCGCCAGTCGGGATCCACCTTCACCAGCAGCTGCAGGAACACCTTCTTCTGGAAGAAGTCTTCCATTTCGATGCGGGCGGCGGTTCCGGTCTTCTTGAGGGCCGCTCCGCCCTTGCCTATCAGGATGCCCTTCTGGGAATCCCGCATCACATAGATGATAGCGCCGATGTCGTAACGTTCCTCGCCCTCCTTGAAACTCTCTATCTCCACCTGGCAGCAATAGGGGATCTCATCCTTGTAGTTGAGGAGGATCTTCTCCCGGATGATCTCGGATGCGAAGAAGCGCAGGTTCCTGTCGGTGAAAGTGTCCTTGTCGTACCAGGCGGGGGATTCCGGCAGGCGTTCTATCACGGCATCCATGATGGCCTCCATGTTGAAGCCCTCCTGCGCGGATGCGGGGATGACGGTGGCGGCGGGCACTCTTTCCTGCCACCAGGCCATCAGCTCCTGCACTTTCTCCTGGCTGCTGATGTCAATCTTGTTGATAACGATTATCACCGGGCACTGCAGTTTGGAGAGTTTCTCCACGTACTCGGTGTTCTTGTCCGGCTTCTCCACCGTGTCGGTCACGTAGAGGATGACATCCGCGTCGCCGATGGCGGTATCCACGAAGTTCATCATGTTCTGCTGCAGGCGGTAGACGGGCTTGAGGATGCCGGGAGTGTCGGAATAGACTATCTGGAAGTCCTCGCCGTTCACTATGCCCATGATGCGGTGGCGGGTGGTCTGGGCCTTGGCGGTGACTATGCACAGCTTTTCGCCCACCACGCGGTTCATCAGCGTGCTCTTGCCGACGTTGGGGTTGCCTATTATGTTAACGAAACCGGATTTGTGCGCCATTACACGTATGCTCCCATTTTAAGGATGTTGATCTCGCCTTCCGTGAGATAGCGCCATTCGCCCTTCTTCAGGCCCTTCTTGGTGAGGCCTGCGAAGTAGACGCGGTCCAGGGTGCGGACTTCGCAGCCCACGGCCTCGAATATGCGGCGCACCACGCGGTTCTTGCCGGAGTGGATCTCGATGCCGAGCTTGCGCTTGTCTTCGGGATCGATGAACTCCAGGGCGTCGGCGGCGATGGGGCCGTCGCTGAGTTCCACGCCCGCGAGTATCTTCTGGCGGTCTTCCTCGGTGAGGGGCTTGTTCAGCACCACCTGGTAGATCTTCTTCTTGTCGTAGGAAGGATGGGTGAGGCGTTCGGATATCTCACCGTCGTTGGTGAACATCAGCACGCCCGTGGTGGCCTTGTCCAGCCTGCCGACGGGATACACCCTGTTGGGGCAGTTCTTGAGGAGGTCCATCACGGTCTTGTCCGCATGGGGATCGGAGGCGGTGGTGACGAATCCTTTCGGCTTGTTCATCACGATGTAGACCTTGGCCTCTCCGCGGAGCGTCTCTCCGTTGAACTTGACCACGTCCTTGAGGACGTTCACCTTGGTGCCTAGTTCGGTGACCACCTCTCCGTTCACCGTGACCACGCCGGCCTGTATCATGGTGTCGGCCTCGCGGCGGGAGCAAACTCCCGAATTGGCGATGAACTTGTTGAGGCGGATCTCTTCCTTAACCTGGCTGGGTGCGGAATCGAAATCGCTTATCTGTGCCTTGGGGCTGGCCGCGATCATGCGGTTGATGCCCTCGTTGGATGCTTTGTTGAAGCTTCCGGCGGTGTTGCGCCTGGCGCCGTATGCGGGCTTCTGCCCGTAGGGCTTGCGGTCCCCGTAGCTCCTGCGTTCACCGTAGGGGCGTCCTTCGCCCTGGCGGCGTTCGCCATAGCTTTTGCGTTCGCCGTAGGAACGTCCGTCGCCTCCCTGGCGGCGGTCTCCGTACGCCTTGTGCTCGCCGTACTGGCGCCCTTCGCCCTGGCGGTGCTCGCCGTAGGGCCTGTGTTCTCCATAGTTGCGTGTTCCGCGGTGCTCACCGTTTTCTGCGCGATCGGAACGTTCGCGGCGGTCCGTCGTGCTGTACGCGGGCCTTCCTTGTGCCGAAGCCGACCTTCTCGGCCTGAGCTTGCGACCATCTTTACTGAAATCTGTCATTGTCTTGAATCTGTGCACGTCCGCGACTCACGTCGCAGAACTGTGCGTTTGAATTATTGTAAGGTATAAATGTATGTAATGGTGCCTTCCTGCATGGCAGGGGCATCTATCTTCTGATCGAAATGGGCTTTCATCGCGGCGGCTCGCGCCTCGGCGATTAGCTTGGTGCTGGAAATGGTGGTGCCGTCGTCCACGATGGCCTTCTTCACGTTGCCGTAGTTGTCCACCCATATCTTCATTACTATCTTGCCGCTCTCCTGGAAATCGTTGCTGGGCTTGATGAGGGTGGACTTGTTGACCTTGCGGCCTTCCAGGTGGGCGTTGGCGACACCTTCGGTCTTGGCGCCCTCGGCGTTTCCGGTGGCCTGGCCGGCGCGGAAGTCGGAGGATGCCTCACGGGCGGTGTGGGGAGTCGTGACGTTGGTATCCTTCTTGGCCATGCCGGGGAATGCGGCACGGGGATCCAGTTTAGGTTCTTCCGGCCTGGGAGGTTCGGGTGTTTCCACGTCGCCGAAGTTATCCGGCTTTGCGGCGGGGGTGAGGTTCTCCGCCAGGCTCTCGTTGGGGGATTCGCTCTTCTGCACGAACTCCACGTCCTTCTCCAGGTCGACCTCCTCGCCCTCGGGCTCGCGCCCGTAGTAGGTCTTCATCTCGAATTCCTGGTCTTCGGTGTAGTCCACAAGGAAGGAACTCTCCTCCGGCGGGGGATATATGTATTTCAGTCCCGAGAAAGATACCACGCACAGGGCCGCGGCGTGCAGCAGCACCGTGAGGGTGATGCCGGTCACCTTCGACCTGTCTTCTATGCGTTTCCTTTCGCGGAGATACTCTTTCATGTGCTATTCCGGTTGTGTTGCGAGTATGACCTTGTAGTGGTTGCGCTTGGCGATGTTCATCACCTGCACTATCTCGCCGATGGGAACGCTCTCATCGGAATAGATGCTGAAAGTAGGATCCTCCTCGTTCTGGAGCAGGCCCACCAGATCGTCTTCGACCTGGGCCAGGTTGTTCTCCGCCAGCTCGTTGCCGTTGATGTGGTAGGTGTAGTTGCCGGCGCCCCAGTCCTTGATGCTCACGCTCACGGTGGGCTTGGCGCTCACCTGGCCGGTGCTCTTGGGAAGCAGGAGCTTGAGGGCGTTGGGATTGATGAGGGTGGACGTCACCAGGAAGAAAATGAGCAGCAGGAACACGATGTCGGTCATACTCGACATCGAGAACGAAGCGTCCGCCCTGGTTGTTCTCTTGATTGCCATTATTCTTCTATTTTAACTGTGGCTGCGGATTCGGGATCGTTGAGCACGTCCATGAAGCCGATGGTGGCGTTCTCCATGGTGAAGACCACGTCGGAGATCTTGGAGGTGAGGTAGTTGTATCCGAAATATGCGAGGATACCCACGATCAGACCGCCGACGGTGGTGATCATGGCCTCGTAGATGCCTCCGGAGAGGAGGGTGATGTCGATGTTGTTGCCGGCGTTGGCCATGTTGAAGAATGCCCTCACCATACCGAGCACGGTTCCGAGGAATCCGATCATCGGGGCTCCGCCCGCGATTGCCGCGAGGATGGGGAGACCCTTCTCCAGACGTGCCACCTCAAGGTTGCCGGTGTTCTCGACCGCGGTCTGGATGTCGCTCAGCGGCCTGCCTATGCGCTCGAGACCCTTCTCCACCAGACGTGCGGTAGGATTGTCGTACTTGCCGCAGAGAGTGATGGCGGACTTGGTCTTGCCGTCGTGGATGTAGTCGCGGATGTCGTCGATGAAGTTACGGTCGACCTTGGAAGCGCGGCTGATCTGCACGAGTTTCTTTCCGAAGATGTAGATTGCAATTACGGAGAGTACGAGGAGGACTATCATCAGCCATCCGCCCTTCATCGCCATATCGATGAGAGAGTAAGACATCTCCTGCGGAACCGGAGCGGCCTGCACGGCATTCAGCGTATCGGCCTGGAGTAAAGTAAAGAGCATAATTCCCATTAGTTATAATATATCATGCAAATATAATCAAAAAAACTCACTTTTTCATATCTTTGTAAATATGAAACGAATCCTGATCCTGGCGTTGGCGGTGCTGATGGCGGCGTCCTGCGCAACTAAGAAATCTGAAATGAAAGCACTTGTACTTTACTATTCCCAGAACGGCACCACGAAGGCCGTGGCAGAAGAGATTGCCGGCAAACTCGGCGCGGACATCGAGGCTATCGTGCCCGTAACCCCCTACGACGGGGATTTCATGGCAACCATCGAGCGCGGCAAGAAGGAGCTGGACGGGGGCATCCTCCCGGAAATCCAGCCCATCAAGGCGGATATCCAATCCTACGACGTCATCTTCCTGGGCTTCCCCATCTGGTTCGGAGTGTATGCCACGCCCGTGTTCACCGTGCTGGAAAACGTTGATTTCAGCGGCAAGAAGATAGTGCCGTTCTGCACCTTCGGCAGCGGCGGCATCGACTCCGCCAGCCGTGCCCTAGCGGAGAAGCTCACCTCGGCGGAAATCCTCCCCGGCTACGGCGTGAGGACCGCGCGCATCGATGCGGCACCGGCCGAGCTCGACCGCTTCCTGAAAGAGAACGGATTCCTGGAGGGAGACATCACCCCTCTCGAGCCTTTTCCGGCACTCCACCCGGCCAGCGAGGAGGAAGCCGCCATTTTCGATGCAGCGGTGGACGGATATCCGATGCTGAATGCCAAGGCGGAGGAGGTTGCGGCCCGCAGCGTCCCCGGAGGCACGGAATACATCTTCACGGCCAAGGACCAGCCCCGTCAGAAGGCGGATGCACCCCTTCCCCCGGCAGGCACGCTCAAGATTTATGTGCTCGCCGAAGACGGCAAGGCCCCTGTTTTCACCCAGGTAATACGCTAAAACTCACTCCACATGGCAACTCCCTACGACTGCAATCCTTATGTGCTGAAGGCACTTGAATTCATGAAGGCCAACGACCTCTCCAAAATGCCCGTCGGCACCCATGTCATCGATGGCAAGAATCTTTGGGTGAACATCGTGGACGCGGATCTCAAGACCCCGTCCGCCGCCCGACTGGAAGCCCACGAGAGCTATATCGACGTGCAGGTGCCCCTCTCCGGCCCGGAAACCTTCGGCATCAAGCCGGTGTCCGCCTGCCTCAAGCCCGTCGGCTGCATGGACAGGGAAAAGGATATCCTCTTTTACGATGATCCGGTGGAGGAAACCATAACTCTCAAGCCCGGAGAGATGGTCGTTTTCGGCCCGGATACCGCCCATGCCCCGCTTATCGGGGAAGGCCGCATCCACAAGGCGATTTTCAAGGCCCGGGTGCCCTACAAGTACCGCGAAGCCTCCGGGCACAGGTTCATCCTCAGCATAGACAATCATCAGGAAATCACCTCCGCACTGGCCGCATTCTGCGCTGAAAAGGGCATACGTTCCGGCAGCGTCAGCGGGCTCGCGGCCATCAAGGAAGCCACGTTCCGCTTCCTCAACCCCGCCACCAAGCAGTACGTGGACAAGACTTTCGCAGAGCAGATGGAGGTCTGTTCGCTTTCCGGGAACATCTCCGAAAAGGA
>JAEENZ010000266.1 GCA_016283985.1 Bacteroidales bacterium | reverse complement strand
GATCCGGACGCTCATCGCAACCGCGCAGGAAGCCCCTTCCTGGGCCAATACGCAGACGAGCCGCTACTATGTGGCGCTGTCGCCGGAGAAGGCCGATGCCGTGCGGGAAGTCATCGGCGAGTGGAACAAGAAGAATACCGAGGGTGCGCCCGTCTTCATCGTTTCGACATACGTGAAGGACAAGTCCGGCTTCCGCAATGACGGGATTCCGGCCAACGAAGTCGGCAACGGATGGGGCGCCTATGACAATGGTCTCAGCGACGCGCACCTGATCCTGAAAGCCCGTGCCATGGGCTTCGACACCCTCATCATGGGCGGTCGGGATGCGGACGCGCTCCGTTCCATCTTCAACATCCCGGAAGAAGAGGCCATCATGGCCGTCCTCGCCCTGGGCTACCGGGCCGTCGACCCGGACCGTCCCGCAAGAAAACCGTTGGATGAAATCCTGAAGTTCTTCTGATAAACGGATACAGTCCATTTTACATTGCGGATAAATCTTCCGCTTTGATTTGGAGAAACGAATTATTATTGCGATATTTGCGTTGCGACAATTTCGCAACGACAATTTCGCAATGACATGGAACATCCGATCAACAATCCTTTCCTGATATCCGGATATGAGTCTCCGGCTTATTTCTGCGACCGCAAAAAGGAAACGGAGAAGCTGCTGGAAACGCTCCGGAACGGGCGGAACATCACGCTGACATCCCCCAGAAGACTAGGAAAGACAGGCCTTATCAAGCATGTCTTCCATCTGGTGAGGCAGCAGGATCCGAGGACGGCCGCCATCTATATCGACCTCTACCCCACGGAGTGCCTGTACGATTTCACGCAGGCTTTCTCGTCCGCGGTCCTCGGGCAGCTGGATTCCAGCCCGGTGAAGGCCCTGAAGAGAATCGCCAGCCTCTTTAAGGGCCTGCGGCCCAGCCTCACGGTGGACCAGGTGACGGGACAGCCCAAGGTCGGGCTGGACATCGCGGCCGGAACGGAGGTTGGCACCCTGGAGCAGGTCTTCAGTTACCTCAAGCAAACCGTAAAGACCTGCTATATCGCCTTCGACGAGTTCCAGCAGATTGCCCGCTACCCTGAGCAGAACGTTGAAGCCCTCTTCCGCTCATACATCCAGGACCTGCACAATGTCCATTTCATCTTCTCCGGAAGCCAGGCGCACATGCTGGGCGAGATGTTCCTCTCCCCTAAGCGTCCGTTCTACCAGAGCACGTCCGAGATTACCATCGGGACCATCGATGAAAATGCGTACTATGAATTTGCCGCCACCTTTTTCAAGGACCAAGGGAGGACCCTCCAGAAGGAAGTTTTCCACCAGATCTATGACCTCTACGAGGGATATACCTGGTACATTCAGATGGTTCTGAACCGCCTGTATGCCAAAGCCGGATATCCGCTGGACGAGGCCCTGGTGCAGGAATGCATCCGGGATATCCTCCGGGAGAACGAATTCTACTACCAACACCTGCTCCAGGTCTATCCCAAAGGACAAGTCAAACTGGTGAAAGCCATCGCGAAGGAGAAGAAGGTGAAGGAGATTATGGCCGGGGCCTTCATCTCCAAATATGGACTCACGGCCACCAGCAGCGTCAGGAGCGCGCTTTCCAGGATGCTGGACGAAGAAATCATCTACCGCTCCCCGGATGGATATCTGGTCTACGACCGCTTCTTCGGGCAGTGGCTCGATGCAACTTTTTAGAGACCTGGGCAAATAACCATGCAGCACAAAAGGAACAAGAGACACAATGCCTATAAGGAGGCCAATGAGGCCTTCCTGCAGGTGAAGGCGCAGGAGGAAGGGATGGTAGTCCTGGACAATGGCGTCCTGTACAAGGTGCTGGAATCGGGCCGTGGGACCAAGAAACCCACCCCGCGCAGCATCGTCTATGTCCATTACACCGGCCGGCTCATCGACGGTACCGTCTTCGACACCACCGAGGGACAGCCGCTGCCGGCGCTGTTTATGGTGGGAGACCTCATCATGGGCTGGCAAATCGCCCTCACCCGGATGCACGAGGGCGACAAATGGGAGGTGTACATCCCCGCCAAATGGGGCTACGGCGCCCTGAAGATGGACGACATC
>JAEENZ010000029.1 GCA_016283985.1 Bacteroidales bacterium | reverse complement strand
TAGACCGCGAGATCACGGCCGAGGCCTTGGAGATGGTAGAGTCCGGCAAATGCCTCGCGCGGGAGAACGTCACCATCGTCTACAATCCCAAATGGAACAAGGGCGTGGTGGGCATCGTGGCATCCCGTCTGGTCGAGGCCTACTTCAAGCCCACCGTGGTACTCACCAGCAGTAATGGATTCGTGACCGGATCGGCCCGCAGCGCCGGCAAATTCGACCTCTATGCCGCTATCGAGAGCTGCGCAGACCTTATGGAAAACTTCGGCGGCCACACCTACGCCGCCGGCCTCACCCTCACCGAGGATAAGCTCCCGGAATTCGCCGCCCGCATGGACAAGTTCGTGGGCGAGCACATCACCTCCGACATGCTTACCCCCGTGGTGGACATCGATTCCGAACTCAATTTCGCGCAGATTACCCCCAAGTTCTTCCGCATCCTCAAGCAGTTCCAGCCATTCGGCCCCGGCAACCACAACCCCATCTTCATGACCCGCAACGTATATGATGCGGGCGATGGACGCAAGGTGGGCGCAGGCGGAGCGCACATGAAGCTGGACCTGATCCAGGAAGACCAGCCCTACCACAAGGTGCCGGCCATCGCCTTCAACCTGGCAGACTACTTCGAGTATGTTAAGGAAGGCAACCCGGTGGATGTCTGCTATGCCATCGTGGAGAACTACTTCGCCGGCAATACCTTCACCCAGCTCCGCATCCGCGATATGCGCAAGGGGGAGGATATCATATGACAGCGGAAGACGAGAGATTCTGCCTTGAGGAACTGGCCCGCGGCAACAAGCTGGCTTTCGAGTGGCTCTTCCTCACCTGGCATCCCAGGCTGGTTAATTTCTTTACCCGCCTGATAGAGGATGGCGATATGGCCTATGACTACGCCCAGGATGTATTCTATGATATCTGGAGTCAGCGCCGTAAGTTCTCGGATGTAAAATCATTCTCCGCATATCTTTTCCAGATGGCCAGGTTCAAGGTGTATAACCATTTCGACAAAGTGGCGGTAAAATCAAGGTTCAAGGGAGAGATGGTCGCAGGGGATTCCGCCAGCACCCCTACAAAGGAGTCCGCCATGTTTGCTTCGGAAATGGAATCCGCAATCTGGGAAACCGTGCGGCAGCTCCCGTCCAAGAGGCGCAAGGTATTCATTATGAGCAGGATGCAGGGCTTCTCCAACGAGGAGATTGCCCGGGAACTCGGGATCAGCAAACGCACCGTAGAGAATCATATCACCAGCACCCTCGCCGACCTCAGAAAAGTAGTAAAATAATTTGTGTGTTCCGTTGACCATAGTTTACTAATATATAAATTATGGTTAATAACACTTACAAAGAGAATCTCTTTGGCGGCCAGTTTTCTATGGAGGAATTATGGAATGAGAGTTCCGTAGAAGCAGGCCCCAAGTCTTACAGGGAACTGGTCCGCCTGGGGACCAGGATAGATTCGGTCGAGAAAAAGAGACGCTGTTTCCGCATTCTGATTTCCGCAATCGCCGTTGCCGCCGCCTTGGCTGTTGCCGCCCTGGCAACATATTCCATCGCGCGCAGGAACTACGCGAAATCTCCCTTGGAATACACCCGTAATCTCGTAGCCGAGTATGGCCAGACCACTTCCGTCACTCTTTCCGACGGCACCGTGGTGCACCTCAATTCCGGCTCCACTCTTCTGTATCCCGAGCAGTTCACAGACGGCAAGCGCATAGTCTTCCTAACGGGCGAAGCCAACTTCAATGTGGCCCAGGATCCATCCAGGCCCTTCATAGTAAAGTCTTCGCATATGGATGTGAAGGCCCTCGGGACCGAATTCTGCGTCCATTCCTATGCCGGAGAAAAAACGGTCAGCACCACCCTCAGCGCGGGTAAGGTGGAGGTAACCATCCCTTCCATGAATAAGTCATATATCCTCGAGCCCGACAATCAGATAGTGTTTTCACCTTCCGACAAGGAAGTATCTTTTGCCAGGGTGGATGCAAAGAAGATTCTGGGATGGGAAGATGGCTATCTGACATTCAGTAACGCATCTTTCCCCGAGATCGCATCCGTGCTCGAAAGGCGCTTCAACATGTCGATCAACTACAATGCAGAGAATATGAAGAGCAATGCACTCAACGTGAGGTTTATGCCCGGCGAAAGCCTGGATGACATGCTCGACGTGCTGGTACTCCTCATTCCCGGCTCCAGTTACAAGAAGGATGCGGACAGGATTTATTGGAGATTTTGACATATCATTTTTTAAACACTAAATAGCCATATGAAAAGAACCATTTTGACAACGTTATTCTGTTGCTTTCTGTGCATCGTTGCGTATGCACAGAATCAACGGGTTAAAATGCCCGGCAGCCAGATGACGGTCGCCCAGTTGTTCAGGGAGATAGAATCCCAGACAGGATTGTCTGTTGATTACGATGCTTCCAAGGTGGATGTTTCCGCTACGGTATCTGTCCCGACAGGGACGGTGAGCGTCGGAGACATTCTGGACAATGTCCTTGGAAAAGCAGGGTATTCCTGTGTAATCAGCGGTTCCCATATCGTTGTAGGCAACAAGCCTCCGAAACGGGAGTCGGGAGTGAAGGGCGTTGTTGTGGACACGAAAGGCGAACCCATCATGGGTGTGGGAGTTATCATCAAAGGCACGTCAACCGGTACTGTAACAGGACTCGACGGCAGTTTCTCCATCAACGCCCCCTCGAATGCAGTGCTTGAGCTGACAACCATCGGATACAAGAGCAAGGAAGTTGCAGTAGCAGGGCAAAGTTCGCTTAAAGTTACCCTCGAAGAAGACCTTCTCTTCATCGAAGATGCTGTGGTCGTGGGTTACGGCACCATCAAGAAGGAGAATCTGACCGGAGCAGTTTCCGTGGTTTCTTCCAAGTCCATTGAGAATCGTTCGAGCGCCAACCTGGGAGGTATCCTCCAGGGTACCGTGCCAGGAATGACGGTTACTACTTCCACCGGCCGTCCAGGTGAGGGTTATTCCCTGAACATCCGCGGTTGGAACTCCATCAACTCGGGTTCACCGCTGGTGTTGGTCGACGGTGTGGTCGGAGACCTGGCGAGGGTGAACCCAAACGACGTGGAAAGCATCTCTGTCCTCAAGGACGCATCTTCCGCAGCCGTTTACGGTGCTAAGGCCGCGTTCGGTGTCGTGCTGGTTACCACCAAGTCCGGCGGTGACAGTGAAGGATACGCCCACGTGCGCTACAGCAGCCGCTGGGGCTATTCCTCTCCTACCGCTTCCACGGACTGGGAGACGCGCGGTTACGAATCGGTGTACATCGCCAACAAGTTCATGAACGCATATCAGGGCAAGCCGCAGGTCTACTATACGGAAGACGATATGGCGGAACTGTGGGCCAGGCGCGACGACGTCACCGAGAATCCTGCCCGCCCTTGGGTGGTCATAGACCAGAGCCAGGGCCGCAATACCTACAAGTTCTACGGCAACACCGACTGGTGGCACTACTTCTTCAACGATATCAAGCCCATGCAGAACCACGACATCTCGTTCCGCGGCGGCTCCAAGACCATCAAGTACTTCCTCTCGGCCAACTATAACAAGGAGCAGGGCATTTTCCGCCTGAACCCCGATATCTACAGGAAATACAACCTCCGCGCGCGTTTCTCCTTTGATGTGAGGCCGTGGATGAACGTCAGCAACAATACGGCTTTCTATTCATCCATCTACACCTATCCGGGAGCCAGCAATGAAAGTTCCACATTCTACAACCTTTCCGCAGGCAACTTCTCGTATCTCGTCCCGGAGTATCCCGACGGAACCATGGTGCAAAAAACCGATTACGGCAATGTCAACATCTATTCCGGCATTCTCGCCGACAAGAACTACAAGAACCGGAGCAGGACGAGCAACCTCACCAATACGACCGAGGTTACTCTGAAGCCGATCAAGCAACTGGAGATCAAGGGAAACTACAGTTATTCCTACAACACCTCCCAGAGCCTGAACCGTCAGGTCAACGTGACCTATGGTGCGAACATCCCCATGAAGACGGAAACTCTTACGACCGGCGAGAATGAAGACAAACTGACGGAGCAGTTCCAGACGATCGACATGCATTCCGCCAACGTATTCGCCACATACACGGATACTTTCAACGACGCCCACCATGTCAAGGTGATGGCCGGTGGCCAGTACGAATCGTACTATCACAAGAAACTCACCGCCACGGGCTACTATCTCCTCTCTCAGGAACTGAACGACCAGAACCTGGTCAGTGGTGACGATGAGGGCGTAAAGCGTACGGAAACCGCCGGCGGCCAGAGCGAATATGCCCTGATGGGCTTCTTTGGCCGTTTCAACTACGACTACAAAGGCAAGTACCTCTTCGAGGTCAGCGGCCGTTACGACGGCACGTCCCGTTTCCCCAGAGGCCAGCGTTTCGGAATGTTCCCGTCCTTCTCCCTCGGTTGGAGAGTCTCCGAAGAGGAGTTCTTCTCCCCGCTGAAGAGTTGGATGAACGATGCCAAGCTGAGGTTCTCCTATGGTAGCCTCGGCAACCAGCAGGTGGGTTATTACGATTATATCCGTTCGGTTACCCTCGGCACCCAGACTTACCTCTTCGGCGGCGGCAAATCCGCCACCGCGAGCTACGGCGATCCCGTGGCCTCCAACCTTACCTGGGAAACCGTGCAGCAGAAGAACATAGGTCTGGATCTGGCATTCCTCGACAACAAGATTACCTTCACAGGGGAAGCCTACATCCGCGACACCAAGAACATGCTGACTACCGGAAAGGCCCTTCCTTCTGTCTATGGCGCATCCGCTCCAAAGACGAACAACGCCGACCTTCGTACTACCGGTTATGAACTCGCGCTTACCTACAGGAATCATTTCAGCCTCCTCGGCAAGCCTTTTGAATACTCCGTCACCGGTACTTTCAACGATTTCATCGGCTATATCACCAAGTTCGACAATCCCACCAAGGACCTCTCGACATACTATGAAGGTATGCGTTACGGAGAGATCTGGGGATACATCACCGACGGTTACTTTGCATCGGATGCAGAGGCTGCCGCCTATTCTGTGGACCAGTCTCCCGTATGTTCCATCATATATGCTTCGACCGGTGAGAACCATGGACTGCGCGCTGGTGACCTCAAATACGTGGATCTGGATGGAGATGGAATAATCGGCAAAGGATCCAACACCGTCGACAATCCCGGCGACCGCAAGATCATAGGTAACTCCCGGCCCCGCTACCAGTATGGCGCCACTATCGGCTTCAACTGGGCCGGACTGGATTTCTCCATGTTCCTGCAGGGCATCGGCAAACTTAACTGGTATCCCAGCGTCGATGCACGTTACTTCTGGGGTCCTTATGCACGTCCTTTCTCATCCTGGATCCAGAAAGATTTCCTGGACAGGTGCTGGAGCGAGGAGAACCCCGATGCTTACTTCCCGCGTCCCCGCGCATATGTTGCGGGTGTCGGCTCCGGACGTGAGCTTACCACCGTCAACGACAGGTATCTGCAGAACCTCGGCTACTGCCGTCTGAAGAACCTGACCGTTGGATATACCCTCCCTCACAAACTCACCAAGAAAGTGGATGTGGAGTCTGTCCGCGTCTACTTCTCCGGAGAGAATCTTGCATGCTGGGCTCCCGGATTCCACTGCGATTACATGGATCCGGAGCAAGCTGCCAATACCGGAAGCAAAGGCCATATCTATGGCTGGCAGAAGACATTCATGTTCGGAATTGACATTAACTTCTAATGATTATCGCCATGAAAGCCATTTTTAAATATATAGCTGCAATATTCAGCGCTTCTGTGTTATTCGTTTCCTGCGAAGGCATGCTGGACAGGTTCCCGCAGGACAAACTTTCTCCCGAGACATTCCTTGCCACGGAAACGGAGATACAGACATACACGAATTCCCTGTACACCATGTTCCCGGGCGGCGGAGACATCTACGGCAATAAATCCGACGAATTGATCGGAACCGACCTCAGTCTGGAACTGTGGGGAGGCCGCACCATCAATTCCGGCGACAGTGGCTGGAGCTGGAGTACTCTTCGCAAGATCAATACCTTCATAGAATACTCCGGTAACTGCAAGGACGAGAAACTGCGCAACCAGTATCTTGGTCTCGTGCGTTTCTTCCGCGCATACTTCTATTTCGAGAAGGTGAAGAAGTTCGGCGACGTGCCGTGGTACGACCATACCCTCGGTTCCGATGACGACGATCTCTACAAGCCTCGTGACAGCCGCGACTATGTGATGCAGAAGATGGTCGAAGACATCGATTTCGCAATCGCCAACCTGCCCACGGAGCATTCCGATTACCGTGTCACAAAATGGACGGCGCTCGCATTCAAGAGCCGTTTCTGCCTCTATGAAGGAACGTTCCGGAAGTATCATGCAGGAACCATTACCCTGCAGACCCTTCCTGCCGATGCCAAGCCTTATACATGGTATCTGGAGCAGGCCGTCGATGCAGCCGACAAATTCATTTCTTCCAGCGGTTATACCATTTATAACAAGGAAGGAGCGGATGCCAGTTATATCGGATTGTTTACCAAGTACAACGTCTCCGAAGGAACCAATAAGGAAATTGTGCTTGCAAGGGATTACAATATCGACTACGGCGCCGTTCACAGCATCAACGCCTCATATACTTCCTCGACTCTCGGCCGCACCGGTTTCACCCGTAAGATCATCGCAGCATACCTGATGAATGACGGAACCCGTTTCACCGACAAGGCTGGATGGGAGACCATGCAGTTCGTTGACGAGACCAAAAACCGTGATCCCCGTCTCGCCCAGAGCATCCGCACTCCCGGCTATTGCAGACTCGGAACGACCACGAGGGAATGTCCCAAGCTGAATAACACCGTCACCGGTTATGCTCCCATCAAGTATTTCATGGGCTCGCAGGATGATACATATCAGCAGTCATACTGCGACATAGCCATTTTCCGTGCAGGTGAGGTATATCTGAACTATGCCGAGGCTAAAGCCGAACTTGGAACAATCTCCCAAGGGGATATTGACGTTTCCATCAAGCCTCTGCGCGACCGCGTAGGCATGCCTAACCTTGATAAGGAGACGGCAAATGCCAACCCTGATCCATATCTTCAGAACATGTATCCGAAAGTTGCCGCAAAGAACTCTTCCAACGTGGGTGTCATCCTTGAAATCCGTCGCGAAAGGATGGTGGAACTCCTTCAGGAAGGATTCCGTTATTACGATGTGATTCGCTGGGCGGAAGGTAAGACCTTCGAAAGCAAACTGCTGGGTATGTATTTCCCCGGAGAGGGCAACTACGACCTTGACGGTGACGGAACGAACGATGTCACACTCTACAGTGGAAGTTCCGCACCGGCAGGCAGCGCCCCTCTCACATTGAAGATAGACTCGGAGGTGACTCTTTCCGATGGTAATTCCGGCTGCATAGAGTTCCATAAGAATACCCGTCCAGGTTGGACATGGGACGAAGGCAAGGATTACTACTATCCCATCCCGGTCGAAGACAGGAGCCTTACACAGGGCGCCCTTACGCAGAACCCCGGCTGGAATGACGGCCTCACTTTCTAGACAACAATAGTTATTAAACACTTATAGCAATGAAAAAAATCGCGATTTTAGTATCAGTTTTGCTTCCCTGCCTCTTAACACTCTCATGCAACAAGGAAAAAGGCAAGGAAGAAAACAAACCCGCAGAATTGAGCGTCGTGCTCAGCGACGTGAAGGATATCTATGAGGTTCCCAAGAACCAGTCGATATCCGTTAACCTCATGGTTGTACCGGATCCGGTTTCCGCCGAGGCATACACCATCAATCTGGCCGCCAATCCGGGCCTTGTGGCTTCTTACAACGAAGCGAAAGGCACATCTTACCAGATGCTTCCTTCGACCGCCTATACCCTTGCCTCCAGTTCCGTGATGCTCACGCGCTACAGCCCCAAATCCACTGCCTGCGAGCTCAGGCTCAGCGGTAATGGCTGCGAAATCGACAAGGTTTATGTCCTGCCCATATCGATAGACGGCGTGCAGGGAGGAACCAATTTCACGGCCCCGGACGAAAAGGCCGCCTACATTCTCTTCAAGATGCTGAAGGCCGAGCAGCTGGGGTCCGGAACCGAGTCCGATCCTTATCTTGTCGATGGCATGGAATCTTTCTTCAAAATCAGCGGCCTGCTCAAGGATGATGCAAGCAATTACTTCAAGCTGACTGCCGACCTCGATTTTTCTGAGGTGAAATTCACCGAAGAAAACCCCTGGACGCCCATCAACAAGGCGACTTCCGGTCTGGCAGAGGGAGAAAAGGATCCTGCCCAGTCTCGTAAAATATACTTTGAAGGAGACAATCACAAGATCAGCAACTTCAAGGCGGACGGCCCCCTGTTCGGAGAATTCGTAGGCTGCGTGCAGAATCTTGTCATCGAGAATGCCGCCATTGACGCTGCCGCCAATGATGCCGCAATCGTTGCCGCCCATGCAGGCTCCGATCCTTCCTCCACCGAGGTCGTGGCAAAGAACATCATCATCTCCAAATCCTCAATCATCAGCGATTACAAGCGCGCCGGAGCCCTCTTCGGCTGGCTCAAGGGCGGCATTGTAGAGAATTGCATCGGTGAATGTTCCGTACATGCACAGCAGCAGGTGGGCGGCCTGATCGGCCGCGTGGAGGGCGGATCCATAATCAACAGCTCCGCTTCTGGAAAAGTCACCAGCGAGTCTTATTATTCAGGTGGCCTTATCGGAATCGTGTCATCACCCAGCGCGGATGCCATTTCCACCGTTACCATCACCGGATGCAATGCCAGCGGAGATGTAGAGCACGTATCCGGCAGTTATTCCCGCGCCGGAGGACTTATAGGACAGACGGAGTGTAATCTCGTCCTGGAGAAGTGTTATGCTACCGGCAATGTCGATGGCAGCGGCCACTATGGCGGCGGTCTGGTTGGTTATATCGGATGCGTCAAAGATGCAAGCGATCAGCATATACCTCAGACAACGAGCATTAGCCAGTGCTATGCTACCGGTAACGTCACTCTCCCTATCACCAATAACTTTGCACACGCCGGTGGACTTGTTGGCACCGTTACAGATAAGGCTACTGTAAATATCAACAATTGCTACGCTACGGGTACAATTGTTGTCCGTCGTTATAGCAGTGGATTCGTCGGAACCCTGAGCAATGCCAATGCGAAACTCACGGTAACCAACAGTTACACCACATCCAACATTAACGGAATCAACCTTACGACTCACTGCGGCCTGGCCCTGGGTAACAATTCCGCCACCGCCACCGCAGGTGCTTCATACACTGGATTCGTGGCATGGAACAAAGATCTCGATGAGGCCCACAACAGGTTCTGCTATCCTGAAGAGAACAATATCGTTGTCGCCGGCAACTATTTCGGTAACGAGGGAACTGTTTCTTCTCAGGCATCGAAACTGGGTTGGGACACCTCGATCTGGGATCTCAGCAAGGATCTTCCTACCTTGAAGTAAGGAGACATTCTTTATGAAAAGAATTGTATTAAAGCTGTTTTTACTTTCTGTATTTGCCATTGCCGCACAAGCTTGTAGCGGTAATGGCACAGAAAGTAATGACAATGTGCCGGAACCCGTTATCGAAAGCATTACCACCGATTACGACGGAAAGGCCGTTGCTGGAGAGCCTGTGACTCTGAACGGGTTGAATTTCAGTCCCGTAGCTTCGGAGAACAAGGTTCTCTACGGCATAGGCCTGGATGCTGTGGCCATTCCGGTGACTGAGTCCACGGAAGAGAAGGTGGTTTTCAAGGCCCCGACCCTTACCCAGACCCAGATAAAGATCAGGGTCTCCACCAAAGGTAAGGAATCCAATTCGGTGGTCCTTGAATTCACAACGCCTCCTGAACCACCCGAGCCGGAAGAACCCTGGAGCGATGAGCCCACGCTTGATTTCGCCAAGCTCGGCGGCACTACCAAGACGATTGTCGAGGGTGTCGAGTGGACTACTTTCCATGGCAAGTGGGAAGGTCAGATCCGAAACATCAACATCGTTCGGACAAAGCTGAACGGTCACAACCATCTTGGCATGTATTTCAGCTACTACGACAATACCTATCCTGCCGGATTCCCCGAATGCAAGGACGGAGAGGATCCCCGCGACCTCGACAAGAAATGCATTTACCTGGATGCCCTTATCGGCACTAACGGCCCTATGGCATGCTGCCATTTCGCACGTATCAACGGCGAAATCAGGCGCAGCGCCGTAGAAACCGACAACTATTTCACAGCCAACTGCGCCGTGACTATCGATGGTGACAAGGTGGATATTGTCAAGGTCATAGATAATTACAAAGCCAGGAAGCTTACGAATGCAGCCGATGGAAGCATCGATCCTCCGGCAAATACTTTGACCGTGGGCGCCGCCGGACCTCTTCTGGTTTGGGAAGGCAAGATTCAGGAGTATGCGGAAGACAATTCCGCAGATTTCCTGAAGACTACTCATCCTCGCACCGCCTTTGGTATTTCCAAGGATGGAAAGACGATAGTGCAGGTGGCAGTGGACGGACGCTGGACCCAGAGTTCATCTACTGAGAGGGCAATAGGAATGTCCACTCCTCTGCTTTCCAAGTTGATGAAGGGTCTTGGCTGTTACAAGGCCATGAACTTCGACGGTGGCGGCGGAACCGCAATGTGGGTTTACGGCGAAGGCAATGCCCGCAATATCGTAAACCGCGTGTGTGAGAATCGCACCGACAACGACGGTAACTGGGTATGGAACTGGAACGGCACCAAACTTCGCCCTACCGGCAACGCTGTTTACATCAAGAGTGACTTGAAGAAATAGCATGACACAAAAGGTTTTAGAACTCGGTTTTATAACACTTTTAATTGCCATATCGTGCTCCTGCTCTCAAGGCGGGAGCCGATTTGGCGAAATAAAGCCGGTGTCTGAAATCTGCGTGGAGCGCCTGGACAACAACTGGTTTCCGTTAGACAATACAGCCGTCTGCGACACATCCTCCGAAGGCGAAGTGACGGTACGGTATAAGTTCTATTCCAAGGGATGTCTTTGTACGTCTTATCCCATTCTTGTCATCGTCAATCCTGAATCCTGGGATGTGGCGGTGAACGGGGGGATGCCGATGCTGATGGAAAGAGTGCATCTGCTGGATGACGGCGACGCATGTTTCGAACTGGGCGGCAGGGTGCTGGATGGAGAGAATATCATCACTCTGCGGAGCAGCGATGCCTCGGCCGGGATGCCTTCTGCATCCATTGCCGGGGAATTCGACGTCCTTCCCGATGTGGAAACCAAGTGGCAACTGATTCCTGCAAAAGTCTTAGGACTTGGTTCCTGGGCATCTCAGGGAATGCCATTCTACCATTCGGATATCGCCTACAGCCGCACGTTCGAGGTGCCGGCAAGAGTCGGAAAACGCACCCTTCGCCTCGGCGAATGGAAAGGCTCGCTGTGCGAGGTATTGGTCAACGGCGAAAAGGCCGGAGACATTCCCGCAGGTCATCATAAACTGAAGATAGGCACTTTTCTGAACCCGGGTCTCAACGAAATCGAGTTGCATGTCTGGGGCGATGGCCTTTACGAAGAATTCACTATTTATTAAATAACCACTATGATTAAAAAAGAGTACCTTTCTCCCTCAGTGGAGAGTATCGAACTAAAGACCAGGAACATCCTGATGGCCTCGGCGGACGGGGATCTCGGAGACCTTGGCGAAATCACCATCATCACCGATTCCGTCATCGACGGACCGGATGAATTTTTGTTCTTCTAATCGTTCTGCCTTATGAAAAAGTATTTAGTTATCATGGCGGCCGTTGCCGCAGCGCTTCTTGCAGTAAGTTGCAATAAAGAGCAGAACACTCCCGATGAACCTCAGCAGACCGTTGCCGGGGAGCAGATTACCATCACCGCATCCATCCCTGCGGAACTTTCGAAGGTAGGCCTTGCCTACACCGGCACCGCCCTTCATCCCACATGGGCAGCGGGAGACAAGATCCGCGTGGCGGACCACAGCAACTCATCGAACTATCAAGACTTCGAGCTTGCCTCCGGCGAGGGAACCCAGAGCGGAACCTTCACCGGCACAGCCGTGAGCGCGACCAGTTACGACATCTCCATCGTGAATGCCACCAGTTGGCCCGCAAACGTGCTTGCCCAGACTCAGGCCGAGGATGAAAGCACAGCCCACCTTGGATACAGCGCGACCCTTACAGGAGTGAACACCTATGAGGATATCGCTTTCACATCCGCCTGGGCGAGCTCCAAGGGCGGCACTTTCGCCCAGTCCGGAGCCCTTCACCTGAGTGTGACGCTCCCTGACGGTGTTGCCGCAAAGGTCAATAACGTGACTATGGTCGCCGACAAGAACATCTTTGGCCCTACCGGCACGATGACCATCGCCATCACCACCCCTAAAGACAATGGCACTTCCAATACCTTAGACGTGTTCGCATCTATACCTCCGACCGGAGTTACCATTCCTTCCGGCACCGGCCTGCTGTTCAAGTTCGGCACCAACGATGACGCCCACAGCGTTTATACCCGTTACTATCTGACTTCCAGCGCCCTGAACCTTGCCGGCGGCCAGCTTAACCTAATCAGCCTCACCGGCACCAACACTGATAAATTCGCCGGCAAGGATGACGACGGCACCGCCGCCCATCCTTACCTTATTGCGGACAAGTACCAGATGCAAGCGATGAAAAATCTGCTTGTTTCAGAGCAAACCAAGTATTTCAAGCTGGTGGACGATATCGACATGACGGGTGAGTCTTGGACAGCGTTGAATAATGCCAGTCCATTCGACAAGGCTATTAATCTTGATGGTAACGGCAAGACAATAAGCCATCTTCGAATGTCTCTTTTCTATACTTACAATGGAGATGTGGCGAATCTCACGATTGATGCTGCCGAGATAGACCAGAGTAAGGGTAATTACGGTATTTTTGCAAGGCAGGCAACTGTTACCGACGGCACAGTGACTAACGTTACTGTAAAGAATAGCAGCCTTGTATCAGGCAATACCATTGTCGGCGCCCTTTTCGGAACAGTATCCACAAATATAGTCATGACAGGTTGTGTTGCAGATAATGTAACATTGAGTAGCACGCAGCAAGCCGGCGGCCTGGTTGGCTTGATGAAGGCGGGCTCAATCGAGAATTGCTCTGCCTCTGGTTCGGTGACGGTTACGACTTATTATGCCGGCGGCTTGGTCGGCCTGATCAACGGCTCCGAGGCTGGTGATATCGTTGTCCGGAACAGCCACTCCTCGGTCGCTGTTGCTCATACGACGGGAAATAATTCCCGCGTCGGAGGACTCATAGGCCAGATCGAGCGCGATGCCACCATAGAGAAATGTTATGCGACAGGAGCTGTTTCAGGTACCGGGCATTACGGCGGCGGCCTGATTGGTGTCGTGAATGCTGCCGACAAGACCGTGAACATCAGTAAATGCTATGCGACCGGCAATGTCACGCTTAATACCGGAGGCAACTTTTCGCATGCCGGAGGCCTCCTTGGCAGAGTGGATGCCGGCACTGTTAACATATCCAATTGCTATTCAACAGGATCTGTCACTATCCGTAGATATAGCGGTGGTTTTGTGGGCACTAATAACGGAACTCTCTCTATTACAAATAGTTATACGACATCTGATATAAGCGGGATTGCTCTTTCGACCGCATGCGGCTTGGTGCTTGGCAGCAATTCGGGTACGGTTACTTGTACCGGTTTTGTTGCCTGGAACTCTTGCGACAGGCTGTTCTGCTACCCTGCTGGGGCTGTTTCAACTACTGGTAATTATTATGGCACCGAGGGCAGTGTCTATTCCCAAGCCCTGGCCCTTGCTTCTACTCTCGGCGCAAATGCCTGGGACTTCGTGAATGTTTGGACTACGGATGCCGAACCGAAGTTGAGGTAGATTGAACAAGTATTGGAACAGATTAGATAAGACCATGAAAATCAATCAATTAAACAAAATGGGGGGGGGTAAATACCTCTCCCCCGTAACTGAAACCATCGAGTTGCAAGGCGGTCCCTGCATGCAGGACGCCAGCCCGAACGGAGGACTGCAGAATCTTGCCACTAACGATCTAATCAACGAACTGGATGATTAAAAAGGGGGCAGGATTATGAAAAAGTATCTTTACATTACCATCGCCTCTTTGATTGCGTTTGTCGCATGCGATAAAGAGGCTCGCGTTCAGGAAGAAGTACCTGGGAATGAACCCGTTGCAGAAAAACTGGTTAGCATCACCGCTTCTATTCCTTCCGAGGGTCTCAATACAAAGGTATCCATTACCGAAGCTGACAACGGTGCAGGCAAAATGCGCCTTACCAAGCTTTCCTGGGAGGAAGGCGATGAGATTACCGTCAACAGCAAGACATTCACCGTCAAGACCGGAAGCATCTCTGGAGATGGCCTGACGGCTACTTTCCAGGGAGAAGATCCCGGGGCCGGCCCTTACAACATTACTTACACGAACGTTCCTGGCGACCTGAACAATCAGCTTCAGCCTGCTGATGGCGATCCCAGCGAGGTTGGCTACAGCGTGTCTCTTACCGGAGCCGACACTTTCGAAGGAGCAACTTTCTCCTCCGCCTGGGCAAGTTCGCATGGTGCAACTTTCGCACAGTCTTCAGTACTGCAGCTGCGCGCCCTGCTTCCTGCAGCCGTCGCCGCTGGTGTTAAGAAAGTTATCTTCAAATCCACTGCAAATATCTTCAATGGCAGCAACACCCTCACGGTGACGCTGACCTCCGCAGGTACTACGGGCACGGATAACAAACTGGATGTCTATGCCATGCTCCCTGCCGGAGATATTACCCTTGCCGCTGACATGGATCTGCTTGTGCAGTTTGAAATGGACGGTGGCAATGAATACGACAAGTACACCGCCTTCAGACACTTCGCTTCCGGCACCATCTTCGTCCAGTCCGGCTATACGAAATATATGGGTCTTGACTGCTCGAATATTGCTATGCACGCTGGACCTTCGACCTGCGATGGGTCCACAGCCGTAAAGGCATTCCTGATTGGGGATCAGCATCAGATGCAGGCCATTTCCCTTACTACCACCAAGCAATACTATAAATTGGTGGATGACATTGATATGACCAGTGTCTCCTGGACCAGCCTGAATGCCGAGGGAACCAAGATTATTGACCTTAATGGTAATAATAAGAAGATCAGCAATATGCGTGCTCCGCTATTCGCTGACCTCAACGGTAACATATATAATCTGACGCTCTACAATTCTGTCGTCTCTAGCGCCGAAACCGTCGGTATTCTCGCCAATACCTGTAACACTGCTGCAAGCACCGTTTCCGGCGTCACCGTCGCTGGCGACGCTCCTTCCGGCGAGCCGCTGACCTACCATAGCACACTAACTTCTACCGCCACGGCCTCCAAGAAATATGTAGGTGGCCTAGTCGGCGAGGTTTCCACACTTTCCACTTTTGATGGCTGCCATGTCATAAACACTCTTGTTTCATCTCCTGTCGGCGATTATACCTATACTGGCGGTGGGTTTGGATACGTGCATGTAAGTAACTATTCTTGTATTATTCAAAATTGTACGGTTGAATCTTCACTGATTTATTCTGATAGTTATACCGGTGGGTTGGTCGGCTATCAAAATCGCGGCCGTTTCCAAAATAACAAAGTGGGTTATGATGCTGATAATAACGAAAAAAAGTGTATTGTTGCAGGTCCAAATGGCGCTGTCTCAGGTAACTACAAGGGTGGTCTTTCTGGCGTTTTTCAATATGGGTATGAGGAAAACAACAAGGTTTTGTGCGATGTGAGCGGGGCTTCCTACCTTGGGGGATTTAGTGGCAGAATGCGGGCAGGAGTTGCACAAAATAACGTAAACGCTGGTACTATTACAGCTGTCAGCACCTATGTCGGTGGGTTTGCAGGATCAATTGAAAGTGCCTCCCCATCAAGCAACAATTCCTCTGCAAATGTGATAGGTAGTGTTAAGGAAAGTCAATATCTTGGTGGATTTGCGGGCCAGATCACCGGAGGAACCACAAATAGTAATACGGCTTCAGGCAGTGTTACATCGGCTGGTGGACAATCAGCGGATTATGGTTGTAATGGCGGCTTCGCAGGACAAATAACCGGAGGAACTGTTACTAATAATTCTTCATCAGGAGATATCAACACAAACGGAGCGTACCTTAATGGTGGTTTTGTAGGGAAGGTATCAGGAGGAACTATAATCGGTAATTCAGCCTCAGGAGATGTGGATGCTTCTTCGGGAGGATTTAAGAATGGAGGTTTTGCGGGTATTTTAACCAATGTCGTTAAATTCGAAAAGAATTGCGCTTCTGGCAATACAGATGGTTATAAATTCTATGATGGAGGATTGATTGGGTTTATTGATGCTGGTGAGAACGCTATAACAATTGAAAGTTGTTATGCTTCAGGCTATGCAAAGGTTCCTAAGGGCACGAGTAATAGTGCACATGTGGGAGGATTAATCGGAAGAATTGAAAGCGGAACAGTTACAATCAATAATTGTTATTCAACTGGGGCTGTGGAAGCATACAGATATTCCGGATGCTTCATTGGTTCAATTAATGTAGCCATAACCGTCAACAATTGTTACACTAATTCGGCTGCTGATTTTAATAAACCTGACCTCTGTGCAGTTTTCATTGGAAATGCAGGCGCAAAAGATAATATCTATTCTGGAATAATAGCCTGTAACACAAGCAGTCTGACGAATTTTATTTACAACACAACAGTTACTGTTTCAACGCCTGTTCCTGACGGAAATTACTTTGGCACAACGGATGATATCAACACTCAGGCAACCGCTCTTGGCTGGGATAGCATACTAGACGGAAGTTCGAAGGCTGTCTGGGATCTCACCTGGGGCGACAACCGTCCTCACCTTGCTTGGGAACCTAAGCCGTAATCGTTGCCGCATTCCCGGCAAGTCTTTGACTAGCTGCAACTTATGCAATCAGGGGTGCTTGATTTCAAGCACCCCTGAATTTGTAATCGTCTTTGATTCAATGCTTTCCCGGGAACGCCCTTTTACCTCAGCTCCTCAATCTCCTCCTTGCTCAGGCCGGTGGCGCGTTGAACCACTTCAATAGGAATACCTTCCTGAAGCAACTTTTCCGCAATCTCCAGGCTGGCTTTAGATTTACCTTCAGCTCGTCCTTCCACTCGTCCTTCCTCGCGAGCATAGTTCTTTTCGGCTATGATGTCCAGTTCGTTTCTCATGACTATTTCGTATTCA
The DNA here is from genome assembly GCA_016283985.1 of Bacteroidales bacterium. The sequence continues at coordinate 3,338 of JAEENZ010000029.1, read as the reverse complement.
GTTTGTCGCTCAACCGGCATGTTGGCGAATTCGGCGGCATTGTACAACATCTTCAGGATGTCTTCCTCGAAACCTACCGGGCGCTCCGGCAGCTCGTGCATGTACTTCAGCGAAAACGCGAATTTCTCCAGCAGCGTCCTGCACTGCTGCGGCTCGTCCTTGGTCATCTTCAGCCGTCCCAGTTCGAGGTAGACGAACTGCAGTGCCTCCGTCATCAACTCTCCGTTCCGTGCGTTCCGGATGGCATACCTGCTCACGAGTCCGTTCTCCAGCACATCGCCGCTTTCGTGCCTAATGCTGAAGTTCAGCAGGCTGATCACGTAGACCGGCATCAGACCATAGTCCATCTTGTCCAGGCTTCCGCCCTTCTCTGCTTTCTCTCTACGCTCCGCCAGTTTCTTGGACAATTGCGCGCGAATAGGATATGTGGCATAGCACAGCATCCTGTCGGCGTAGTTGTTCTGTGGCGAGAATTGCATCTCAACGATGAACTGTTCACCTGTGTCGCTGGTGCAGAACAGGTCAAAATTAGTGATTTTATCCGAAACGGACAAACCGTGGTTTTCTTTTTCCCTGAGTTCCAGGCCGGTAACGGTTTTCCCTGGGACCATGAGTTCGATGATTCTGGCGAGGAGTTCCTCATTTCCGGGAGCGCAGACGACCACCTTGAAGGCGTCGTCGAAAAGGATGTTGGCAAATTTCTGTTCCATAATGATATAAGTTTAAAATGGAACGGCAATAATATACTCAAACCCCCGAGACTCCAAATATCTTCGCCAAACTTAAACAAGAAATAATTTAAAGAGACCATAAGAAAAATCTTATGGTTTGCTTAAACTTAAAAAGAATAGGTTTGCCGTTATGATTATTCTTTTTTTGTGTGTATTCCGGCTAAATACTTACATTTATAATGTAAATAACCACAATCACCGTGAAAACAACTTACATCGCTCCCATGACCGAAATGGTCAGACTCTTATCCTTGCAGAACCTGCTGCAAGGCAGCCCGGATGGTTCACTCGAAAACATGGATCCCAACGGAATAATTGATGAAGGATTTTAGCAAAAAGGAAGGACAAGCCATGAAAAAGAGTATTGTTTTAACTATCGCTGCTGCCGCCATATTTGCGGCTTGCGCAAAGGACACACCCATAGTGGAAAGCTCGGAAGCCATCCCGGCAACCATATCGGTTTCAATCCCCGCAGATGGCCTCACCAAAGTTGAGCTTGAGCAGGATAGCAACCCAGATGGCGTTGTGAAACTCACGTGGGAAAGCACTGATGCCATCACTGTGGAGAATGCGGCGGACGATACCAAGAGGGTAGAGTTTACGTATAAATCCGGTGCCGGAACGGCATCAGCGGAGTTCTCCGCTGCGGATATTTCCCCGCTGGCGGGCGCCACGAGCTACAATATCTGCCTCACCAGCAATCTGCCCGGCGGCTTCACCAGCCAGACCCAGGCATCCGATGGCAGTACAGCCCATCTTGGATATGCCGCCACGCTAAGCGGTGTCAACAAATACGATGGCGCTACCTTCTCGCAGTCATGGGCAACGTCTAACGGCGGCGGCACCCTGGAATCATCCTCAGTGCTCCGAATCCGTGCCCAGATGCCTACGGCGGCCATGGCCGATGCGGTGCAGAAGGTCATCGTGAAGTCTTCCGTCGATATCTTTGACGGCGATGATGAACTCTCCGTGACAATTACTACTCCTGGTGTGGCTGGAGATAGCAAAATTGTGACAGTCTATGCCACCCTCCCTGCGGGTAATGTGGATATCCCAGCGGATACGGAACTTCTCTTCCAATTTCAGGTTTCGGATGATGTCCACGACAAATACACAGCCTATCGCAAACTTGCCGGCGCCAAGACTCTATCTTCCGGAAAGGTCAACTTCTTCAAGATCAGCTGCCCGGATATTGAGAGTTTCGCCGGCTCCGATGATGATGGGACGTCCGATCATCCCTACCTGATTGGTGACAGGCATCAGATGGACAAGGCGCATGATGAGCTTGTTGATGGGCGTGTTTATTTCAAGATGGTGGACGATGTAGACCTCTCCGGTGTTGACTGGGCTCCGCTGAACGATGCTGATGCTCACCAGATTGATTTTAACGGGGCCGGGCATACTATTTACAATCTTTCGGTCGACAATTCAACGGACAAATATGCATACAGCGGTTTTATTGGGTTCCTTTATGGTTTTGTGCATGACGTCGTTTTTGACGGAGCGGATGTCAAAGGAGGAAACAAAAACAGTGGGATAGTTAGTGGCCGCAGCGCTGCTTCTTCACATGCGGCCAATTATCGTAATGTGACTGTACGCAACTCCACCCTGACATCGTCAAATAATTACGTGGGAGGGCTTGCCGGTTATGTAAAGAAGAGTGATTATATCTCAAATTGTCATGTTGTCAATACTACGCTTACTTCTACTTGTGGCAACGTGAATCCCAGCTTGATAGGCGGTCTGGTGGGCGAGCTGGTCCCCAACGGAGGATGCTCGATCACCGATTGTTCCGCAGAACGCGTAAGTATAACAGGAGGCTGCACCAATTACAACCGTTCTGGCGTCGGTGGTCTGGTGGCCCGCATCGGCGCGGGCATAGTTACTATTGATCGCTGCCATACTTCCGGCGAGGTGGCCAAGACGAGCAGTGCAATCAATGTTGGAGGCTTGGTTGGCATCATTACCAGTGCCGGGCACACGATCAGCAACAGTTATTCCACATGTTCGCTTGTCAGGGGCTACAGATATGTCGGAGGGCTTGTGGGAAGGTGTACGGACGGAGCTGGGGTAACCATCGGGCGCTGCTTTGCTTCCGGTGACATCCCCTTGAAAGCTGGCTATGGAGGAAGAGGAGGTCTGGTCGGTGCAATCCATGGCTCAGGAGTTACCATTACGAACAGCGTAGCTTGGAACGACAAGCTTGTTGCAAATAATATAACCGACGAGTCATCCGGTGCGGTTGTGGGCTTTACGCATCCCAACAGCATCCTTACGAACAATTATCGCAAGCCTGGAATGACGTTCTCTTATTTCTGCTGGGCGCCAAGCACGAGCTTTGACCACGCCAATGTAAACGGCATAAGCATTCCTTTGCAGAGGATAACCGACGCCAATGATGAGAATGCCCTTATAGACGGGACGGCAGAAGATTTTGCACTTGATGCTAATAAGCAGTATTTCGCTTACCATGGGAAACACCTCCCTGCCGATGCAGTAGTAGAACCTGACGATAACTATGGTTGGGTCAGTGATGATGTCCCCGGCAGTTCGGATCCCGATCCTGAGGATCCGGCATGGTCAGGAGACCCCACCATCGACCTGGTT
>JAEENZ010000265.1 GCA_016283985.1 Bacteroidales bacterium | reverse complement strand
TCTGCGACGAAGGATTCTTTACGCCGGAAGAAACGGAGCGCATCCTGGAAGCCGGGGCTAAGCATGGCCTGAGGGGTAAAATCCATGCGAACGAGCTTGCGGTGAGCGGGGGAGTGCAGGCAGGAGTCAGGCACAACGCCCTGTCGGTAGACCATCTGGAACGCACCACCGATGCCGAGATCGAGGCCCTGCGCGGTACTGAAACCATGCCGGTGATGCTTCCCGGCACATCCTTCTTCCTCGGGATCCCTTACGGCCGCGCGAAAGACTACATCAAGGCCGGTCTCGGCCTGGCTCTGGCATCCGACTACAATCCGGGTTCATCCCCTTCGGGAGACATGCGCTTCGTGATGGCCCTCGCCTGCATCCACATGCGTCTCACCCCTGCGGAAGCCCTGAATGCCGTCACCCTGAACGGCGCCTACGCCATGGGCGTAAGCGACATGACCGGATCCATCACCCGCGGCAAGCGGGCGGATTTCATCCTTACGGAACCTGGCTGGACGCTTACCAAACTGCCTTATCTGCACCACACCCCATACATCCGTTCGGTGTATCTGGAAGGAAAGGAGATTTAGCGTTCTTCGTACTTGAAATAATCGAATTCGGCCGTGCCCTCTTTGCAGAACGGGCCGGTGGTAACGCCTGTGAATCCTCCTACCACTTCGGTGCTCAAAAGCGCCACATCCAGACTGGCCAGACACTTCCAGGCGCCTGCATCGAACATCTCGAAATCGTAGCGGTCGTCGAATCCAGTGATTCTGAACCTGGCCTTATCGGATGCCACTCTCACACGTGCGGCTTCGTGATCGATACCGCGAATCCGATAGCGAACTGTAACCTCCTGTTTCCCGGCCTTCTTGCTTATGTAGATACCTGCGTGTCCGCAGAATATCTGGTATAGGCAGAGGCCAGCCTCGCCGTCTTCCAGCATACGCACCGTGGTTTCCATGGTGACCGTGGCCCTTTCCTGCCTTCGCAGTATGGTGGAAGGGCTTCCTTCCTGGGTATCAAGCCCGAGCCCGTTGCCACGGAGGATCAGCCGGCCGTTTTCCGCCCGGTAGTTTTCCTTGACCGGATGCATTATGTGCATCCATTCCGGCCCGAACTCATTGCTGTCGAAACGGTAGTTCCTGCTGACAGCCGGTCCGGGGCTGGCTTCCACTGGCTTGCCGCCGTTGATTACCGGCCATCCTTTTTCCCATGTTACCGGAGCCATGAAGGTCTCCCGACCTAGATGATGGAAGTCTCCGCCATAACGCCTGTATGCCAGGAATACCACGCCCCAGGAACCATCTTCTTTCTGGAAGAAATCCCCGTGTCCGGTGCCCTGGATCTGGTTGTTCTGAGCGGTTTGGGAACAGTGAGTGAAGATGGGATTGCCGGAGAAGGCCTTGTACGGCCCGTAAATCTTCCGGCTTCGTGCGATGGTCAGTTTATGAGCGAGTTCCGTGCCTCCTTCCGAAATCAGGAGATAATACCATCCGTCCTTCTTGTAGATGTGCGGGCCTTCCGGGAAACGCCCTCCGGTGCCGCGCCACAGGGGCTTGGATGGGCTCAGTGTGGCTCCGGTAGCAGGGTCTATCTCACATAGGGTGATGACACCATCCGGATTTGATACCATATAGCAGCGTCCGTCCTCGAAATAGAGCGAAGGATCGATACCCTGCTGTTCCAGCCAGATGGGTTCAGACCACGGGCCGGCCGGATCGGTTGCGGTAACCATGAAATTGCCGCCGTTTCCCACGTTGGTGGTTATCATGTAGAAAGTGCCGTCGTTGTAGCATATGGTCGGCGCATAGATGCCCAGCCAGGAGCTGCTGTTCTTCAAGGGCAGCTGCGACGGGCGGTCCAGCACGTTCCCGATTTGCTCCCAATGCTCCAGGTCTGTGCTATGGTAGATGGGCACGCCCGGGAAGTAGTGGAAAGAGGAATTGACTATGTAGTAGTCGCCACCGACCGCCACGATCGAAGGGTCGGGATGGAACCCCGGAAGGATGGGATTCAGGAGGAATGCAAGCAGAAGTAAAACTTTCATATACAAAAGTAAACAAAAATTCTGGCACGGTTTTGGTTTTTAGGTTCAGGTACTATAATGTACTAAATACCAAATTGTTATGAAAAGGTTAATATTGTTGCTTCTCTCATTCGCCGTGATGGCGTGGGGATGCACGCCGGAAAAACAGCCCGGTGATGAAGAAATAATAGAACAGAACACCGATGACAACACGGGGACTGAAATCCCCACGGTCAGCGATGTTACTAACGACGACGAAGACAACATCTCCAAGACTTCTTTCAAGAGCACGATAACCATCACCTTCGCGGCCTCGGGCGCTTCAGTCGAAGGGGACGATGCCGGAATCGTGAAGATAAACGGCAATCAGGTTACGGCCACCAACACCGGATCAGATGCAATCATGTATGTGCTTACCGGTACTTCCGACAACGGTTTCTTCAAACTATACAGCGGCAAGAAACAGGCACTGGTACTTAGGGACCTGAACCTTACAAATCCGTCCGGCGCAGCCATCAACAACCAGAGCAAAAAACGCACTTTCGTGGTTCTGGAAGGCACCAACAAGCTGGCCGACGGCGCGACCTACACAATGTCCGGCACCGAAGACCAGAAAGCTGCCTTCTTCAGTGAGGCTCAGCTGATTTTCAGTGGCGACGGTTCCCTCACGGTGAACGCCACCGGCAAGGCCGGAATCACATCCGACGACTACATCCGTTTTCTCGGAAATCAGACGGTGAACGTTACTTCTTCAGCAGGCCACGGCATCCGCGGCAAGGACTATATCCGGGTGGATGACGGCATCATCAATGTGGCAGTTTCCGCCGATATGAAGAAAGGTTTCAGCTCCGATTCCCTGGTTCGTATCACTGGCGGTACCACTGTCATGAAAATCACAGGAAATGCGGCTTATGATGAAGAAGATCAGGATTACACGTCTTCCGGCGGCATCAAGGCTGACAAAGTGTTCGAAATGACCGGCGGCAGCCTTACCATCAATAATACCGGCAAGGGAGGCAAGGGCATACGGGTCGGCAGCAGCACCGTGATGGAAACTCTTGGCACAAGCTATGTCACCGGCGGCACGATCGACATTACAACAAGTGGCCAGAAACTCGCCTATACGCTTAACGGAACCTCGGATGAAAAGAAATCCAAGGGGATAAAGATTGGTTGGGCGGTCAAGAAGGACGAGCACACTTACTCTGATTTTTCCGGCGATTTCGTGGTGGCTGGTGGCAAGATTACCGTCAACTGTTCCAATGCAGAAGCCATCGAGGTAAAAAGGAAACTAACCATCAAAGGCGGCGAGGTCTATGCGTGGAGCAAGGCGGACGATGCAATCAACAGTGCCAGCACCTTCACTATTGAAGACGGCCTTGTATGCGGTATCTCTCAGGGTAACGACGGCCTGGACGCAAACGGCAATTTCTATGTCAAGGGCGGCGTAGTGTATGCATGCGGCAAAGGCTCCCCGGAACTTGCCATCGATGCAAATACGGAAGGCAGATTCAAGCTCTATGTGAGCGGCGGCACCATCTTCGCCCTCGGCGGTCTGGAATCTGGCGCCAGCCTCACCCAAACCTGCTATCAGGCGTCGTCCTGGAGCACAAATAAATACTACTCAATCACTGTTGGAGAGGATACTTACGTGTTCAAGACTCCGTCCAGCGGCGGCACCAAGCTGGTGGTATCCGGAGCGTCCAAACCCGAGGTCAAGTCCAGTGTTACT
>JAEENZ010000264.1 GCA_016283985.1 Bacteroidales bacterium | reverse complement strand
TCGCGGGCGGCAGCACGAACTCGCCGCTGTTGTGATAATGGCAGGGTTCGCCGTCCAGCCCGGCCGCGGGAATCAGCATCGATTCCGAGGGGCATTCCGGGCCTGCCAGATGGCCTGATGCGGTACAGACATCGGCGTAACAGCCATCATTCCCGGAAGTGCCTGACGCGAGGGACCCGGGTTCCGGGAACCATTCATCCGATGCCGGAAGAAGGTTCAAAATGTCGAACATCACGGGGCCGGCGGTGCGGGCACCGACAAGCCCCGGAACACCCTGTCCCTGAGCGTTTCCGGCCCAGACTCCTATAGTATAGGCGGGAGTCATCCCCACAGCCCAGGCATCGCGGAAACCATAGCTGGTCCCGGTCTTCCATGCGGCCTTGCGCACGGAGCGTATCAGCCTCCAGTCCAGCTGGTCAGGGCGGTTCACCTCTTTCAAAGCTTCAAACGTATACCAGCGAGCGACCGGGTCCGTAAAGGGCGCCGAGCCCCGCACGAATGCGGAATACGCTGAGGTTATCTCGTCGAGGCGTGCCTCCGCGCCGCCCAGTATCAGCGAAAGCCCGTAATGCTCAGGTACTTCCGTGATTGTGGAAAGCCCTGCCTGCCGCAGCACCGAATGGAACTTGGGCACGCCGTACTGCTGCAGCAGGAACACCGAGGGTACGTTCAGCGAGCGGGCCAGGGCCTCATCCGCCGGAACGGCTCCGTAGAACTGCCGGTCGAAATTCTGCGGCGCGAATCCGCTCAGGTTCACGGGGATGTCCGGCAGCAACGTCCGTGGGAGGATGGTCCCCTCCTCCAGGGCCGCCTCATAGAGGAAAGGTTTCAGGATACTGCCCGTAGAACGCGGCGAGGAGGCGATATCCACCAGTTTTCCGGGTCTTTCCCTTTCGGGAGATGAGTTCCCGACATAGGCCACTACCGCCCCGCTGGCATTGTCGATGACCACCGCCGCCATGTCCGCAATCCCCTCCTGCGCCAGTTCGTCCGAACGGCGGTTAACGGCCGCTTCTACCGCCCTCTGCAGAGGCAGGGACAGACTGGTCCGCGTACGGACTCCCTTCGGGCATCTTTCCACATAGTGCGACGCCAGTGAAGGCAGTGGCAGCGGCGCCTCCGGAAGGGGCTCCTCGATAGCGGCAGTATAAGTTTCAAGGGGTATGTCCTTATGGTCCAACAGCCTCTTCAGCAGGCGGTTACGCTTCCGGAGCAATTCTTCCCGCCCGCGGCTCAGATGGAGGGTGGAAGGAGAGTTCGGCAGCACGGCGAGCGTGGCGGATTCCCCCCAGGATAGTTCGGATGCAGGCCGTCCGAAGTAGCGCCACGATGCGGCCTCCAGCCCCACCACATTACCCCCGAAAGGGGCGTGGGAGGCATAGAGGGCCAATATCTTGCGTTTGGAATAGCGGAGTTCAAGCCTTGTCGCCAGCACCGACTCTATCATCTTCTGCCAGACGGTGCGATCCCTCTGGCGGGAAAGGCGGATGACCTGCATGGTGATGGTGCTGCCGCCGCTGACCACGTGCCCGCTGCGTATGTTGTCCCGCAAGGCACGCACCAGCGAAAAGGGATTCACGCCCGGATGATAACGGAAGTGCCTGTCTTCGAACTGGATAAGGGAGGTGGCAAAACGGGACGGCACGGTGTCGCAGGGCGGAAAACGCCACTGCCCGTCGGCCGCGATGCGGGCCCCCAGAAGTTCACCGTCGGCACTTTCCACCACGGTGGAATAGCTGACGTTCTTGAATAGGTTGCGGGGCAGACAAAACAGATATCCCAGCAGCAGTAGCGCGACTGCTGCCAGGATCAGATTCCTTCGCTTCGCTCGGAATGACATTTACTTTGTAACCACGGCTCTGCCGGAGGCGGTGGACGCGTTCACGGTCGGGTCGTACATGGCTTCGCAGACAACTGCCGGGAGCACGTAAGAGCCTTCATATGCGGCACGGAGCTGCACCGAGAAGGTCTTGGAGCGTCCTGCAGGCAGGGCGAAAAACCAGTTCACCCGGTCGTCGCGGATGTCTTTATAGTCGTAGCCGTCCTCGGCGAGCTTGCCGCCTTGCAGACGGTCGTTCACTATCTCCCATCCGGACGGGATGCCGAAGTTCAACGCCAGGTTCTCGTGTGCACGGACCGCATTTCCCGTAACCTTTATGGTCGCCGTAAAGCGGGTTCCCTGCGCCAGTGTGGCCGGATTGACGGTCGAGCCGTTCTCCCCGGTGTAGCGCACCTCGATTCCAAGCCCATTGGAAACGGCTTTCTTCGCACCCTCGCGGGAAACGGAGAGCACCGTTCCGTAAATCGTCCCGTCACCAAGATTCTGCACGGTGGCTTTACCGGAAAGCGGCACCGACACCATCGAAGCGGCAGATGCGACATCCTTTCCTCCGACCGTTGCATGAATCGCGGCATTCCCCACCTTCTTGTTCAGATGATCGAAAGCGATCGCCGCAAAGGCGCTTTCCTGCGTGGACATGCCGCGCTGAGGAATCTCTGACGCAACGGCAAGTGCATCGACCACGCGGTCGTTGAGCACCAGGGCATCGAGGGCGATCAACTGATCGCGCAACGCGGTGCCATAGGTAATGTTATATGGTTCATATTCCGGGAACTTACTGCTCACACCGTCCAGAAGACCGGCAGCAAGAGCGGACTTGCCACTGAGTGCATAGGCGGAAGACAGCATCCACCGGGCCTGATCGCCGATATTCCCCGCTTCTTTCAGTCTGTTCATGCCGGCAAGATTGGGAGTTCCTGCGACAGCCAGGGAATATAGCCTATAGGCTTCGTCCAGATTGGAGAAGAAGTTGTTCCCGGCTACACGGAAGACCTGACTCATCTTCTGCTGATAGCTCTTCCAGTTCTTCAGCACACCGGCGTTCACCTCGAATCCTGCCTTGGAAGCTTCGGCAAGGAACTGTCCGGCCATGGAAGAAACCCAGGTTCCAGAAGTGCCGCCGGTCCAGTAGGCGAAACCGCCGTCCGCCTGCTGGCGGGCATAAATCTGGCCGATAATCCCGGGTATCAATTCTTTAGCTTTTGTAACATCGGTCTCGGGAAGAAGAGGGAGAAGATGCAGCATGGTCAGACCACGGGAGCTCAATTGCTCGGTGCAGTTATAAGGATAATCTCTCATGCTCACATACAGTCCTCGAGCATCTACGGCCGGGAATCCGGCAAGCTGAGCAGTGCTTCCCAACACTTCACGCGACTCACCTTTCTCCAGCGAGAAATGCTCTACGGTCGTAATGACGGGATTAGAATTCCGAACATTGAGCGCTATGGTTTCCGAAGCCTTGTGATTGCCGGCAGAAGCGCTGACCGTGATGTGAGCCAAGCCTTCGGCATCTCCTGCCGTCACAGGGAACTGCAGCAGGCGGTCGCCCTTTTCGGTAAACTTCACCGACTTGATTCCGCCACCGGAAACGGGGCCGTCAACCTTTACGGACACGGTGACGTCGCCGATGCCGTTTTCCATGGCAAATACGTTCACGGCCGCGGAGGTCTGCTCACCGCTGCCAAGCACGCGCGGCAGGGTGGTGACCACCATCAGCGGGCTCTGCACGGGAACGGTCTTCTCCACATTTCCGTAGGCGCCGTCGTGGCCTGCGACCACCATCACGCGTACGCTGCCCACGTACATGGGAAGCTGAAGCTTGAGCACGTCCGTGCCCTTCGCAACGGTCTTGGGCCCACGGTACAGAACCACCGGATTGAAGCGGTTGTCCTTGCGGGCATTCCGCACGGCGTCCTCGTCACCGCCGATTGCGGCGAGGGGCGAAAGTTTCCCGCCGAACGCACCGATCACCTGGTCGTAGTTATCCCAGGTGGCCACCGTGAGTGCCTCGTTGCGGTACATCCTGCTCCAAGGATCGGGTGTCTTGAACGCGGTGAGATCCAGCAGGCCCTCGTCCACGATTGCCAGGGTGTAGGTCATCGGCTTGCCGCTGCGTTCGCTCACCTTAACCGTAAACGGTTCCTCCGGATGTATCACGTCCGGCATGGTCACCACCGGCTCCAGATGCGATCCGGGGTTCTCCACCTTGATGCGCTGCACGCCGTATAGGCGGATGGGAAGGTCGTTTTCCACCGAGCCATAGGGCTGGATGAGAGTCACGCCGGCGTAGATGTTCGGAGCCATCTCCGGGGTCACCGTGAAGCTCCAGGGGGTATCTTTCGAGGATGTCTGCACCCACTCGCGGCTGATCACTCCCCCGGCGTTCTCCAGGGTTACGAGAGCCTGTCCGCCCGCGGCGGCAGGGATGTAGACGGTGGCCTTCTCGCCCACCTTGTACGAAGGTTTGCTGGTAGAGAAGGTGAGCATGGTGATGGATTCCGGATCCCTGCGGTCGGCACGGCCGCGGTATTCGGGCCAGTCCACTGTGAAGCGTGCGCCGCTCACGTGGCCGGATGCAACGTCCCGGGCCAGCACCAGGTAATTGCCCCATGCGGGGTAATCCACCCGGAACGTGAAGGTAGCGTCCTGCGTGCCGGAAACCATGGTTCCGCCCTGCACTTTCTGCACGGAGGAACCATGCACATAGGCATCGAGGCTGCCGCCGGCGTTGTCCCACCACCAGTTCCAGCCGGTCCTGTAGACGGAATATTCCACCTTGCGGCTGCCAAGACGGCGGCCGGAAGGATCCACCACCGCGATGCTGAAGGTGTGGGTCTTGTCGGTCTCGAGGAACTCGCCTTCCGGCACACGCACGCCCACATAGGCGCTGAAGGGGGAATAAGGGATGGTCTCGGTGGTGAAGCTCTCGTCGCCGCCGGGTTCCTGGACGGTCGTGACCACAAAGGCCTGCAGCATGCCGGGAGCATTCTGTGCGGCGGGAAGAGTGACCTTGGCGTTAAGATTGCCGGATGCATCGAGGCGGGACTTGAACAGTTCCAGTTCGTTGTTGTCGTAGTTGCTGGAGGGGGCGTAGAAGGAGTATTTCTCGAAACCCTTGAAGGGAGATCCGCCCGCCTTGCGGAGCGTGACCTGGGCCCTCACGGGCATGTTGCCGGCCACTCCGCCGGAAAGCCACGCGGCGCTGGCCTGGAGGTTCACGGCCTTGCCGGCCTCCATCACCGCAGGATAGAAAGTATTGATCTTCAGTCTGTTGGGCTTGACCGTCTCTACATGCAGCACTTTGTGGAAACTGCTGCCGCCCACTTTCAGGTAGGCGTTCCAGTATCCCGTAGGATCATCCGCCTTCGTGGGGATGTCGAAACCGTAGAATCCGTCCGTACCCTTGCGGGTGAGCTTGCTGTAGAACTGGCCCTCGGGGGTGTAGACTTCCAGCGTGGCCGGATGTCCTTCAGGGAGGGTCTTGCCGCGGTCCGCCACCAGGGCGGTCACATGAAGGGTGTCTCCCGGACGCCAGACTCCGCGTTCACCGTAGATGAAAGCCTTGATGCCCTGCTGGAGCATCTCTCCGCCCACATCGAAGCGGCTGGTGGAGCGTTCGTTGTATCCGCTCGTCACCTTGAGGTAGGACGTGCTGCCTCCGGCCTTGGCCACCACGGCGAAAGGTTTACGGTCAACGTCCAGGGTAAGGGTCGCGAGGCCGTTGCCGTCGGTCTTGCCGCGGGCTATGCTCTGGAGCTGGAAATCGAACACCTCGAGCTTGGCCCCGGATACGGGCTTGGCGGTGATCAGGTCGGTCACGGCGATCCAGATCCGGCCGCCTCCGGCATAATCCGCCATCAGACCGAGGTCGCTGGCGAGCAGCTGCACCGCGGGGAAACGGCCGGAATCCATGTAGTATGAGGGCTTGGTAGGGTCGTTGGACTCGTTCCACTTGTATTCGTCCCAATCGTAATAGTTGTCCCAGTAGTAGGGATCGGGCCTGTCCCATACGGCCTCATCCTCCTTGGAAGGCTTGCCGACAGGCTTGCTGACGGTCTGCACGGGCTCTTTGCCGCCGTAGAGGCTCTGGTCCTGCCGGAAACTCAGGCGTATGCGGTAGATGGCGCCGGGCTCCTGCCTGAAGAGGCCGGAGAGGTCTATGCAGTGGTCGTTCCACTGATGCAGGTCCTTGGTGGCGTCCAGGGCGATGTCGCCCTTGTATATCAGGCGTCCGCTGCGGCGCAGTTCGCTGTCTCCGCCCAGGGAGTTGTCCTGCAGGTACATCAGGATGTTCTTCTCGTAGATCTTCACTACGCGCACCTCAACCGCGGAAAGGTTCACCGCGCTGAATGGCAGCAGCAGGCTCTGCTTGTCCGGAAGGATGCTGCCCTTGAAGGGGATGCGCACTGAGGGCGCCTCGTCGGTTTCAGGGAACACACGGGTGAAATCTTTCTCCAGGGCCGTGCCGCCGACACCTTTCAAACCTTTGTCGAGAGTGAGGGTCATGTCGCCCTTGCGGCCTTCGAAATGCACCTTGATGACCTGGTCCTGCACCTGAACGTAGCTGCGTCTCACGCCGGTGAGCTCCACGAGGCCCTTCACGGTTGCATTGGCCGGGGCTTCGCTCATCTTCAACTCCACGCAATTGTCTTTCACGGATGCCTGCACTACGCGGAAAGCCTTGCCGTTGTCCGGCTCGGCCTCGGTTTCCTGCACGGAGACCAGGTTGCCCTTTACGGTAATGCCGAAGGGGAACTCTTCCGGCGCTCCCGGAATCAGCTTTCCGAGGGCGAAGGAGGCCTTGTAGGTCTGCCCTACCTTGAGGGCGCCATCTTCCGGCACGAACGCCACCGACTGGGGCCCGTTCCACTTCACGCTGCCCTTGATGGAGGGCTTGAAGCTGAAGAGGCCGTCAGTGGGCTGTTCGGTAGCGTCTTCCGCGAGCTCGATGCGAATGGTGGCATCTTCGAAAACGATGCCGCCGGTGAATGCCTTGATATAAGGTGCGAAATCCTGAGCCGAAGGCTCGGATGCCTTTTTGGGCCCGCAAGCGGCGAAAGCCATTGCTCCCACCGCCAAAACGATTGAAACGATTCTACGCATATTCATTGATGTCTATCGGCGCACAGCCTGTGAGGCCATGGATATTCTTACTTTAAAAGTGCTTTTTCCTTTATAATAGAAGAGGTCCAGCACATTGCCATCCTTCTCGAAATATATGGTATTCAGGAACTTGTCCCTGTTGCGGTTCTTACACACGGGCTCGCACCAAACGAGGGAATACTCCCCCGTCGTCCTTGAGCCGGCGCAGATAATGGTGTAGCCGCGAAGGTCGAAAAGGGCCACGTTATAGTTCTTTCCCTTCTCCTTGCGGGCCTTCTTGTAAGCCGCTACTATGGAGGATTCAGGGTCCAGCAGACCGAAAGCCAGGCGCGTGGCGGAGGTCTCCGCCTTGGGATTCCGCTCCAGCCACCATTTAATGGCGTTATCGGTGAGCAGGTCAGCCTTGGAGATGGGCACGAGGCCCGGATTCTCCTTGAATCGGGCGAGAAGCCAGAGCACCTCGGCGGTAGGATTCAGCCCCTCGATGCTCTCCGGACTCTGTCCTTCGATCTTGTAGGCCTCCCCCGCAGCCAGTTTGAGCGGATTGCCGTAGAAGATAGCCTGGTTGAGTATGTCCTCCTCCGGCAGATATAGCATCTCCACGTATTCTGAAGCCCCGTTCAGGTAGGCCAGATGCAGATAGTAGCGGCCTCCCAGCGGGGAGATTATCTCCATAGGGATGGTCAGAGAGGCCGGTGCGGCGGCATCCTCCATGGAATACACGGGGATGATGCGCGTGGCCTCCTCCTTCCCTTCCGGGGAGAGGATGCGGAGGGTGAAGTCTTTGTCGAGGGCGAGGATGTGTTCCCTGCCGTCTTTCTTCCAGCCGATGGCGTCCAGGCACTCCCCTGCAAGGTCCAGGGCCTGCTCGCGGGAGATGAGGCTGGTGTTGTCGATGCGGATGAGGGAGTCCTTGATGCCCAGCACCTTAGGTGCGTAGACCGAGGACGGATATTTTTTGAGGAACTTCTCGACGGCCTTCATGGTGGGATTGCCCGCCAGTTTGCCATACTGCTTGGTTTCGCTCTTGGACTGGGCCGTCATGCACAGCGGCAGCGCCAGGAACAGGAGCAGAAGGGAAACAAGCTTTTTCATATCCATTAT
>JAEENZ010000263.1 GCA_016283985.1 Bacteroidales bacterium | reverse complement strand
GTCGCCGTTACGCAGACCGCGGGTGCTTTCGAAGACCTGGACCGAGGCTCTGTCGCCGTTGACCTTGATGACCTCGGCGAGGAGGTCGGTGCCGTGGAGTTTGATGTGGCAGAGTTCGTTTTCCGCCACGGGGCCGTCCACCTGCACGGTTACAAGGTTGGAGACTATGCCTGTCACCTTTCCAAATGTGCTCATATCTTAGTATTTTCTTTTATTTCTTTAACCAATTTGCGGAACAGTTCGCGTCCGGTGGCCTCGTCCAGCCTGAGCCAGCGCTCCACCTGCTTGAGTTTCACTACGAATGCCAGGATAAGGTCCAGGTCGAAGACATCCAGGACCGTGAGGGCGTCGGCTGCTTTCCAATAGAAATTATCGAGCGCGCGCTCGCGTCCGAGGATGTCATCCGTTTCCAGGATGGCGTCCACCTCGGGTTTCTGGTCGAATTCTGGCAGGTCCTCGTTTATGGGTTGGCCGGGGATCGCGTCCGGGTCCAGGGCGAGTGCGGGATTAACGATGTCGGTGCCTTCCTGGCGTCCCAGGCTGCGGTTCAGGTATTCCACCTTCGCGTTGCGCACGCCCAGGTCCAGGGCGAAGAACTCGCGGATGAAGTGGTTGCGGCTCTTCTGCGCCTCGAGATAGAAGGATGCGTCCGGCATGTCCGGCGCGTAGGCGCTCAGGAGAAAATCCAGCGTCCTGGCGTCCGTTTCGCTCAGCTGCTCGCGGATGTCTTCCAGGATGGCCTCCGTGTCCGGCGCTTCCCGCCCGTCCTGGCTGAGGAAGGGGAGTCCTGCGATTATGTATTCGTAGTTATTCACCGAAGAGTATCTTGCGGGTTACGGGGCGCAGGTACTCTGCGATGAGCTCGTTGAAAGTCTGCTCGGTGAGGCTGACGAACCACCCGCCGTCCTTCGGGCCGATGGTGAAGCCGCCGCTTATCTTCTTGGAGAAGTCTGCCGCCACTTCGGCCTTGAGCGTTTTGGCAAGTTCGTTGCGGACCCAGGGCTCGAGCTCGGCCTTCAGGCTTTCCGGGAGGATAAGCGCAAGATCCGTGGCTTCCTCGGCATTGAACCTGGCAGCCACGGTCTTGATTATTTCTTTGATGAATGCGGAGTCCTTGAGGGTTTCGGACACCTTGCCGGCTTCGATCTTGCCCACCAGAAGGTTCTCTATGTCCTTCTTCGTGGCCTGCAGGCACTGGGCGGATGCCATCTTGAGGTCGGATTCCACCTTGGACTTGAGGTCTTCGGCATCCTTTTCCGCCTTGTCGGTGATCGCCGCTGCCTTTTCTTTTGCTTCGGCTATGATCTGCGCCGCCTCCTGCCTGGCCTTCGCCAGCACTTCTTCACCCTCTGCCTTACCCTTTACCAGCCCTTCCTGATAGAGCTTTTCGGTAAGTTCTTGCAATTTGTTCTGCATATCTTATTGGTTACTTTGTACAATTCACAAATATAACCAAAAATTCTGGAAAGTTCGCCATCCGGGTAAGGTCCAATTTCAGGGGCGACACCTTACCCACTGGAAGTGCTTGGGAGGCCGAAATGCGGGTAAGGTCCCCGGCATGAAATTGGACCTTACCCGTCTCGTGGGGGATTTCGGTCGGTTACCTTCTACCTTACCTCGCCAGTTACCTTCCATGTTTCGCCTACCGGCTTGAATATCAAGTATTTACGCTGAAGCCTCTGGTACATTTGCACCAGAGGCTTTCACATAATTGGCTGATAATCAGGCGCGAAGCCGCAACGCAGCTTTCAATGCAACTTTCGACGCCGCTTCTGCCGCAGCTTTCGACGCCGCTCCCGCCGCTACTTGTTTTTCTCTGACATTATTTCTTCCAGCTTCGTGCGGTCCAGCTTGCCGTCCAGGCAGATGAATGTGACTTCCGTGCCTTCGTCTGCCAGCATGATGAAGCTGGTGACGGTCTTGTCGTCGCCGGCGGTGTACATGGTCATCTTCTCGCCGTCTTCCTTCGCCTCCATCAGAAGCTCGAACGTGCCCTTTTCGATGAACTTGCGAACGTCCTTGGCAATGCGGACATTGAGGTCCGGATTCTCGCTGGAGATGATGTAGAGGCCTGTGAGGGCCTGAACGACGGGGGTGAGATTAACGTCACCGTCTCCGGCCTGCATGTCGGGGAGCTTGCCGATGAGACGGAACATCGCGGGGGAAACATACACCGCGCTAACGTTGGGCTCGTCGGAGTATTTCTGGTAGATCTGCTTGCCGTCCTGGGCGGAAGCGAATATGGAACCGAGCAGCAAGGCTGCAAATACTATAATCTTTTTCATTTTATTCGTAAACTTTGTTGATTTTTTGTGCAATGAACTGCAGGGTCTCCTCGACCTGCTGATATGCCAGAAGCGGATCGTCGAAACTGTCCTTCGGGGCAGGACGGTGCAGGATAAGCACGGCCGCCACGGCCGCAGCTACCGCAAAAGAGCCGAACGCGGCATGCCAATGCCTGCGCCGCCGCCGGTCGTCATTCCTGTCTTCGCCAAAAAAAGGCTCAGCCAGAAAAGCGCCGGACGGCTCGCTGACTCTTTCCGCTGCAAGGGCATCCTTGATACGGCCGGTCAGGCCTTCCGGAACGGGAACCTGCGAGGCCTCCTGCTCCAGTTCTTCCAGACTCATTTTTTCTATATCTTCGATTCGTTTCATAATTTCTTTTTCAATGTTTGGCGTGCCCGGGAAAGAAGCACGCGAAGTGTGAGGTAATTCATGCCTGTGCGCTCCTCGATTTCCTCGTAGGAAAGTCCTTCCACGGTGCGCAGGATGAGGATTTCGCGCTGCTTGTCGGGCAGCGATTTGACCGCCGCGAGCACCATCTCCAGGCGCTCTTTCTGATCCATGGCCGAATCCGGATCGAATCCTCCGCCAAGGCTCTCGGGCACCTCTGCGTCCACAATCCTGCTTGCCTGCCGCACGCGGTCCAGGCAGAGATTGCGGAGGAGGGTCATCGCATATGCCTTGGGAGCACGGATGCCGTCGAGGGCGTCGCGGTTCCTCCAGAGCTTGAGGTAGAGTTCCTGCACCGCATCCTCGGCCTCCGCGGCATCTTCCAGGATGTAGTATGCCACCCGGTAGAGAGCGTTGGCAAGGGACAGATACTGGCTATGGAACTCCCTCTCAGTCATTCTCTTCCATAATCTTTGAAATAGCCTTCATGGATACCTTCCCGAAGATGCAGATTAGGGCGCAGCTGCCGGGAGTGTGAAGGACGAAGTCGCGCACGGAGTCGCCTTTTTCGTCCACCACGCCGTACATCCGCATGGCATCGTCGCCGTCCTTGGCCTCGATCAGAAGTTCGGAACTGTTCAGGATGCGGTCCAGTTTGCGGGTAATCCTTTCTTTGACGGCCGGCGAGCAGTCTTCGTACTCGAAGACGGTCAGCCGGCGGATGCCGCCCAGAAGCTGGAGAGCCTCGGCGGCATCGGGGTCATCCTTGGCGGAGATGCGTATTACGGTCTTCAGGGCCGACGTAGCGAGGGAACCGAGCTGAACCAGTTCCACGCCGTCGTACTGCCTGTATTCCGAAACCAGTGCCGCCAATTGCGTTTTGGAAACGTTCTTTCCTGCCATCGCGGAAAGCGAGAGGGCCAGGAAGCAAAGTATAGTTATTGTTTTTTTCATCGACTATAAGACGCCGAAGCTGGCAAATTGTTACAAAGATAAATAAATGTTTTCTGTTTTTCTTTTTCAAAGAAATTGCTAAATTTGAAGCTTGGATAACAAGCAAACAATAATCAATAGCATATGAAAAAGATCCTATTCCTGGCTTTGGCCGCGTTCCTTGCATTCGTTCCTTCTCAGTTGGATGCGAAAAAAGTCAAGTTCAAAAACGGCGACATTTACGACGGAGAGTGGAAAAACAAGGCACCCAACGGCATGGGCGTTATGATTTACGTCAATGGCGAAATCTATTCCGGCAATTGGGTGAATGGCATCAAGAACGGCCTTGGGACCATGCGTTTCCTCAGCGGCGACGAGTATCTCGGCAACTGGGTGGACGACAAGATCTCCGGCGAAGGCAAAATGACCTTTGCCAACAAGGATTACTATGAAGGCAATTGGGAAGACAACAAGCAGCACGGGGAAGGATCGATGACCTACGCCGACGGCTCCACGTATGTGGGCGGCTGGGCTGCGGGCCTCTACGACGGCAAGGGCGTTAGGGAGTATCCCAATAAAGACAGATATGAAGGCGGATGGGCCGCAGGCAAGCAGCAGGGCGAGGGCGTCATGACCTACGCCACAGGTGCTTCCTATGAAGGCGGCTGGGAAGCCGGCCTGCCTTCCGGAGAAGGAAAGATGAACTATGCAGAGGGCGACATCTATACAGGCAAATGGCAGAACGGCAGGCATTTCGGTGCAGGCGAGTTCTACAACAAGACCCTTGACAGGTATCTGGAAGGCACATGGAACGACACGGCCGTGTCCGGAAAGGGATCCGTCCGTTTCGGCAACGATCCCGTCGGCGGCCTCACCCTTCAGGGCGAATGGCTGGAGGACGGCCTCTTCATGTCTTCCTTCGGCATGGGCGGCAGGACCTATGTGGGCACCGTGCTTCCCCTCACGGGTAACGGCATCACAGGCCCATGCCTGGCTACCGGCAAGGTGATCTGGGAGAATGGCACCGTCGCTGACGGCAAATGGAAACCAGAAATCACCCTTGCGAACAGCGTCTACACCGACATGGTCAACGGGCGTGTGCGCTACAGCATCGACGGACGCACCTACGACGGTGACGTCAAGGATGGCAAGGAGTGCAACGGATCCCTGACCATATCCATCCCAGGCAAGTTCAGCTTCTCCGGCGAACTCAAGGCCGGCGAGCCCTTCGGTATCTATGTGGGCGATTTCAAGTCCAGCCCCTTCCAGAGTTTCGATCTGTCGCAATGGAAGGAAGTCCAGGGCGCGGATATAGGTCGCATAGAGGGCAGCAGCGCCATCAGCGGAGTATTCAAGGATTCCCTCTTCACCGTCCGCGGCTTGCTGAAGGACGGCATTCCTGACGGAGAAGTATATATGGAGTTCGCGGCCGCTGATTCCCTTTCCATGAACTCCTTCTGGAGGGATGGCAAGATTGTCGACGGCAAGGGAGTGGTCGACACCGTTCCCTTTACCCTGAGCGCCACTGAAGACGGCAGGGTGCAGGTCGATCTGGAAAACGGCGAACGCTGCACTCTCCTTTATTCCCAGCCTTTCGCGCTCCTGCCGGACATTCGCGTGAAGGTTGCCGAGCAGCGTGCCTTGCGAGAGAAGCTGGCTGCAGAGATGCAGAAGATGGCCGAAGAGCAGGCAGCCGCCCAGAAGGCAGCCCAGGAAGCCCAGCAGGCTGCGGCAGAATAATACAATGTTGAAATCCCGCATCTGTGCGTGCGTTCTTTTCCTGTATGCCGTCTGCGCATCGGGACAAGAACTCCCTAGCGTGCGGGATTCCGCTTTGACGCGTCTGACCAGGCAGGCCGGACTCTGGCCCCTGGAGAAGATACATGTTACGACCGACCGCGCGTCCTACATGCCCGGAGACCGGGTATGGCTCAGGGCGCATCTGGCGGATGCCGACAACCGGCCATCCCGCATCAGCAGATATGTATATGTAGAACTGGTAAGCCCGGGAGGAGAACTGATGCGCCGCATCATGCTGCGTCCGGACAGCCTGGGCGTGTTCGCGGGCCACATCGACCTGCAGGAAGTGCTTCCGGAAGGGGATTACACCCTCCGGTCGTATACACGCTACATGCAGAACTTCGGGGAAGATTGCTTCTTCCGCAAGACCCTGCGGGTGTTGGATCCCTACGCCAAGCGCAAGGATATCCTTGCCGAAAAGAAACTGGACTTCGATGTCTCCCTGCTGCCTGAAGGCGGATACCTGGTGCCCGGAAGGGCATGCCGCGTAGGCGTGAAGGTTCTGGGGGAGGACGGCCTGGGCATGAACATAAAAGGCCGCGTGCTGGATTCGAAAGGGGCGGAAGTCGCGCAGATCGAGAATCTTCACCGGGGGATGGGTTATTTCATAATGAAACCGCAGGCCGGAGAGAAATACGTGGCTGTGTGCATGGCGGATGGCGGGCGCCAGAAACGCTTCCCCCTGCCTGCCGCAAATCCTGCCGCCCGCATCATACAGCTGCAGCGGTTCAAGAGCACCCTGAACTTATCGCTTCTGCGCGGCCCCGAGGCTCCCGAGGATGGGCTGTGGCTGCTCGTGCATCAGGCCGGACGGCCCCTGGGATGCATGGAATGGGAGAAGGACCGCACTTTCTATTCCTTCACCACCGCTACCTTCCCCTCCGGAATAGTGTCTTTCATGCTGATAGACAAAGACTTCAACATCCTGAGCGAGCGCCTTTTCTTCAATCTTGGGAAGGATGCCCGCCTGACCCTGGACGGTGGCACCATGAAAGGCCTTTACGCCGGCAGGGAGAAGGTGCAGGCGAGTTTCAAGCTGCCCCCGGGGGCACAGGCATCCGTCGCCAGCCTGGCCGTCAGCGTGACCGACAGCCACGCATCCGCCCCTGATTCGCTTAACAGCCTCGCCGCCACCTTGCTGCTGAGTTCGGAGCTGAACGGTTACGTGGAGGCCCCTGCGGAGTATTTCACCCCAAGGGGAGAGCCTTTCGTGGACGCCCTGATGCTCACGCAGGCATGGCGCAGATATGATCTTCCCGCTGTGTTGAAAGGAGCCTGCACGACTCCGTCGGTGCTTCCTGAAAAGGCACAGATCCTCTCCGGCCACGCGGAGGGCTACCTTTTCAACAGGATGGCCGGTGGCCGCGTCTCGCTCTATGCGACCCTGAACACCATGGTGAGCGTGAACTACGCCCCTCTTGCGAAGGACGGCCGGTTCAGTTTTGCGACCGAATTCCCGGAAGGAACCGAGATAACGCTTCAGACCCAGACCGGCAAGGGACAGGCCGGCAATATCCTGATGGTGGATGAAGAGACCTATCCCGGCACCTCCGGGGCCTCGCTGCCGCAGGAGCGGGAGAGCATAGTGCCGGACGCCGACCTGAAGCAGGCCTTCGACGAATACATCCGCCAGCACGGCCTCCAGGAAACCTTGCTGGAAGCGGCTACGGTGCAGGCCAGCCTGCAGAAAAAGCCCAGCGAATCCATCTGGTATTCGGAAATGAACTCCACCCGACCGCTCACCGCGGAGGATATAGAAAAGATGAATTACACCAACATCCTCTCCGTATTCCTGAACACCCCGGGCGTGACCGTGCGGCACAACGCCAACGGCAATTATGTCAGCACCACCCGCTCCGAACTGCCGGCCCTTCCCGTGATAGACGACGTTGTGATGCCCGAATATGATATCATGACCATGAGTCCCCGGGATATAGAGAGCATGTTCGTGATCAAGGACTACACCTCCCAGTTCGGCTACTATCCAGGCTACAGCGGAGCCATAGTCATCAAGACCGCCAAGGGCTTCGTTCAGAATCTCAAGAAGAACGACAACATAGTCCGCGTGCGTCCGCTGGGTTATCAGCGCCCGGCAGAGTTCTGGGCGCCCAAATACATCACCCAGAAGCAGAAAGATTCGCCCGAGGCCGACCTGCGCACCACCATCTACTGGAACCCGTCCGTCACCCTCGATGCTTCCGGGGAGTGCCGCTTCGAGTTCTGGACGGCGGACAAAGATACTGAATATCAGATATTTGGCGAAGGATTGAGCCGGGACGGGAAGATATTGGAGATACACGATAACATCAAGATAGAGACGGAATGAAGAAGACCTTCATGATAGCTGCAGCACTGCTGCTGGTGGTGTGCGCACGGGCATCCGAGCCCCTGCGCATCTGGTTCGATATGCCCACGTCCTCGGCTGGCAGTGCCGTGTGGGCGGGGGGAACGGATCCCGAATGGGAGAGCAAGTCGCTGCCGGTCGGCAACGGCTCCCTGGGCGCCAACGTGATGGGCTCCATCTCCCGCGAGAGGCTCACGCTGAACGAGAAGTCCCTCTGGACCGGTGGTCCTGCGGTTAGCGACGACCCTGTCTACTATTGGGAATGCAACCGCCCTGCGGCCTCTGTTCTTCCTGAGATCCGGCAGGCTTTCCTGGACGGGGACGATGCTCTGGCGGAGGAACTCACCAAGAAGAACTTCGGCGCCGTGCCAGAGCGTGTGGTGGACGGGAAGAAACTGGACCGTTTCGGCTTCATGACCACTCTGGGCGAGTTGCTGATTGAAACCGGCCTACGCGAGGGCCCCGTGCCGGAAGGATTCGGCAACCAGGCTCCCCAGAAAGTGAATTACAGCGGCAAATGGGAAGCCGTGAAGATTGAGCGTCCCGACCCGCATTCCGGTCCCGGAGCAACCGTGGAGGGCTATGAGAGAAGCCTTTCGCTGGATTCCGCGCTGGTGCGCGTCCAGTTCCGTCAGGACGGAGTGGGCTACAAGCGCGAGGTGTTCGTCTCTTATCCCGACCAGGTGATGGCGGTACGCTTTACGGCCGACAGACCCGCCTCGCTGAATCTGGCTTTGAGCTACCTGCAGAACCCAATCGCGGAAGGATCGACGGTGTCCGTTGGCCGCAAGGCCATCCTTTATTCCGGAGCGCTTAAGGCCAATGGAGAGAAGTTTGCACTGCGGGTGAAGGCTCTGGCCAAGGGCGGTTCCGTGGCCTCTGAAGATGGGATCCTGAAAGTGTCCGCCGCCGATGAGGTGCTGTTTCTCGTGGCATCCGCCACCAACTACAAGATGAATTTCGATCCGGACCTCAGCGATCCGGCCACATACTATCAGGGGAAGGATCCCGCCAAGGTCACCGCACGCCGCATTGCCCGCGCCGGCCGTCGTGGCTGGAAGAAGCTGCTGCGCCGCCATCTGGCTGATTATCAGAACTTGTACAGTCGTGTTGAATTGGTACTGTCCGACAGGGTATCCCCTCCGGACGCCCTCCCTACGCCATACAGGTTAGACCGCTATCGGGAAGGAGTTCCCGATGCGGGGCTGGAGGCGCTGTACTTCCAGTACGGGCGCTATCTGCTGATAGCATCCAGCCGCCAGGGTGACATGCCCGCAAACCTGCAGGGACTGTGGTGCAACAAGATCAAGGGACCCTGGAACACCGACTACCACAATAACATCAACATCCAGATGAACTACTGGCCCGCGAACGTCACCAACCTTGACGAATGCATGCCGCCGCTGGTAGATTACATCCGCTCCCTGGAGAAATCGGGGGAGAGGGTCGCGCAGGCCTACTACGACGCCCGCGGCTGGACTGCGGAGATATCCTCCAATATCTACGGCTTCGCTTCGCCGGGGGACTCCGAATCGATGATCTGGAATCTCGCGCCTGCCAACGGCCCATGGCTCGCAACTCACCTGTGGGACCGCTATGCCTTCACGCAGGACAGGAAGTACCTGCGCAGCGTGTACGGGCTGATTGCCGGTGCC
>JAEENZ010000262.1 GCA_016283985.1 Bacteroidales bacterium | reverse complement strand
AAGATCCCTTTATGCGCGATGAAACCCTTGAGGCCATCCTCTCCCTTGACCCCCGCCCCGCCTATCAGGACGACCCCTCCCGCATCTACGGTCTTAGTTTTAAAGGCAAGAACATCCGCTTTCTGGTAGAGGGCGACGTGCTGACCGTATTGGGCTGTTAATCAGCCAATTCCATAATAAGTTTTAAGTTTAGGCAAACCATAAGATTTTTCTTATGGTGTCGTTAAAACATGCAATCGTCAGCATAAACATATATTAAGGCGAATGTTTGGCGATATTATTTGGAGTCTCGAACGTTTGAGTATATTATTGCCGTTCCATTATTAAACTTATATCATTATGGAACAGAAATATGCCAACATCCTTTTCGACGACGCCTTCAAGGTGGTCGTCTGCGCTCCCGGAAACGAGGAGCTGCTAGCCAAAATCATCGAACTCATGGTCCCAGGAAAAACCGTTACCGTCCTGGAACTCAGGGAAAAAGAAAACCATGGCTTGTCCGTTTCGGATAAAATCACTAATTTTGACCTGTTCTGCACCAGCGACACAGGTGAACAGTTCATCGTCGAGATGCAATTCTCGCCACAGAACAACTACGCCGACAGGATGCTGTGCTATGCCACATATCCTATTCGCGCGCAATTGTCCAAGAAACTGGCAGAGCGGAGGGAGAAGGCGGAGAAGGGCGGAAGCCTGGACAAGATGGACTACGGCCTGTTGCCTGTCTACGTGATCAGCCTGCTGAATTTCAGCATAAGACACGAGAGCGGCGACGTGCTGGAGAACGGGCTCGTGAGCAGGTATGCCATCCGGAACGCACGGAACGGAGAGTTGATGACGGAGGCGCTGCAGTTCGTCTACCTGGAACTGGGACGGCTGAAGATGACCAAGGACGAGCCGCAGAAGTGCAGGACGCTGTTGGAGAAATTCGCGTTTTCGCTGAAGTACATGCACGAGCTGCCGGAGCGCCCGGTGGGTTTCGAGGAAGACATCCTGAAGATGCTGTACAATGCCGCCGAGTTCGCCAACATGCCGGTAGAACGACAAACTGAATACGAAATAGTCATGAGAAACGAACTGGACATCATAGCCGAAAAAAACTATGCCCGCGAAGAAGGAAGGGTTGAGGGGCTGAATGAAGGTGAATCTAAAGCCAGCCGGAAGATTGCGGCTAAGATGCTGGCGAAGGGCATGAGCATCGCCGATATATCAGACATTACTGGCCTGAGCAAGGAGGAGATTTCTGCGCTCAAGTAGTGCATATGCCCGACGTTTATGCACAAAGCCCGGCCAGTCATAAAGGTCGGGCTTTGGCGATTAAGATAGATATTGGCTCTTTGAACCTATACTACCACAAGGGATTTGACGATTGTTCCGCCGCAGTCTCGAAACTGTCCGGGACATTGTGGAAGAAATCGAAACCTGCGCGCTGCTCAATGGCATCGATGGTCGTGATCCCTGAACTGTAGGACTCCCCGGAATGGGACACATTGGTGAAGATGTAGGCGCAGCCCTGGGCGGCAATCATGTCGCCGGAGGCGTTGAAGGTACATTTCATCAAACACTTGTAGAAGTGACTCGGTACTGGCACATTCAAGGTGCCGCTACCGCTGGGCAGTGAACGGACTCTTGAAGGGTCTGCATTGTACCAGGACTCCTCGTAAAGCACGCCTGTGACCACGTAGAGCGTATCCCTGCCGCTTGGCGAATGGGAAACTATATCACTTTCCATAGTGCTCCAGAGCCCGCCGTTAAAACCATTCTGGAACTGCGGCGCCTGGTTAGTATAGTAGAAGGTTTGCTCGTTCTGGTTCGCCGTTGTCTGGCGCTCATTGGAAGAAACCATATGGCCACGGCTGTATCCTACTCCATTTGCGTTGTCCAGGCCGGTCTGCTGGGTAAGACCTATAGCCGGGTCAGCGCCCCAGGAACCGGAACGTCCGCTAAGGATCTTCTTCCACGTTGTCCTGTGCATGGCGTAGGCCACCCACAAGGGGGCGTACTTGTCCTGATCATACAAAACGGTGTAGTTTCGCACCTGCGGCTCCAGAGGGTCAATGGTTTCATCCTGGGCAAAGGTGTGCGTTGCCACCTGCTGTTTGTTGTTGGAAGTGTAATACCTATACCAGTTATCTCCACGGCCGGCATTGGTTCCGCTTGCGCCCGTGCCGGTCAGGTTGGTAATAGCAGGAACCTCATAGCATCCAAGATAGCCGGTTCCCATGGCAGAAGCAGAGGCCGTATTAAACGACCTTACGCTGCCGTAGCGGTACTCATAGGATGACGTAGACTCATTGTACTCCAGAGCGTAGGCCTTGTAGTAATAGGTCGTGCTTTCAGTAAGCCCAGTGAGATTCTTGGAGAAAACGCCGGAAGCACCGGAACCGGAATCCGCATACAACTCGTTGGAAAGGTTAC
>JAEENZ010000261.1 GCA_016283985.1 Bacteroidales bacterium | reverse complement strand
TCGTTGAACTTGGGGT
Source organism: Bacteroidales bacterium (assembly GCA_016283985.1). The sequence continues at coordinate 6,155 of JAEENZ010000261.1, read as the reverse complement.
ATGGAACTTTCTCCGGATAGGCAAAGAGCCACCGGTCCACAAAGCCGTTCTGGATCTTGCCTTTGGCGAAGCTGGAGAGGATTTCCGGCTGGATGCCGCCGAAGACGCCGATGCAGGTGTCATTAATCTTTACGGGGTCGGCGCCTACGCGGTTGACGGTGACGCCGCCTCCGGCAAAGAGCTGGGTCCACATCTGCTCGTCGGCCCCGCTGCGGTATTTGTTGAAGCTGTAGATGAAGCCGATGAGTTCGTCGAAGAAGACGATGAGGCCTCTGGGGTTGGCCTTGTGCTGGCGGACCAGGACTTCAGGGGTGAAGTCGCTGAGGATGTACTGCTGATACATAGGCATCTCCAGCTTGGGGTTGCGCTCCTTCAGGGGCTTGAGGAATTCTGCATCGTAGAGGGCCTTCTCGCTGACATAGCGCTCGTACTGCTCATCGTCTTTCTCCCTGATGGGCGCAAGGGCAAAGTCGAAGCAGCTGGTCTTGTTGGTGCCGCGGCCGCCTACGATGGCCAGGTACAGGAGGGGCTTTTCTTTCCAGCCCATCTGCATCTCCACAACGGCAGCGTTCCCACAGGAGAGGGCGGCGACGAAGAGCAGGCAGGGCGCAATGTAGTCAATGGGGAAATTCTGGTGCTTGTGGGTTTCCAGGATGATTTCCCGGACTTTCTTGGGGAATACCTCAACGGGGAATGGGATACACTCGTAGTGTGGAATGCTTTCCGGGATGACGCCGCGCTGGTGGCAGCGGTAGAAGAAGCTGCCGGGGCCGATGGCGCGGGTGTTTCTGGCCAGCTCGTCAAACTTCTTGTCGGTGGCGGCAGCATCGTATTTGCCGGAGAAGGCTGAGATGCGGTGGAAGGCGGCCCGGCCGGCGTCTCCGAGGCCGGAGAGGGACATCCCTAGGGTAAGCCATTCGTCGTAGTCATCGAGGGGTATTTTCTTGCGCTCCCACTCTTCTACATACATCTCCAGGCGTGTTTCGTCCGGGATGTCGTGGGTCTGGAAGTCTTCCTGCAGCTCTTCCGGATCATCTTCCGGGAGACAGTAGATGTCGCAGCTTTCGTTGAGGTAGGGATGCTCGTCGATGCTGATGAAGCGAAGGCGGGTTTCGTCGCTGCAGGCGCCGTCGACGGTGTAGCCGATGTCTTTCATTTCCCGGCTGAGGGCTTCGAAGTAGTGTTTGTGGTCCCGCCAGTCGTCGGTATCGACGGGGACGATGGCGAAGAGGCCTTCCCCGCTGACGCTGAGTCCGATGTACCAGATATAGGGCAACTGCGCGAGGTCCTGCTTGGCTCGGGTGACGTCTTCCAGGTTGTCGAAGTCCAGGACGATGAGGGAGTTGTAGGCCTCGATCTTATCTTCTTTGCGGACGCCGGCCATTCGGGTCTTTACCTGGCAGGATATGCATCCAGCAGGAAGGAGATTCCGTTTGAGGCGGGCACGTTCGGCCTTGTCGGCGGTTTGCCGGATCTGGCGGATTTCATCGGGGTACTGCAGTCCGAGTTCCAGGAAGGCGGAGAGCGTGAGGATTTGAATCTGGGAGGATTCTTTCTGGTAGGCCTGGCCGCGGAGCTCCAGCGGGAGCTCTCCTTTGCCTGGCGTGGTTGCACGGTGGAAGACGCATACCGGCGTCTCACCTACGGGCCTTTTGTCGGGCCCGATTTTGGTCAGATTTGCCATAATATACTCTGTTAAAGGAAGTTTGCGTTGAACTACAATTTCCCTTTATAGCGAGCATATTTGCCAATGGCTTTCTGTTCCTTAAGCTTTTTCAAATCGTTCAGACACACCATCCGCCGTCCGTCTTCCTTCTTGGAACGGATGTCGGGCAGCTTGAGCCTGTCATATAATGCGGTGGTCTTGATTCCGAGATATTCACAAGCTTCTCTTGCTGAAATATAAACCTCTTCCTCATCAGCCTTTGGTTTAGGAGCAACCTCTATCATCGCTTTCCGGACACTGTCGTATACGATGCCCTCCAGATAATCACCTATTGCGTCCAATACACTCATAGTTCTATCACTTTGAAATTAGACAATAGGGTTGTGCGCACTCCCTACCGGAATACCTTTCCGGCAATGCAAAGATGAAAGGGAAATTGCGGAATATCAATAGTTTTCGGATGTCGAGGATTGTCGGTAGATGTCGATGCACGGGATAAAAAAAGCCCTCGGGCGAGAGCTTTTACCGTTTCGGCGTGCCGATTTCCATCGACATATTTCCGCTATCCCTTTCGGGGGTATTTCGACAATAGGACGGCGAAGGGCGATTCCGGAAGGATCTTGTTCGCCTTGTACTTGGTGTAGTGGGCTTTTTCCGGCTGGCCGTATTTGCCTGTGAAGGAGAACAGCTTGTTCATCGTCTGGGCGCTGACTTTGAAATGCTGGCCGAAATAGGTGGCCTGCGTCAACGTCCCGTTCCAGGTTCCCTTGGGGCCTCCGGGGAGACCTTTTAGGAGGGCATCTTCCAGATCTTTGTCGGTCTTGCCGGTGAAGTAGTCCTGCAGATCTTCACAAAGGCCCTGGAGCGGGCTGAGTCGTGGTTTCTGGCCAGGCCGGACGCTCTGCTCATATTCGAAGGCGGGACGCAGCAGGCTGGTATATTTGCCCGCGAGGGTGGCGTATTCCCGTGAGGCCTCGTATTCGCCCAGGAGTTTCCAGGCCGATGGTTTGTCGGCGATGACGGCATCATCGAAGGCGGTGACGGTGCTGCAGAAGCGGCCGAAGCCGTCGGCGAAGCTGCGGAGCTCGCCCAGGCGGGCGCGGTTGTTCTCAATGGCTGGCCACTGGTCGTTGATGAAAAAGACGCTTAACAGCAGGGAATCGTCCAGGGTGGCGTATTCTTCTTTCATCTTGAGGATGTCTTCGGGGATACCTGCGGCTTCCAGTCTGTCCATCTGCTCTCCGCGAAGGCTGCGGGTAATGCGATCAATACGCAGGATGGCGGAACCGAGCAGTTCCGCCACCGTCATTAGAGTTTGTCTTTCTGTTGTTTCCATATCAATCGAAGTAGTTGTACTTGTCGATAATCTTGTCCACAACTTCCAACTGGTCTGCTTTGATGTATTTTTTGAGCATGTTGGGCGAGGAGTGTCCGGTGATCTTCATGATGTCATAGACATCCATTCCGGAGAGGTACATCAGGGTGGCTCCAGTCCTTCTGGCTGTATGCGAGTGAATCAGTTTATACTTCTTATATTTAACGGTGGTCTTCTTGCCGCCTTTGGTCTCGACCATTTCCACGATGTCGTCGATGCCGGCCCATTCACCGATTTCCTTGATGTAGCGGTTGATGACCTGATCGGCCAGGTGGGGCATCTGGTAGTCGTAGCGCTCGAGGATGGTCTTGAGCTCCGAGGAGCAAGGGACGGCCACCTTGGCGCCGGTCTTGTGCTGGCGGATGTTGATGTACATAACTTCGCGGAGTTGGATTTCCGGCTTGGTTTGCCCTGGGTTCTCCGGGTCGGGAACATCGACGATGGTGCGCTTGGTGTAGGACTGGATGGCGTCGCGGGATATGTTGTTGTAGTCGGAGACGCGCTGGGCTGTCCAGCAGCCGACGAGGAAGATGTCGCGGGCTTCCTGGTATCCCTTGGGCTTGCCTGAGAGGTCAACGGCGCAGAACTTCTTGAGGTCTTCTTTGGTGAGGTAGATGGAGTCCACTTCCACGCGGGTGCCGCGGAAGCGTTTGTCCTTGAAGCGCTGGTTCTGGTTGTAGCCTTCGGACTCAGCGCAGCGGAGGATGCTCTTGAGGTTCTTGATGTGCTTGCCTACGGTGTTGATGGCGTAGTTGCGATCCTTCATCCACTCGGTGTACTTATAGTACATCGGCATGTCGATATCGTCGAAGTCGTAGGTCTTGTGGGTCTCTTTCTGGAAGGTCTTCCAGACGGTCATCGACTCCCGGAGGGATTTGGCCGTACCATAGGCGAAGTTGCTGCCCTTGTCGGTCTGACGGGCTCCGGAGAAGATCTGCTGGATGTAGAGGTCGATGTATTTGGAGAGGGTCATCCGCTTGGCCTCGGCTTCCGCCAGGCGGCGGGCTTCCTCCTGGCGCAGCTGCTCATCGCGCTCTTCGCGGTAGATGATTTCGTCGCAGATCTTGCGGACGTCATTTGTGGTGAGCGCTTTGCCTTCCCGAAGTCTGGAGTCGATGGCTGTCCGAATCTCTTCCGTCTTGGCGACTACGAAAGAACCGGACTCGCTCTGGGCGTAATTGGACCATGCGGCGCCGTTGCGGTTGAGCTTCCACTTCTCGGCCGGGACGTCGAGATCAATCTTGGTTCTGATGTTGATTTTGGGGTTCGGATGCTGGATCCGGATGTACAAAGGGACTAGTCCTTTGGACTCTTTGTTGAGCAGTACAAATGTGGTTGCCATAACTGATATGTTTAAATTTCGTACTGCAAAGATACAAAATAATCCCGAATAAGTGTACTGAAAATGTACTAAAAATCCCGAAAGTACACTATGGGGTGCCGAAAGGTGTTTTTCGTATTTATACTGATTATTAAATAGTTATGAAATTTGGCTTTCGGAATGGTATGTTATTTTTTCGTCAATTGCGGTATCGTCCGCACCGCCAAAATAAACGCAGCGAAAAGTCGCTGCGTTTTTATTTTGTCGTTGCGGACAGCCGCAACCTTCTTACCGGGGGCTCTGCCCCCAAACCCCCGCGGCCTTCGGCCGATGCTTCGCATAAAAAAGTCCAGCTTGTAAAACTGGACTTTTTTCGTTGCCGATATGTTTCTAGAAGAGTTTTACGAAAACGTTGAATTTGAGGAGCGGGAAAACGGGGATGCCGCTGATCTTGTCAATCCAGCCCTTGTCCCTGTTGTTGACAGCCTTGCTGTTGATGCTGATGACCTCGACAGGATTCGAGGGATTCAGGGAGTTGCGGATGTAGTTGTATGACTGGGGTTTGATGCCGCCGGTAACCAGGGCTCCGAAATCCATAGTGAAAGTGACGCGGCCTTCGCTGATCGCACGGCCTGCTCCGATGCCGACATAAGGCATTACGGGCAGAACTTTGAAGTCGACGTGTGCGAAACCTTTGGAGTCGGTAGTGAAAGCAGGACCGCCTTCAAATCCGATACCCAGGGTGCCGTATTCAGCCGCATCGAGAGACTTGCGAAGGTCAGCGTCGGCACTTGCAAAATTGCCGCCCACGAACACACCTGCAGTAACGTGGAAAGAGCCTTCTCCGGGATACCAGTCGGCGAGGATATTGCCGAGGCCGCCCTTCCAGAGCTTGGCCTGCAGAGGAACGTTATCCATATTGCGGGGCTTGTTGCCAACATTCGCAGTTCCGAAGTTTATATTTCTGTTGTAAGTGAATGGCACGAGTGAATAGCCGCCTCGAAGCTGGAAGTGATCTCCAAGCGGAGTGGCAGCTTCAAGGCCGAGACCGTCGATACCTACGGAGATGCCGACAGCCAAGTGGTTGAACATATCCTGAGCCAATGCGCGCGGGGCCGAAAGAGCCAGCGCAGCGATAATGATAACGATAGCTTTTTTCATATAGTTACAGTTGATTATTCTCTATGCATTATTACAAAGATAGTTATAATTAATAATAATTGCCCCCTTTTTTTTACATTTGTAAGGCGGTTGCAAAAGGCCGTCCCGTGATATGAAAAGATTCAAGGATTTAGATAAAGTAATGCGCCAATCGGCAGGTGCCGGACTGCTGCTGATTATAGTGGCAGCGCTCACTCTGGAGGCTATGTCGCTCCTTCAGAACTACTTCTCCCGAAAAGGACTGTATGAACAAGCTCAGTTGCGGGCCGAGAGCCAGTTGCAGACCACCCGCCTGCTGCTTCAGGATGCCGCCCACCAGGCCGAATCCGCGGTGCGCAACAGCGTATGGATTGCCCGCTGGTGCCTTGACTATCCGGACAGTCTGCCCCGGGTGCCGATGCGCATCGTGGAAGACAATCCTTCGGTGATGGGATCTACCGTAGCGATGGTGCCCAATTACCTCCGCAAGCGTTCCCTGTATTCACCATATGTATGCAGGGAGGCTGACACACTCGCCCTTAAGTCGCTGGCAACGGAAGATTATGACTATCCGTCAAAGGAGTGGTTCACAAAACCCCTCGAGATAGACGGTGGCTATTGGTCAGAACCCTATCTCGACATAGGCGGCGGCA
>JAEENZ010000260.1 GCA_016283985.1 Bacteroidales bacterium | reverse complement strand
CCTTCAGCCTATTGGTTATTAGTTTTAGTGTTATTAATTATGTGGTTAGATGAGTTGTTGCCCGTGAGGGTCACAGCTCATTTTTTTTATGTATCTTCGCATCGTAAAAGAAAATGTAGCTATGGACGGTAAGAAAGAAAATACCATGAACCTTAATCTGGACCCTCAGCTTGCCAGCGGTTCATATTCAAACCTTGTCATCATTTCCCATTCCCGCAGCGAATTCGTGCTCGATTTCGCCAGCACGCTTCCCGGAATGCCCGGCCCGAAGATCAACAACCGTATCGTAATGAGCCCCGAGCACGTGAAGCGCCTGCTGAACGCTCTTATGGAGAACGTGGGCAAGTATGAGTCCCAGTTCGGTCCCATCATGCTTGAGGGCGCCGCAAAGGGCAATACGTTCAATCTGGCGGACATGATGCCGGGCGGAGGAACGAAATCATAATGAATTGGAAAGATATCAAGGCCATCACCTTCGATGTGGATGGCGTGATGACTGATGGAAGCCTTCTGGCGTACGACAGTCACGAGATGGTGCGGGTGTTTAACGCCAAAGACAGTTTCGCAATCCGGGTGGCTCTCATGCGGGGTTACCGCATCGGCGTATTCACCGGGGGAGACACTGAGGGCGTGCGCAACCGCTTCACCACCTGCGGCGTTGCTCCGGAAGACATCTATCTGGGCTGCCGCGGCAAGATCAAAGCCTTGAATGATTTCTGCGCGAAATACAATTTGAAGCCCTCGGAGGTCGTTTTTCTTGGGGATGACGTCCCCGATGTTCCCGTGCTGAAAGCGGTGGGGATAGGTGCGGCCCCCAAAGATGCATCGGCGGATGCATGCGATGCCGCGGATTACATCTGTGAAGTCCCCGGAGGAAAAGGATGCCTCCGCGAGATAATAGAAAAGGTACTCCGCGCCCAGAAGAAGTGGTATTTCGAAGAAGACGAATACGCCAAGTTGTTCTAGTATGGATCTGAAAGGAAAGAAAGTTATACTTGCAAGCGGGTCTCCGCGACGTCGGGAGTTGCTGGCTGGGCTCAATATAGATTTCACCGTAGATACTCAGAATACCTTTGAAGAGAGTTTCAGTCCTGACACCCCGCACTGCGAGGTGCCGGCTTTGATGTCGGAAGGCAAATCGCGCGGTTTCCACCGCCAACTGGAGGAGGATGAAATCCTCATAACATCCGACACGATGGTTCTTCTGGACGGCCTGATTATGGGCAAGCCTCACTCCCGCGAGGAGGCTGTGAACATGCTGAAAGCCCTTTCCGGGCGCACCCATGAGGTGATTACAGCTGTTACGGTACGCGATTCAAGCCACATGGAAACCGTTACCGATTCCACCCTCGTACATTTCCGCAGACTCGAAGACAGTGAGATAGACAATTATATCGACAATTTCCGTCCGTACGACAAGGCTGGGGGATATGGAGTCCAGGAATGGATAGGTTATGCCGCCATCACAGGCATCGACGGATCTTTTTACAATGTGATGGGCTTCCCCGTACACAAAGTTTACGAGGAATTGATTAAATTTGCAGACTATGGAACTGAACGCTAAATACAATCCCGCGGAAGTGGAAGACAAGTGGTATTCCTATTGGATAAACAACCGCTGCTTCCATTCCGAACCCGATTCCCGTGAACCCTACACCATCGTGATCCCGCCGCCTAACGTGACGGGCATCCTCCACATGGGTCACGTACTCAACAACACGCTCAACGATGTGCTCATCCGCAAGGCGCGCATGGACGGCAAGAATGCCTGCTGGGTTCCCGGCACGGACCATGCCTCCATCGCAACCGAGAGCAAGGTCGTGGCCAAGTTGAAGGGGATGGGTATATCCAAGGAGGATATCACCCGCGAAGAGTTCCTGAAATATGCCTGGGAATGGAAGGAAGAGCATGGGGGAATCATCCTCCAGCAGCTCCGCAAGCTGGGCGCCTCCTGCGACTGGGACCGCACCAAGTTCACAATGGATCCGGATCTCTCCAGGGCCGTTATCAACACATTCGTGTATTTCTACAAGAAAGGATGGATATACAAGGGTGTGCGCATGGTCAACTGGGATCCCGAGGCCCTCACGGCCGTCAGCGACGACGAGGTCGTGCACAAGGACACCCAGAGCCATTTCTACCATTTGAAATATTACATCTCCGACGGCTCCGGCAAGCCCACGGACAAGTATCTGGTGATCGCCACCACCCGTCCGGAGACCATCATGGCGGATGCCGCCATCTGCGTGAATCCCAAGGACGAGCGTCACTTCTGGCTGAAGGGCAAGAAGGTGCTTATCCCACTGATCAACAGGGAGATACCCGTCATCGAGGATGATTATGTGGAGA
>JAEENZ010000259.1 GCA_016283985.1 Bacteroidales bacterium | reverse complement strand
AGGTGAGGTGCGTGCCAGCAATTCGGTCGGGTTGGCCAGGTTCAGAGGTGAAAGCAGGAAGAAGAGCGAGGAGGCTATCAGGCTGATTATCACCATTATAAGCAGGTTGCGCAGGCTGTCTCCAAGCAGTCGGGTATCGTTGATGCCCAAGCCGAGGCCCATGCCGATGATGGGTCCCATGACAGGCGAGATGAGCATGGCGCCGATGATTACGGCCGTGGAGTTGACGTTGAGGCCAACGGATGCTATGATGATGGAGAACGCAAGGATCCAGACGTTGGGCCCGCGGAAATAAATGTTGCTGCGTATGTTCGCAGCAGCTTTGTCAACATCCAGCTGGCCGCTCAGGTTTGCGGTATCCCGCATGTATTGGCCTATCCATTCAGAAAGTTTCATGGCTGATTACTTGAATAGTTTGTCGATGGCCTTCAGGCTCTCCGGAACTGCGAAAATGGCCACCCGGTCACCCGGGATGATCTGCGTTTCTCCCACGGCGACGAATGCCTCGTCGTTACGGATAATGCCTCCCACGATGGCTCCGTCAGGGAAGGAAATGTCTTTGAGTGGCTTCCTGGTGATGGGCATGCCTTCCGTGGCGGTATATTCGATGACTTCCGCGTTGGTGCTGCGCATGTATTTCACGAAACGGGCCTTGCCTCCCAGGGTGAAGCGGTAGATGCTGGCCGCGGTGATGAGTTTCTTGTTGATGACGCTGTCTACTCCCATTTCTTCCGCCAGGCGGACGTACTCGGTGTTTTCCACCTCCGCGACGGTGCGGGGGACACCCATCTTCTTGGCTACCACGCAGGTGAGGACGTTGGTCTCGTCGCTTCCGGTCAGGGCTACGAATGCGTCGCACTCGTTTATGCCTTCCTCGAACAGAAGGTCGGAGTTGCGGCCGTCGCCGTTCACCACCTCTATATCATCGTCAAGTTTCTCGGAGAGTTCGAGGCAGCGGTTATGGTCGATTTCTATCAGTTTGACGTCTATGCCGTTGGCGAAAAGATCCGCCGCGAGCATGGCCGCAATCTCGTTGCCGCCTACGATCATCACTTTCTGCACTTGTATGGTGCTCTGGCCGAAGTATTTGACTAGCAGGTCGACACCCTCCTGACGGGAGAACGTGAAGACCATGTCGTTGTATTGGAATACGGTGTCAGGTCCGGGGATGATGGTGTTGTTACCGCGCGCTATGGCTATGATGCGGAACTGCTCCAGGTCTTCTTTGGATAGCTGCTGCACGAACTCGGAGAGCTTGAGGTCCAGCAGGGGAGAGTTCTCGTCAAGCTTGAAAAGCGAGATGGAGAGCTGTCCGTGGCCGAACTCCATGGTTTCGGAAGTGGTCGTGCGCTTAAGCTGGGCCACGATTTCGTCTGCCGCGATACGCTCGGGATAGAACAGGAGCTCGATGCCCAGTTCGTTGAACATAAGGCGGTTGTCCGGGGAGAGATACTCTTCGTCGTTAACCCTTGCCAGCACCTTGGCTGCGCCCAGTCGCCTTGCAAGCAGGGCGCCCACGATGTTGGTTTCCTGGAGTTCGGCGGGGTATACCGCTATAAAGAGGTCGCATTTGTCCACCCCCGCCTTTTTCAGAATCTTGGTCGAGGAAGGAATGCCCTGGATCGTGCGTACGTCCAGGGACGTGCCGAGTTTGGAAAGGCGTGCGTCGTTGTCATCGATTATCGTGATGTCATTTTCTTCGCCCCTCAGCATTTTCGCGAGGTGCGAACCTACTCTGCCTGCTCCCAGGATTACTATTCTCATGGCCGTGCTAAATTATAATCAGTTTATGTGTCAGCCCTGCGACCTTGGCGTTTTTTTCAGGCTGCGGAATGTAACAACTCCGGACGCGCAGTATTTCCCATTCTTTATGAGCATCGCGTACTGCGTTTGCGAGTTCTGGTTTTCCCATGCAAAAATAAGCAATTCTCGCGCAATTATCCAAAAATGCGCGCATGCGTAGGAAGCGCGCGGCCTTGCGCGCGGCCTTACTGGGAGCCAGGCCCTGCGTGATGTAGGTGCCCGGAAGGTTCTTTTCGAGGGTGAGGAGATTGTTGCGGAAATTGAGCTTGAGTTTCAGCGGCGAGGTTGGAGGAAGCGTGCCCCCGCCCAGATGCCACACTACCGATTGCGGCACTACATTCACCTTCCATCCGGCCAATTGGGCTCTCCAGCAGAGGTCTATCTCTTCCATGTGGGCAAAATAGCGGGCGTCCAGGCCTCCGAGTTGCTTCCAGAGACTTGAGCGAATGAGCAGGCAGGCTCCGGTAACCCAGAGCACATCAGGATCTGCGTTGTCGTATTGGCCGCGGTCTTCTTCAACTTTATGATGCACGCGGCCTCGGCAGTAGGGGAATCCGAAGGCATCCAGCAGGCCTCCGGCTGCACCGGCATATTCGAAGCGGTTGCTGCGGATGTAGGGCCTGTCTGAATCAGGATCCGGATTCTTCAGCAAGCCGTGGAGTTTCGGGCCGCAGATGCCGCATTCCGGATGCGTTTCCATCCATTGTAGGAGAGGTTCCAGCCATCCGTCATCCACTTCAATGTCGGAGTTAATGAGTACGAAGTAGTCGTAGCCTCGGCCTTCAAGAGCTTCAAAGGCCTTGTTGTAGCCTCCTGTGAAGCCGTAGTTGCCGTCCAGGAGGATGGTTTTAACTTCGGGGAACTCGCTTTCGAGCACCTCGCGGCTGCCGTCGGTGGAGCCGCTGTCGGCCACTATCAGGTCCGCCCCCGCCTGCTGGCACGAATGCAGCAGCCCGGGGATGAAGGCCCTGAGGTAATCCTTTGTGTTCCAGTTAAGTACGACTACGGCGGTTTTCATTACGAATCAGTTCTTGCTGCAACAATCATGCTCGCCCTTGTGGCAGCATTCTTCACTGTCTTTTTGGCAGCATTCGCCGTTGCCTTCGTGCTTGTGGCAGTGATGGCTTTCTTCGCCCTCGTGCTTGTGACAGCCGCCCTTTCCATGGCAGCAGTGATGCTCTTCTTCCTCCTCCAACGGGAGATACTCTCCGTGAAGGCCCTCGTCAAGCTCTTTCTGGGTGGCATCCCGCACGGAAACTACCTCCACGTCGAAGTGAAGGTGCTTTCCGGCAAGCTGATGGTTGAAGTCCATCGTGACGCTTTCTTCCTTCACTTCCGCCACAGTGCCCTGCACCACGTGCCCGGTGCTGTTGAACATCGGTACCACGGTTCCGGGTTTGAGCAGATCTTCACGCAGCACTCCGCCTACCATGAATGCGGTCTTGGGGATGTCGAAGCGCAGTTGGGGATTCACGGTGCCGTAGCCCTCTTCGGGGCTGACCTCGATGCTGAACTTATCTCCAGGCTCATGGCCATCCAGGCCCTTTTCGAAGCCCGCGATCATCATGTGGGTGCCGTGGATGTACTCCAGCGGATGCCCCTCGGGGCTTTGGTCTATTACCTTTCCTTCTACCGTGAGGCAGTATGCAACTGCTACAACTTTGTTCTGTTCTATTTTCATATTCTATCCACTAAAATCTACTTGATCGAATGCCAGGGTGGGGGTCAGTTTGGCGCGGCAGCGGCGGGCGTCATCGCCGGCCGCGAGCAGGCGCGACCACAAATCTACGATATTTCCCGTAATCAGCATCTCCCGCACCGGATGGACTATCTTGCCATCTTTGAATCTGTATCCCTGAATCGCATACGAAAAATCTCCCGTCGCGGGATTGCTGTTCCCCCCGCAGAAATCGGTTATCAAAATCCCGTCCCCGCAGGTTTTCATGATATCTTGTCTGGAAACACCGTTGCCGAATCTACAAATAACCGGTCTCATGGCATCCTCGATGGTGGGAGTGACGCCGAGTTTGTTCGCCATGTAGGTATTTACGAAATACTCCTGCACAACTCCATCCTTCACAATATAATGATTTGCCGTAGCCACGCCTTCCGAATCGAACATCTTGCCGCAGGCCTCGCCGGGGATGCGCGGCATGTCCATGATGTCCAGCCCGGCAGGGAAGACCTGCTTGCCGAGGGCATCGGTCAGGAAGGAATTCTTCTGTTGGATGTTGAATGCATTGAGCGCATTCAGTATTGGATTCAGCACTTTCTGGGATACTTCGCTGTCAATTACCGCGCGGTACTTCCCGCTGCGGCAACGTTTGGGGCCGATTTGCATTACGGCCTCTTCCAGGGCCGCCGAGGCTACTTTTTCGGGATGGAAATCCTTGAGCAGTGGAGCGGCTTCCCACCATCCGCCGCTGTATTTGCGGCCGCGGGAATCCTGTATCGTCAGTTCGGTAAAGAACTCGAATGATGTCTCTGCATGGAGTACTTCCGTGCCCTGCGTGTCCACCACGTAGTTCCAATACTCCGAATCGGAATATTCGCCCTCCTCCGAAATCAGTTTCCACTTGTGCACAGGCTGCGGCAGGACGTGTTCCTCCGACGAAGTTTTTTGAGCGGGCCTTGTGCGTGGCGGTAGCGAGGCGGAGGAACACGTCCTGCCGCAGCAATTTTCGAGGGCGAATGCTATCCTCTGTTCCGGGGTGACGGACTGCCACGCTGGATCGCAGATCCCGAGTTCATCACCCGAAACCGCATCTTTCGCAGTACGGGAAGGCGCAGGCAGGTCCCGGCATGGGTCCGGAGCCAGCATGCGGGTAGTCTCCACGGCCCGGCCGATAAAACTCTGCAGCGAATCCACGTCCAGTTTGTTGGTGGAGAAAGTGCCGTAGCGCCCATCGACGAACAGGTTTAAGGTGATGCTGCGGTCCAGGCAGGCCGTCACCTTGTCCACCTCGCCGTCAAGCGTAGCCACGATGTTCATCGTATTCTTGCTGAGGCTTGCCCTAGCTTTGGAAGCACCGGCCTCCAACGCCATCTTTAGGCACTCCTGAGTCAGTATTTTCTCGTCCTTCTCCAGCATATCATTCTCCTCCCACTGTCAGTTCTCTCACCAGCACGCTGGGGATGCCGCAGCTCACGAATGCGCTCTGCTCTTTGCCGCAGGTCCAGGTGCTGTCGTCTATCTTCAGGTCCCCGGCCACGCCGACTATGTCCGCCAGCGCCCGAGGGCCGTTTCCTACTATGTTAATATCCTTCACCGGCATGGTCAGGCGGCCGTTCTCGATCAGGCGTCCGCTCTTCACGTAGAAGGTGAAATCCCCTTCGCCTATCTTCACCTCGCCGTTGGAGAACTGGTCCACGAAGATGCCTTTCTTCACCCCGGCGATCAGGTCCTGGCAGCTGCCGTCCCGCCCGCTTTCCATGTAGGTGCAGCGCATGCGGGGGATGGGATTGTAGCGGAAGGATTCGCGCCTGCCGTTGCCGGTCGGGACCACTCCGTAATATGCTGCGCTGATGCGGTCGTGGAGATAGCTGCGCAGGATGCCATCCTCCACCATATATGTCTTTTGCCCGGGCACGCCCTCGTCGTCTATGCGTACGGCGCCGCGGTTGAAGGGAATGGTGGCGTCGTCAAGGATGTCGATGCCCTTGGAAGCCACCCGCTTGCCCATCTTGTCTGCGAAGATGCTCTGGCCCTTGCGGTTGAAATCCGCCTCGAAAGCATGGCCCATCGCCTCGTGAAGCAGGATGCCGGATGCCCCCGCGGCCATCACCACGGGCATCTTTCCGCCCTTCGGCCTGCGAGCCTCGAAGCGCTCGTCCATGCCGGCTGTGACCTGCGTGGCGAGTTCTTCCAGCAGGGAATCCGTAATCATCTCCACGCCCATGCGGAAGCTCCGCGAAGCGTTGTTCATCTCGGTCTGGCTGCCGCGGACGAATATGACGGTGGCGGTGATGCTGCCAACCGGACGGGTGTCGGTGGTGATTTCTCCAAGGGAGTTGTACATCAGGATGTCGCTAACCTGCCAGGCAAGCATGGCTATAACTTTGTGCACGCTGCTGTCTTTTGCGCGGATCAGGTTTTCCAGCTTCCGCAGCACCGGCACCAACTCCGCTGCCCGGCTCTCCCGCCAGTCCTCCTTTTGATTATAATAATTGGCGTCGCTGCTAGTCGTGTTGAGGCGGGGGCGTGCTGCCCCTTCGAGAGGCATGCCGCCCGTGGCAATGTGAACGGGAGGGGCCCAGCTTTGCTGGGAGGGATGCCGGCTTGTCCGGCACCGGTTCGAAGGGGCAGGTACGCCCCCGCTAGCTTGAGAGATTGCCGAGGCGCTGCGTGCAGCGGCAAGCAGCGACGGCATGTCCGTCCTCTCTGCATAAGCATAGCCGGTCTTCTCCCCGCACAGAACCCGAATACCGCAGCCGTAGTCTATGTGCGAACCGCCGGCGGAAACTTCTCCGTCGCGCAGCATCAGTTCGGAATAGGAAGTATCCTCGAAGAACAGGTCGCACCAGTCGCCCCCGCTGCGAAGTCCTTCGCCAACGAGAGTCTGCAGCTGCGCCTGAGTTACGCCGAAAGCGTCCAGATACTTACTGCTGCTTGTTTTCATCGGGGTAGGCAAGCTTGTGGATTATGTCGAATTTCTCCCTGTCCTTGATATTCGCGAGTTCCGGATTGCCCTCAGCTACGACGGTAAAAGGATCGGTGGAATTGTCTATCAGCATCCAGCGCTCGCAGATGGGGGCGTAAGTCTCGAAGAAATAGTTCAGGCCCATGTAGTAGCGTCGGCGCACCACGTCTTCGGGGATATTGTGCCCTCCTGCGGCAACGCGGTTTCTAACGCGTTGTATGGCCATTTCGGGGGACTTCAACCAGAAATACAGGATGGTTATCGAATACCCCCTGGATTTGGCCTCGTTGATGATTCCCAGCAGGGAGCGGGTGGCCAGGGTGGTTTCGACGCAGAAATCCAGATGGTTTTCCAAAAGGTAGTATATCTTCTGCAGCATGTAACGGCTGGCGGACACCGAAGCCTCAGACGGATTGAAAGGGGAGAGGCTCTTCGCGAATTCGTCGGAGTTCACGAACTGGCTGCACTCCAGCATTTCAGGGAGGAGCGTGTAGGAAGCGGTTGTCTTTCCGGAGCCGTTGCATCCGGAGATGATATACATATTAGGCATTAGAGTTCACTCCATAGCCGAAAAGGGCGAAATCGCCTTTGGCGGGATCACCGGGGAAAAGCTCCCGGAAAGAATCGGTAATGTCGCGTGCGGTCACTATGTCTTTGGAGCGGCGTTTCGTCAGCCCCAGTTCAGTTGCCTGGCGGTAGACATGGACGTCGAGAGGAATGACCAGATCTGCGGGAGAACTGTTCTTCCAGAGGCCGAGGTCCACGCGGCCGTCGTTCCGTATCATCCAGCGCCGCAGCATCCAGATCTTCTTGTTGGCGGCCTTCGGATCGGCCTTCTGGCCGTAGATCCTGGTACGCATCTCATCGGCCGAAAGGCTCTCGAGAGTATCGGACGTGGAGTAGAAGTCCTTCAGTCTCTTGCAAATCCTCGCCACCTCGCTCCATTTCACCGTGCGGTGGATGGAGGAGGAGTCGTTGCGCCAGTTCCCGGACATCACGTAGTCGTAGGGCCTCCAGAGCATCTCGTCGAAAAGACGGCTGCAGTCCCGCACGATCATGGCCCTGCGCCCCCAGGCGAAATGCGCCGCGAACACGGCGGCGATTTCGACATCCTGCAAGCACGGGCGCCATTCGCCACCTTCGAAACCCAGCACGGGCTGGATGGTGGTCATCATGCCGTGGAAACGCCGGGGGAACGCTATGGGATCCTCTTCGAAATACTTCGGATTGTTATAGCGTTCCGCCCAGAGCAGAAGTTTATCGGCAATCGCCTGGTCCATATGCTATGCGGTTGCAGCTTCGAGTTTGCGAAGCATGGAGAACATGACTACGCCGGAAATCACGCAGAGTGCCATCAGCACGCTCCAGTTGACCCAGAGGGGAACGTTGTTCCAAAGCATGGAGGGGATGGAGCTGAGGTAGTTGCCCACGGCGGTGGCTGCGAACCATAGACCCATCATCAGTCCCTTGTACTTGGGAGGGGCCACCTTCGAAACGAAGGAGATACCCATGGGGGAGAGGAGCAGCTCAGCGAAGGTGAGCACCAGATAGGTGGAAATCAGATAGGTGGGAACCACCGGATCGGGGGATACGCCACCCACGGCCACGAGGTCTGAAGGTGCCGGCTGGCCCTTGGAGGCTGCCAGCATGATGAGATATCCCAGCGCCGCCACGAACATGCCGAGGCCGATCTTCTTTGGAGCGGAAGGCTCCTTGCCCTTGTTTGCCAGGGCCGCGAAAATGGCCATGGAGATGGGCGTGAGGGCTACCACGAAGAAGGGATTGAACTGCTGGAACTGCTGGGGCAGGATGTGGATTTCGGGAGCCATGCCCTTGTAGAGGGCCCAT
Organism: Bacteroidales bacterium; assembly: GCA_016283985.1. Next base: position 8,132 of record JAEENZ010000259.1, on the reverse strand, counting down.
GCGCTGGCCCAGAGTGCGAGCGTCACGATTCCGCTGATGGTCTTGCCGCGTGAGGTCTCGGACTGGAAGGCACCGAACAGCGTATAGATGGAAACTGCTATCAGGGCGAGAGCCCAGATGTTGAAGCCCAGCTTCAGGGGGCCTGCAACGGAAGTCTGGGTGTAGTCGCGGGCGAAGTAGGTGAGCGAGGATCCGTTCTGGTGGAATGCCATCCAGAAGAAGATGACAACCGCGAATACCCAGATAAGGGCGGTGATGCGGTCCTTGGTCTGCTTGGGAGTGAGTTCCTGCACGGGTGCGCCCTCGCCGGCCTTGGCCTGCTTGGCGTTCACGTCCGCATGCTTGAACCAGCTGCGGCAGCCGAGGTAGATGGCTATGGAAACTATCAGCGACACGCATGCAACTGCGAATCCGAGGTTGTAGGCGGTGGACAGGTTGTTGATGTAGTACTGGCTGAAGGAGCCGAGGTCCATGGACGCGATCTGCTCGCCGGGCATGGCCGCCTTGAGGCCTTCGAGGATGGAAGGATCCGCCAGGGTGCCGCCCAGATACTGATGTGCAAGGGCGGGGATATCGGCCTTGTAGATGAGGCCTGCGCCGGCCAGGTGCCTGTTGGTGAGGGCAGTTGCTGCGGTGGGAGCGAACATCGCGCCGATGTTGATGGCCATGTAGAAGAGGCTGAAGGCCGAATCGCGCTTTGCGGAATACTTTGGATCGTCGTACAAATTGCCCACGAGCACCTGGAGGTTACCCTTGAACAGGCCCGTACCCACTGCAATCAGCAGCAGGGCGCCTATCATCAGGGTGAGGGCGAAGCCGCGTGCTGCGAAGGCATCGGTGGGGATGGCCAGGCAGAGGTAGCCTGTGAACATTACGCATACACCGGTGATGACGCACTTGCCGAAGCCGATCTTGTCGGCGAGCCAGCCGCCGATTACGGGCATGAAATAAACCGCTGCTAGGAAAATGGCATAGAACTGGCCCGCGGCTGCGGCGGAGAAACCGAACTTGGCCTGCAGGAAGAGCAGGAAGATGGCCAGCATAGTGTAGTAGCCGAAGCGCTCGCCGGTATTGGCGAGGGCGAGGGCGAACAAGCCTTTGGGTTGACCTTTGAACATATCGTTAGCTTTAAATTGAATTCAAATTCTTACAAATATAATAAATAATGGGGATTTTGACTATATTTGTGAACTATGAAGCAGGATAAACGTTCCATTGGTGTCGTTCTGACCGAGGCGGTGCTCGGGCTGTTCGCCTGCCTGCCTCTGGGTTTCCATCTGGCCATGGGCAGGTTCTTAAGCTGGCTGCTGCGCGACGTGATTCATTACCGCAGGGATGTCGTAATGACCAACCTGGCCCGCAGTTTCCCGGAAAAGAAGTATGGTGAACTGAAAAAGCTTATGAAGGACAGTTACCGCCATTTCGGAGACATAGTGGCTGAGGCGATATGGTTCGGAGGATGCAGGAATGCCCGTGGACGCAGGCGTCTGCATGCATCTAAGATTGTCGAAATAGTTAACCCCGAAGTATTCAACGAGGTATATGAGAACAGCACCAACGTTATGGTGCTCAGCAGCCATGCAGGCAACTGGGAACTTCTCGGGGGCTGGTTCTGCTACAATCACAACAAGGAGGTTCCCCTCAAGTCCGGACCGGAAGAAATCGGCGTGGTTTACCGCAAGCTTAAAAGTAAACTCTGGGATCGCGTGATAGAAGACAATCGCTGCAATTCCCTGAAAGATACGGATTTCGACGGCTATCTGGAATCGCAGGAAGTGTTCCGTTTCGCCATTGCACACCGCCGGCAGAAGTTCGTCTACATCTTCCCGACCGACCAATACCCTTACCGCATCGCCACTAAGCACAATGTCGGCAAGTTCCTTAATCAGGAGACGCTGGCTATGACCGGTGGTACGGCTCTTGCATGCAAGTTCGGCATGAGCGTGAGCTACCTCCGCTGGAAGGTTGCAGGTCGAGGCCGCTATACCGTGGAGTTCGTGCCTATCTGCAGCAATGCAGCGGATTACACTCCCGAACGCATCATGGAAATGTATTATGCCGAGCTGGAGAAAGATATCAAGGATCAGCCCTGGAACTATCTCTGGACTCACAAACGCTGGAAATAATATGAAAAGGACGATAATGATATTAGCCACGTTGCTGCTTCCGCTTCTGGGCAAGGCCCAGGGCAACGTGTCGTATTCGATGCCCCAGACGGTGCTTGTGTTCAACGTCGAGGCTCAGAGGGAACAGTTCTATGCCGGCCCTTATGCCCAGTACGCCCAGAAGTATCTTGGTGTCAAGGCGGAACTGGAAAACCGCATCTCCTACACCGTGACATCCGTCAAGATGGTGCCTGCTGTGGAGGCGGACCAGAGCCAGCGCTATTCCTATGTGATGAATTCCCAGACCCATCCGTTGTTCCTCCAGCTCACCAGCCAGGGTCTCGTATCCGGCCCTGCCGGTTCATACTCTCCGGACAAGGGTTGGAAGTATCCGGCCGGAAAGGGAACAGGATTCACCGACAAGGGCATCCCGGCCAACCTCACCGAGCGGACAAACACACTCTATGATGCCGACAACCATGCCGTGCGCCAGCAGGTGATCGTGGAAAAGACCACCGAAGCCAAGGCCAAGGAAGTGGCCGACAAGATCTTCGAAATCCGCGAGAACAAGTATAAGATTCTCGTTGGGCAGACGGATGCCACCTACAGCGGCGAAGCCATGAAGGCTACTATAGACGCTCTCAACAAGCTAGAGCAGGACTATCTCACCCTCTTCACGGGGTATAGCGAATATGGTTCCCAGGCTGCCAGTTTCGAGGTTATCCCCGTTCCGCGCAAGAACCAGACCTACATCGCCTTCCGACTTTCGGACGAAGAAGGCCTCGTGCCCGCGGACAACGTTTCCGGGAGGCCGTTCTACCTCCAGCTGAACGTCGAGGAAGTTGCCCCGGCACCCGCCGTGGACAACAAGGCGAAGCCGGTGCAGGAGATCAAATACCGCATCCCCGCGGTATGCGGATGCCGCCTGTCGGACGGCATGTCCATCCTTCTCCAGACCCGCGTTCCCGTATATCAGCTGGGCATTGTGGCAAGCTATCCTATCTATAAAACCAAATAACCGATAACACCATGTCAACCATCAAAGATCTCAAACCCGCAATCGTCTGGAACAATTTCTACCAGCTGACCCGTTATCCGCGTCCTTCCAAGCATGAGGAGAAGGTGCGCGAGTTCCTTCTCAAATGGGGCAAGGAACACAAGGTGGAAACATTCGCAGATGCCACCGGGAACGTTATAATGAAGGTTCCGGCCACACCCGGCTACGAGAACCGCAAGACCGTCATCCTCCAGGGCCACATGGATATGGTTCCCCAGAAGAACAACGACGTTAAGCATGATTTTCTCACCGACCCCATCGAAACCTGGATCGACGGCGAATGGGTGAAGGCGAAGGGTACCACGCTCGGAGCCGACGACGGCATGGGTGTCGCTATGGCCATGGCGGTCGCCGAGAGCAAAGACCTCAAGCACGGCCCGATCGAGATACTCGTCACCTACGACGAAGAGACCGGAATGACCGGTGCCAACAAGCTCGAGCCCGGCGTGCTGAAGGGGGATATCCTCATCAATCTGGATTCTGAAACCGAGGGCGAGCTCTATGTGGGCTGCGCCGGAGGAATGGATACCGAAGGCACCGGCCGCTACACCAAGGTGCGCCGTCCTAAGGGCTATCAGGCTTATTCCCTTCAGGTCAAAGGCTGCCAGGGAGGCCACTCGGGGATGGATATCATCCTCTGCCGCGCGAACGCCAACCGCATCGCCGCCCGCCTGACCGACGTCATCCTCGCCAAGACGGACACCAAACTGGTGGAATTCACCGGCGGCAACATGCGCAATGCCATCCCCCGCGAGGCGGAAGTGCTTCTCTACATAAAGGATCCGGCAAAGGTCGCGCGCGTTCTGCGGAAGATCGGCCTGCAGGTGCTGGACGAGTTTGCCCAGACCGATCCCGACATGAGCATCTCCCTCACTCCCGCTGTCTTCAGCAAAGGATATGTGAAGGAGGATGAGGCCCGCGCCCTGGTGAACGCAGTGCTTGCGTGCCCGGACGGAGTGGAACGCATGTCCCAGACCATGCCCGGCACCGTGGAAACCTCAAACAACCTTGCTATCGTGAAGATAGCAGGTGGAAAGGTGTCCATCGTAACCCTGATGCGCAGTTTCATCGACAGCGCCAAGGTGGCTCTCTCCCGCAAGATCGCGGCCGTGCTGAACAACGCCGGCATCAAGACCCGCTTCGTGGGCGCGTATTCCGGATGGGCTCCGGACGACAAGAGTGTAATCCTTCGTGTGATGAAGGAGTCCTACAAGAAACTCTACGGCAAGGAGCCCGAGGTGATGGCCATCCACGCCGGTCTGGAGTGCGGAATCATCGGCGGCATCTATCCCGGTCTGGACATGATCTCCTGCGGTCCTACCCTCAAGAGTCCCCATTCCCCGGACGAGCGCTGCCATATCCCTTCCGTGCAGAAGGCATGGGACTTCCTGGTGGAAGTTTTGAAAGACATTCCGGAAAAGTAGCCCTGAACAGACACTGAAACTTGATTGTTAGTTAAGTGTTGATAACTTTTCAAGAGGAGGCACGCGTCGTGTCTCCTCTTTTAGTAACTTTGTTCCCCGGAAAAGGCCTAAATCTCTGATTCGGGTTGCAGCTGCAGCCCGGCATTTTTGGCCCCCAAACCGCAGAGACGACTATTATAAAACCTTGTAACCTATTGATTCTATGGATGTTAGGAAAACAAATGGAACCATCGAAGAGTTCGACCTCGAGAAGCTGAAGAAAGGTATTCGCCAGACTTACAAGTCCACCGGCCAGCGTTGCCCGGAGGAGGTGGTGGTATCCATTACCGACAACCTCTATATTTATAATAACATGACGAGCCAGGAGATCCGCCGCCAGGTTGTGGATTCCCTGATGTCTATCAATAAGAAGGCCGCCCTGGAGTACATCCAGAAGTTCGACGACGGTAAGGATCTCCGCAAGAAGCGGGACTTCATCAAGGACTACATCAAGGCCTCCAACGCCGCGACGGGATCGAAGTTCGACGCCAACGCCAACGTCACGCGCAAGAACATCGTTACCCTCGGTACCGAGCTTTACAAGGAGAACAACATCAAGCAGAACCGCTACATCATGCAGGACAAGATCAAGAACCTGTATGGTGCCGACCTGGCGGACCAGTATATAAAGGACCTGGAATCCCACGTGCTCTACAAACACGATGAGAGCGGCACTCCGGGCTATCCCTACTGCGTAGCGATCACCATGTATCCTTTCCTCGTGAGCGGCCTGCGCGAACTGGGCGGCGTGTCCATCGCTCCCACCGACCTGAAGAGTTTCTGCGGTGAGTTCATCAATCTGGTGTATTCCATCTCCTCCCAGTTCATGGGTGCCGTGGCTACCCCTGAGTTCCTCATGTATCTGGACTATTTCATCCGCAAGGACTACGGCGACAATTACCTGGAGCGTCTCGACGAAGTTGTAGAAAATAATGCCAAGCAGCGCACCCTTACCAAAGTGATCGACAACTGCTTCCAGCAGGTCGTCCATTCCATGAACATGCCCGCCGGCAACCGTGGCTACCAGACGGTGTTCTGGAATATCGGCTATTTCGACAAGCCTTATTTCGAAGGCGTGTTCGGCGATTTCCGCTTCCCGGACGGCACCGCTCCGAAGTGGGAGACTCTGAACTGGCTCCAGAAGCACTTCATGAACTGGTTCAACGAGGAGCGCAACCACTACATACTGACCTTCCCGGTCGAGACCATGGCCCTGCTTACCGACGGGGGAGACGACTACGCCGACAAGGAATACGCCGACTTCACGGCCGAGATGTGGGCAAAGGGACACAGTTTCTTCTGCTACATCTCCAACAGCCCCGACAGCCTTTCCAGCTGCTGCCGCCTGCGTAACGAGATCCAGAAGGATGATGACGCGCACAACCATACCACCCACCAGTATTCGATGGGTACCGCCTCCGTGGCAACCGGCAGCAAGTCGGTCATGACCATCAACCTGAACCGCCTTATCCAGGATGCCGCACGCGATTACTTCAAGAGAGAGAAGCGCGTGGACCTCGAGCCCGGCAAGCCGCTCGAGCAGGGCAACTACGACAAGAAAGCCCTCTACAAGTACATCAGCGATGCGATTACCGAGGAAACCGAGCGCGTTCACAAGTACCAGATCGCCTTCAACGAAATCATCAAGGACTTCCTGAAAGCGGACATGCTCGACGTCTACAAGGCCGGTTTCATCGACATGCGCAAGCAGTACCTGACCGTTGGCGTGAACGGCCTCACCGATGCCGCCGAGTTCCTCGGACTGGAGATCTCCCCGAACGACGAGTACAAGGAGTTCGTGAACAACCTCCTCGAGACCATCAACAAGGCAAACCGCAAGGACAAGACCAAGGACGCGATGTTCAACACGGAGTTCGTGCCCGGCGAGAACCTCTCCGGAAAGAACTACAACTGGGACCGCAAGGACGGCTATTTCGTCTCTCCCAAGCACAACATGTACTCTTCCTACTTCTACAATCCCGAGGATGACAAGCTGAGCATGATCGACAAGTTCAAGCTCCACGGAGAGGAGTACGTGAAGTATCTGGACGGTGGTTCCGCCCTGCACATGAACATCGCAGAGCACCTCAGCAAGGAACAGTACAGGCAGCTTCTTAACACCGCGGCCCACTACGGCACCAACTACTTTACCTTCAACTGCCGCAACACAGTCTGCAATGACTGCGGATACATCAGCAAGGATACCCTTACCGTGTGCCCGAAGTGCGGCAGCACGAACCTGGACTATCTCACACGTGTCATCGGATACCTGAAGAGGATTTCTTCCTTCAGCGAGATGCGTCAGGAAGAAGCGGCAAGCCGCTTCTATGCAGAGTGATGCTGGGGGGCGCTCCCCCCACACCCCCTGCGTCACTCCGTTCCGAATCCTTCGAGAAGAAGACAGATGATCAAGTACGTCCCCCAAATGACGTCCGTGGTCCTGGAGGAGATTCCGGACCGTGTTTCCCTGGCAGTAGACATAAGCAACTGCCGGGGAAATTGCGTAGGATGCCATTCCCCATTCTTGAAACTGGACATAGGCGAAGAACTCACTCCGGATATCGTGGATTGGCTGATCGCGGACAATTTCGGCGTGAACTGCTTCCTGTTCCTAGGGGAGGGTCGTGATCCTGAGGCCCTCCTGGCCCTGGCCGCGCATATACGTGCCGTTCACCCGGCCCTGGAAATCGCCCTGTATTCCGGCCGCGAAGAGGTCGAACCCGAATTCTGGGATGCTTTCGATTACGTGAAGGTCGGCCCCTACCGACCCGAATGCGGACCGCTGAACGAGCGCGCCACCAACCAGCGACTGTACTATCATCGCGAAGATATTACCGCCCGTTTCTGGAGAAAGGGGATTGATCCGAACAGGTAGCATATTGAAAATAATTGTTATATTTGCGGAGTTAACACTTTAAAAATTAGACAAATGAGGAAATTGTTCAGCATTCTTGCAATCGCGCTGGTGGCGGTAGCCGTGTTCTCATCCTGCAACAAGGAAGAAAACGTTACCAACAAAATGACTCTCAGGGGTCATACATATTCTATTGAACATGCCATTTGCGGTAACTTCCAGGGCTTTTACAACCTTGATGTAGATACCACCGGTGGAGACGATAACATTCATGGTTATGGCGGATTTGATGCCGAATGGGTTGGAAAGACCACCAATCTGAGCGGCCCCTTCTTCCTCTCCTTCAACCCCATGTCCGGTCCCTCGATCGATCCGGTCATCAAAAGCGGTACAGTTAAGATTACTGAGACCAAAGGTGGACTTAACATCAAGGTCGATTGCGTAGAGACTACCGGTGACAAGTTTACCATGGACTTCTTCGCAGAAGATAAGGGAGAGAATTTCTAGGAAATTCAAGAAATAATTCCTATATTTGCAGCCCTTTTGGAAAGTTCCATAAGGGCTTTATTTATAACTAATTAATTATCAAAATGTTAAAACAGTACGAAACCGTTTTCATTGCAACTCCCGTTTTGTCTGACGCCCAGATGAAG
>JAEENZ010000028.1 GCA_016283985.1 Bacteroidales bacterium | reverse complement strand
GCGGCATCAGCCCCGAGGAGAACATCCTCCGCTGGCCCAGCGTCCGCAGGGGAGAGACCCGCAACATCTTCCCCTTCGAAGAGAACGCCCGCGTGGTGTTCAATTCCTCCACCCTCTACGACCTTCCTCTGCTGAAATACTATGCAGAACCCCTCCTGTACGGGGTTACGGAGGCATCTCCCGCCTACCAGAAGGCGCAGGACCTGCTCAAGTTCATCGAACCCGTCATCGCCCTCAAGCCCATGGAAATCGCCGCCATCCCCCCGACATCCATCATGCGGGAGTTCATCGGCGGGCAGACGCTATAGCCTAGAAGGTGTTACGGCGGATGAGGGAGCAGGGACAGTGGACTTTGGAAAGGTGACCGCGCAGAACCATATCAGCGGCGACACGCCCCATTTGGGTAAAATCTGTGGAAAGGGTGGTAAGCCCTCCCATTATGAACTCGTTCAAGGGAAAATCATTGTAACAGATCAGTCCTGTTTCCTCTCCTATCTTCAACCCCGAAGTGGACATCAAATGGAGCAACTTGGACAATTTGCGGTCGAGCCTGCTGCCTGAAACATAAAACAGGTCCCCTTTTTCTACCGACGTGGGTACATCTGGAAGGATCTCGTATGGAATACCATTCTCCTTGCAGAATTCCTGCAGAACTTTTGCGACAATGTTGCCATAGAGGCTGATAGAGAGAGATATATAACGTATCCTGCCAAATTTCCTGATATCTCCCACGGCCTGGCCCAGCATTGAAGGGATATCTTCCTCTATTGACTGGTAAGACGCTCCGGATTCTGTCGGAATTCCTTTTACCAGACGGTCGAGTATAATCAATTTGTGGGATGGTATCTTTTTTATAAGTTTCAGTATCTTCTCGGGGGTGGTGCCGCTGATATCGAAATGGGGAAATACGAGATACCAGTCATACCTGTCCAGCACTTCATTGAGTTCGGATGCAAACCAATCAGGATTCTGATAATGCATACGAACGGTAATATCGGCTTGTCCGTAAACCGCTTCCGTAAACCCGTCCAATATGCACTGTTGGTGCTGACTGGGCTTGTCCATTAGCACCAGTATGGAGGGCCTTCCGGAAAGAAAACTTTCTTTTATGAAATAGCCCTTTCCTCTTATTGAGTTTATTGTCCCGTTTTTGAGAAGAAGGGTATATGCTTTGACAACGGTTTCTTTGCTTAAGCCTGTCCTCAACGACATTGCATTCAAGGATGGGAGGGGGCTGCCAAGGGGATACTCGCCGCTACGGATTTTAGCGGTGATCTGTTCCATGAGTTGTCGATATAGCGTCATTACTATGGCAAATATAGGTGAATTCAATTTAGAAGTGCAACACACTTCAAAAGTCAAAGTTAAATAATTGTTTACACTATTCCAACGGTGTCCTGTAACCCAGTGACTTACGGGGCCTGTGGTTAAGTTTCCATTCGATCTCGGCAAGCATCTCATCTGTCAGCTCGCTGAAGTCCGTTCCTTTCGGAATGTACTGGCGTATCAGCCCGTTCGTGTTTTCGTTTGCACCCCGATCCCAAGAGTGGTATGGGCGTGCGAAATAGAACTCGGCATCGAGCCCCTTCGCAATCTCCTTATGGCGGGCGAATTCCTTTCCGTTGTCAGCCGTTATCGACTTCAAAGTAGAATCCGGTTCCCTGTGATAAAAAGTACAGTGAAAAACTGTTGTGTTCACAATTAGAATGGAATAAAAAAAAATATATATTTACAAAAAAACTGAAAATGAATATGTCCGTCAATACTACTAAACCGTTCTATAAATGGGAAGTGGTCCTGCTGCTCTGGGTGGCCTTCTTCCTGAACCAGGCGGACAGGCAGGCGTTCAATATAGTACTACCGCAGATACAGTTGCATCTTGGTGCATCGGACAGCACGATGGGGCTGATTTCTACGCTTTTCAATGTGTTCTATGCGATAACGGTGCCTTTCGCCGGGTATTATGCCGACAGGCTGAGCCGTAGCCGCCAGATATGGATAAGCGTGCTGATATTCAGCACTGCAACCTTCTTTACAGGCCTGTCCGGCGGCATATTCGCTTTCATCCTTTTCCGCTGCTTCGGAATGGGTGTAGGTCAGGGGATGTTTGGCCCCACGTACACGGGAATCATCGCAAGTTATCATGACGGCCGCACCCGGGCGAGGGCTATGTCCATCCATCAGACTTCCTACTATCTCGGAGTTATCACATGCGGATTCCTGGCCGGATGGCTGGCCGAGAAGTTCGGATGGCAGCATGCGTTCTTCGTTTTCGGCGGTCTTGGAATCGTGTTTACGGCCATCATCGCCTGGCGTCTCAAAGACAGGCCCTCCGACAGCCATTCCGAACCTGCTCAGCAGGTGAAGAAATCCTCTTCCGCCCCCTCGCTGCCGGCTGCCATCGCGGCTATTTTCAAAGTGCCTACCGCGGTCTGCATGGTGATTGCGTACTGTGGGCTGATCTTCGGCCTGAACGGTTATCTCACCTGGATGCCCAAGTATATGAAGGAGACTTTCGACCTGAGCCTATCTTCCGCCGGCTTCCATTCGATGTTCTGGACCCATGCCGCCGCGTTCTTCGGCGTTCTTGCCGCCGGAGCCCTTTCCGACAGGATGGCCGCCGTGAAGGGCGGGGGAAAGAACCGCCTTCTGCTTCAGGCGGCGGGTCTTCTGCTGGCATCTCCATGCATCGTTCTGATGGGGATGTCCGGCACTTTCGGAGTGGTATGCGCCGCACTGGCCGGGTTCGGTTTCTTCCGTGCATTCTTTGATGCGGGCACATATGCGGTGCTTTATGATGTTATCGAGCCGAAGTACTATTCCCTTTCATCCGCAATACTTATTCTTTTTGGATTCGGGATAGGCTCTCTCGCCCCTTGGATACTGGGCATGATCAGTGATGGTTTCGGACTTTCCGGAGGCATCGCCTCCCTCGCGGTGGTATGGGTGATCGCCAGCATTGCCCTGATTGTGGCCAGAACGGCCTTTTTTGACAAAGATGCAGCCAAGATAAATAAATGAAAATGAGACAAACAGAACAGAACTCGCTGTATTCCAACCTGGAGTCTATGTCCACGACGGATCTTTTGAAAGGTATTAATACCGAAGACCGTAAGGTTCCCGAAGCTGTAGCCGGCTGCATCCCGCAGATTGCCGGATTCGTGGACGGCGTGGTTGAACGCATGAAGCGCGGTGGACGCGTGTTCTACATTGGTGCTGGCACAAGCGGCCGTCTGGGCATTACCGATGCGTCCGAGATCCTGCCCACATACGGCCTGGACGGCGCCTTCATCGGCATAATCGCTGGGGGAGACGGGGCCATCCGCAGGGCTGTGGAAGGTGCGGAGGATGATCCTGATCAGGGGTGGAAGGACATTCTTTCATTTGACCCGAGTCCGGAAGACAGCCTGGTGGGTATTTCCGCTTCCGGAGGAGCCCCTTATGTCGTCGGTGCGCTCCGGCATGCAAGGGAAATAGGCATGCTTACATCGTGCATTTCCTGCAACGACTTGTCTCCCGCGGCCGAAGTGGCGGATTTCCCGCTAATTGCCGTCGTCGGCCCTGAATTCGTCACCGGCAGCACGCGCATGAAGGCGGGTACGGCTACCAAGTTGATACTCAATATGATATCCACTTCAGTGATGATACGTCTTGGTCATGTGAAAGGAAACCACATGGTGGATATGCAGCTGACCAACAAGAAACTTGTGGACCGTGGCACGCGGATGATCATGGAAGAAGCCGGAATCGACTCCTATGACGAAGCCCGGGCCCTCCTTCTTGAATACGGCAGCGTCCGTGCCGCCGTAGCGGAATATGATAAAACCAGGAAGCGATGAGCAGATCATTACCGGTGTTCCTTGCCATATTCTTGTCCGTCGGGGCCTGCCTGGCCCAGAATTCCGTGGATGCCGGCCTGTATTATGTTTATGACTACAAGTTGGAGCCGGCGATGACCCCGGCCCCCAAAGGATATAAACCTTTCTATATAAGCCATTATGGCCGTCATGGCGCAAGATATTGCGAAAGGGAGTTCGACTCTCTGGCGGTATGGCTGGAAAAAGCTGCTACAGCAGGTGTTCTCACCGAAAAAGGCATTCATTTCCATACGCTTTATAAACCTTTCTACGAAAAAGCAAAATATTGCAAAGGGGCTCTCACGGAGCTGGGAAAGGATCAGCACCGGACGATCGCCGGACATATGTTCAATCGTTTTCCCGAAGTATTTGAAGGACAGACAAAGGTCAGAGCTTTCTCGACCGAGGTTCCGAGGGTGGTGGCCAGCATGAACGAATTCCTGTCTGCTCTGCGGGAAGCGGATTCCTCCATGGAGACGGAAGCGGGTTCTTCGACGGAATACTGCCCTTGGCTGAATCCCATCGACCCGTCCAATCCTTACCTGATAAAAGGCCGTCGGGAATTCAGTGAGGAGTCTGGAAGGAAGTATGATGCTTTCTTTGAAAAAACCGTTCCATGGAAAAAGATCGCCGCGGAACTGTTCGAGGGAGAGGATGTGCTGGTCGAAGTCATCCATGCAAACCCGGAGTATTTCGTAAAGGCCTTGCATGCCGTTATCTGCGATACTTACTGTCTCGATGAAGACAGGGGACTTTTCGACGGGATTCTTTCCGAGGAATA
>JAEENZ010000027.1 GCA_016283985.1 Bacteroidales bacterium | reverse complement strand
GGAATCGGCATCTACGGCATCAGCGCCCTGCCCAACGTGAGGCTTGCGCCAGTTGCTTCGCTGAAGGTCAAGATACTGCAAATCAAGGAATTGAAAGCATCCGACGGTACCATAGGTTACGGCCGGCACGGGCATATAGCATCTTCAGGAACCAGGATTGCCACCATCCCCTGCGGCTATGCCGACGGCCTCGACAGGCACCTCGGCTGCGGCAAAGCCTCGTTCAGCGTGAACGGCCACCGCGCCCCCACCATAGGGAACATCTGTATGGATATGTGTATGCTGGACGTGACCAGCATTCCCTGCGCCGTGGGCGATACCGTAACTATCTTCGGCACCGACCCCACGATTACCGAACTAGCCGATATCCTCGGCACCATCCCCTACGAGATCCTCACCTCCGTTCCGAGGAGGATCGAGAGGATAATCGTTCGCAAATAATAGTTGAATATTAAAACTTTATTGCTATATTTGCAGCATAAAGGGTTAATATTAAGCTTTAATGGATGATTTGTATTCTCTTTCCGACATTGCAATACGCCAAAGGATCGGCGCAAGAATCAAGCATGTACGCCTGAAGCAGAACATTACACAGGCTAACCTTGCCATCGAAGCACAAGTGTCATTATCGACCGTGAAAAAGGTTGAATCCGGAGAGATCGGTTCTTTTGATTCCTTTCTCAGAATCATGCGGACACTTAACATGTTGGAAGATCTGCAGCCCTTGCTGGCCGAAGACCAAATTAGCCCGAGCGAATATTACAACCTCGTTCATTCTATCAAAAAGAGTGAGCGCAAACGCGCAGCAGGTACAATCAGACATATTGATAAGGAGGAGTCAGAATGGTAGATGTTGCAAGGGTTATATTATTTGGCATCCCTGTCGGAACGTTCCGATGGGACGAGCAGTATTCTCTCGCCCGTTTTGAATATGATAAAGGATTCGTTGGAAAAGGACTGGAGCCGGCTCCATTGACGATGCCCGTACGTGAAGGCATTGTGTATTCTTTCGGAAATCTTAACTGGGACACGTTCAATGGCCTCCCAGGAATGCTCGCTGATTCGCTTCCGGACACATATGGACGCGCCCTTTTCGAGAAATGGCTGTCACTGACCGGACGGACCAGCGGAAATCCTGTTGAATCATTGTGTTTCCTGGGCAAAAGATGCATGGGAGCTTTGGAGTTTGAGCCTGCGATAGAAGCAGCCCATGATACTGATTCCGTTTTTGAGATCGATTCTTTGGTTGAAGTGGCAAAAGAAGCTTTGCAATCAAAATCCTCCTTTTTAACCAATCTGCAGGACGATAAAAAAAAGGCTATCGCCGATATTCTCAGGTTAGGAACATCCGCCGGAGGGCAAAGAGCAAAGGCAGTAATCGCATACAATCCTGCCACCGGAGAGGTACGCTCCGGTCAAATCGAAGCACCGAAAGGTTTTGATTATTACCTTATCAAGCTGGACGGTGTTTCCGCCAAAGCCGGATTCAGGCCTACAGAAAACTACGGTCGTCTGGAGTATTCCTTCTACAAACTGGCCCGCAGATGCGAAATAGATATGACCGAGTGCTCATTGATTGAGGAAAACGGCCGTGCACACTTCCTTACAAAGCGCTTTGACAGAAAAAACGGGAAGAAAATCCATATGCAGACATTATGCGGTGCAGCCCATTATGATTTCCATATCCATAGAGCTTATTCCTATGAACAAGCTTTCGGAGTTATGCGCCGGCTGCATCTTCCCTACTCTCAAGCGCAGGAAATGTTCCGTAGGATGGTATTCAACGTGGTGATTCGCAATCAAGACGATCATACAAAGAATATATCTTTCCTTATGGGAGAAGATGGAACCTGGAATCTGTCTCCCGCATATGATATGGGCTATGCCTTCAATCCCTCCGGAGAATGGACGTCAACCCATCAAATGTCCGTCAACGGGAAGTTTGATGGAATTACACGGAAAGACCTTATTGAATGCGCCAGTCTTAATAGCATTAAAGAAGCGGACACAATTATCGATAGCATTGTTGACTGCGTTGCCGATTGGCCAATTATTGCCCGTGAGTGCGAAGTTCCTGACGGAATGATCAAGGCCATCAGCCCGAATTTCGTTACTCTATAGAATCGTCCGCAGGTAGTTTTTCCACCATCACTTCGAGGAGTGTCGCGTCCGCAGAGCGGGGTGCGAGGATGAAGGATGTGGTTTCGGCGGGAATCAGCACCGTTTCGCCTTCGGTTGCGGCAAGGAGCCTTTCGCTATCGGGGCTGACTTCGGGCGTGGTCTGGATTTCGAATGAGCCTTTGAGGGATGTGTATGCGAGGCAGGTTTCGGAATCCGTATTGTCGATTGACAACGCCTGTTTCAATTCAACACGGTTTACCGTAAACTGGCTCAGTTGCAGCAGCGTCTCCACACCCGGCACGCTGGCGGAAGCGGACCTCGTAGCATTTTCCCGGAACGAGTCGCTTTGCGACGCGGAGAGGGCCGCCTTTCCGCCAGCGTTGCCGATTAAGAGCGCTTCCGGATACTGGTCGTATTTGATGAAGTCGAGGGCGTCGATTATGTTCAGCGCGGGGTCGAATTCATCTCCAAGGTCGTTACCCCAGCCGCAGAGGCAGAAATCCAGCGCGGAAGATTCGCTGACTTCCACTATGGTCATCGGGCCGAAGGCGCAGTGGGGCGTGCCGGCGGGAATGTAGAAAAACTGGCCGGCGCGGGGTTCGAGGGTATTCATGAGTTTCACCGGATTGCCTTCCAGGCATTCCTGGTAGACTTCGGAGGCATCAGTATCGCGACGGAAGCCGATCAGCAGGCGCGAGCCCTTCTCAGCCGAAACCACGTACCAGAGTTTCTCCTTTCCGAGATGGTCGTAGCGGTCGCGGGCAATTTCGTCGTCGGGACTGACGCGGAGCGGCATCCTCCCCTTCACATGGATGCGGCGGATCTGGAATGGAAACTGCAGCCCGAAGGTATCGAACACATGGTCGCCGGTGAGGCGGTCCAGGTAGGTCTCCATCAGCTCGCCCATTGTGTTGCCGGACAGCCAGCCGTCGTGCACGAAGGTATCGCGGTAGCCGAGGTCCGCAAGGCGGAACTCCTCGCTGCCCCAGGGATAATTGTCTTCTATGCGGGTGAGCCTGAAGGGATACAGTTTCTTTTCTTCCATAATTTTCCTATCTTTACGAACGCGAAGTTAATGATTTTTCGGATATGAAAGGCATATACATTTTCCTTGCTGACGGTTTCGAGGATGTCGAGGCCCTTGGCACCAATGACGTCCTGCGCAGGGCAGGGCTTCGTTCCACACTGGTCGGCATCGGCGAAGATCCGTTTGCCCAGAGTTCCCATGGGGTCATGGTCGGGGTGGACGACTGCCTCCCGTTCATGGATATCGACCATGACGGAACCACGGAGAAGGATGTGCTCATCTTCCCCGGCGGAATGCCGGGCAGCAAGAGCCTCGCAGCATGCAAGCCCCTTATCAAGTTGATGCAGGCCCACTATGACGCCGGCGGCACGGTGGCGGCCATCTGCGCAGCTCCGGGGCTGGTGCTCAGTCAGTTGAAGGGCATCGCAGGCGCCACCGTCACCTGCTTCGACGGTTTCGAGGGATACCTGGAGAAGGCAGGGGCACGCTTCGAGCCGCGTCCCGCCATCTGCTCGGGCCGCATCATCACCGGCCGCAGCGCCGGACATGCCCTCACTTTCGGCCTGGAAATTGTAGCGAAAGTATGTCCGGAAAAGGTGGATCAGGTGCGTCACGCCCTCTATCTGGAAACCGTATAATAATGGAACTCAGACTCGACAAATATCTCTGGTGCATCCGCGTTTTCAAGACGCGTTCAGAGGCCACGGAGGCCTGCAAGGGCAACAAAGTGCAGGTGAACGGCGTACCGAGCAAACCCTCGAAGGAGGTAAAGCCTGGCGACATGCTCGTAATCCGCAAGGGGCCCGTGGAACTGACCTATCGCGTGAAGGCCGGGCTCCACTCCCGCGTGGGGGCCGCCCTGGTGTCGGAGTATGCCGAGAACCTGACACCCGAGTCCGAACTGGACAAGCTTCATGCGCCGGTGGAGACCTTCTTCGTAAAACGCGACAAAGGCACAGGCCGGCCCACGAAGAAAGACCGCCGTACCCTGGATGCTCTTTGGGATTCCATGGAAGAATAAATTGTTTTGACTATGAACTTTGCCTGGATTATAATGATTGTCGTGATGGTGCTGAGCCTTCTGGTTCAGACCATGCTCACGAGCCGTTTCAAGAAGTATTCTAAAGTTGCCATCGATATGAGCGGAGCCGAAGTTTCCGCAAAGATGATGGCAGAAAACGGCATTACCGACGTGCAGATAGGATCGGTGAACGGCCAGCTGACCGACCACTACGATCCTACCAAGAAGACCATCAACCTGTCGGATTCCGTGTATGCGCAGCGCAACATCGCCGCCGCCGCGGTAGCAGCACACGAAACGGGCCACTGCATACAGCATGCAAAGGGCTACGGCCCGCTGAAACTGCGCAGCGCCATGGTGCCTGTGGTCAGCTTTGCCAACAATACCGTGCAATGGGTGCTGCTCGCCGGGGTCATCTTCATCAACGTGTTCCCCGCCCTGCTCTGGGTGGGCATCGCTTTGTTTGCAATGACCACGGTATTCAGCCTGGTCACCCTGCCGGTCGAGATCGATGCCAGCCACCGGGCCATCGCCTGGCTGGAATCATCCGGCATCACCACCTACGAGACCCTTCCCATGGCCAAGGACGCCCTCAAGTGGGCCGCCTACACCTATGTGATCGCCGCACTCGGCTCCCTCGCCACCCTTCTCTACTACATCGGCATCGGCACCAGCAGAAGGTAGATTTACACATAAAGGCCGACTCAAATTGGGTCGGCCTTTGAAAAACAAGGAATTAACTTGATTAGATGCTGGGGTCGTGCCGGGTGACGAAGCCCGATTCTTTCATCGTAGCATTGAAGTAATAACCAAGCCAGGTAAACTGTGATGAAGCAATATAGATGTCCAGGCCACTGGCATCTTCACTTGTCTCCATGAACATGTACCTGTTCTTCTCGGTGGTTGTGCCACTGCTAAGGGTTGGACAGCCCCAATGACTAACCTTGAGCATATTCAGTTTCCGGCAGCCTCTGAACATCTGTTTGTAATTAGGATCACTGTAATCCTGCAAGGCGTCCATATCGACAACCTCGAGTTTTGAACAGTTCATGAATGCGTCTTGGAAACTGGTCACCCTGCCCGGGAGCGGGATGGTAAAGCTGGTAAGATTAGAACAACCGTAGCATATAACCGCCATCGTGCTAAAGGGAGAAGTGGTCTCGAAAGAGGCGCTTGCATCTTTCGTCAGGTTGACGGAACCCAGGCTCGAGCAATTATAGAACATGCCGTCCAGCGTACGGATAAGCGTATTCTTGAAGAAGGATGCCCCGAAGTCGATGCTGGCAAGGGAGGTGCACCCGTTGAACATGTCACTGAAAGTCGTCACCTTCTTTGTGTTGAAACCGCTGACATCCAGGGTAGTAAGGGAGCTGCAGCCTGCGAACATGTATGTGAGGGTGGTGGCGTTGGACGTATTAAAGGAGGACAAATCCAGGCTCGTGAGCGAGCTGCATCCGTTGAACATATTACCGAATGTCGTCGCTGTGGAGACGTCCAGTTTGCTCAGATTCACGGACTCCAGGCTTGAGCATCCCCTGAACATGGACTCGACACTGACTGTTGACCGGCTGATCTGGGATAGCATAGCGATGCTTTCAAGGGCCGTCATATTCTGGAACATGGAGGTGCATTCTGAATTGAGTGTTACAATGCCTGCCCCTGTATGCAGCGTGATCAAGCCGCTTCCGGCATCGAATGTAGCGTAAATGGGTTTTCCGCTGTCTGCCAGATTGGAGGATGTTGCTGCGGGGGATGCCTCTCCTAGGGAGAACACGATTCCGGTAATCTGATCATCAACATCT
This sequence comes from Bacteroidales bacterium, assembly GCA_016283985.1. The sequence continues at coordinate 8,654 of JAEENZ010000027.1, read as the reverse complement.
GTGCTCGATTTGTCTGTCCCTGCAACCAGGGTCTTAAGAATATGATTGAAATTCACACCTGTGCAAAGCATGGATCTTAGACCCACTTCCTTCACAGCCATCGGAGTGACAGTGTTCCGGTCAATGACCACGGTATTGGAGGTAGAAATCGCATCGCTTCCGGCAACGCCGTCAAAAGAGAACTCGAAGTTCAGACCGGCATAGGACATGGCGGGGAGTGCGAAATAGAAATCAGTGGGGGTCACGGGATCGAGCGTGACCGGGGTATCCAGGGTGAGGGTCAAACGCTCGCCCTGGCTTTCGTCGAAAGTGTAAGTATCTGTGGAGAAATCGTACTCATAAAATCCTTCATAATCTTCTCCTAAGCCATACTTGGCCATTTCTATGGTCTTTACAGCCTGAACGCCCGTGAGTTGGAGCTTTACCCATCCCACCTGGCTGACGAAATGGAAATGAATGCCGTCAGACGTTGATGCAACCATGAAATTGCCGTATCCCGGCGTGTCTGAGCTTGAAGTATATCCTCCAGTATCTGTGTTGTTCACACTGACTTTGTCGTTCGCCCGGACGGAAACAGGGCCTACGTTAGAATATACAGCCCGGCAGTTCGTGAAACTCTTGCCACCAGGTATGGTCGAAGTTGAACTCTCTGTGAATTCGCCGGTCGCCGCATTCGTGCACTCATAAGTGGTGACGCTGGTCCCTTCATAGACATAGATCAGGTCTCCAGCCTCCCAGTGATGCCTGTACAAATAGGTGCCACCACCGGCATCATAGCGGTCCATGCCCGCTTTGGTGCCGTCATCTACAGAAGCATAAATAACCTTAGGAGATACTGTTTCTTCCTCATTTTCAGGAGCAAAGGCTTCCTGCTGGCAAGAAGCGAATATGGCTGCAAAGGCCAGAAGAATAAATGTTAATCTCTTCATAATCCTTTCCTCCTTTACCATCCGATTTCCGACCTTTCCGACGAATCTTCTATGTCGCCGGATAAAGCTATGACGCCTTGCAGGGCAAGCGCTACCACCTCAACTTCCGGTGCGAGGTATTCACCTTTTTTCAGTTCTTTCATACCGGGTATGTTTACTTAATCCAGCTGATATCGTTCGTTTCGGTGAAGGCGCTGTCGGGCACATTGACCACGAGGGCGGTGGCTTCGGTCTGCACTTTGTCGTTGACCTTGGTGCGGAGGCAGAGGCCGTTCCAGACGCAGAATTCGCCGGTGTTGCCCTCACGTGTCATCTCGCCGTAGGCAACGGCGCCGAAGGCCTTGCCTTCCTTGGAGTATGTGCCGGACCACACGTCGCAGGTCTTGCCAAGAATCTTGGTGCTTCCTGTCTTGGAGAATCCGTATCCGGAAAGCAGGTTGCTGCAGTCGGTGACCCACTCTGCGAACAGGTTGTTCACCGTCTGCTGGGTACTGTAGTAATTGGCATCTTCCCATTCTCCATCTTCCTGAGAACCCTTGTAGTACTCGTGGCCCGTCTCGGTGCCACGGTCGTAGAAGTAGGCGTAGGTAGTGCTCTTGGTAACGGCATCCCAGCGGTACTTCTTGCCCTTGCGGGTATACACGAAGTAGCCATTATCGGAGCCGGAATCACTTGTGTAGCTGATCTTGATGGCGTAACCTTTTTCGTTCATTTCGTCGAGAGTGATATCGTCGGGCACGTCACTTTCGGAGCCGCCACCAATAAAGTCGCAGGAATAAATGAGTGCAGTACCTGCAATGCACATTAAAATGGTCAAAAACTTTTTCATATGTCTATAAGTTAAAACAATCCCAACTCTATAGCTTTGCGCACCACCTCCACGGTAGTGTCGGCTTCGAACTTTGCCCGGATGCCCTTGCGGTACCATTTGATTGTAGGGAGACTGAGGCAGAGGGCCTCGGCGATCTGCGGGCTGGTCTTACCGTCGGCAATCATGCGTAAAATGATTAATTCCTTTGCGGAAAGATTCGGTTTTTTGACTTCCATAATCATTTGAAGTATAATCTTTTGCAAATTTCGTTAATCATGTAGCCAAAAACACTATTCCAAAGTATAGAAATCACTATACCAAAGTATAAAAATGTCTACCAATTTGGGCAATTAGGACTCTTTTTGCTAATTTCGCCAGTATGAAAAGAATTCTGCTTCTTATAAGCCTGATTTGCATCGCCGGCACCGAGGGTGCCGCCTACATAGACCATCGCGGACACAATGTGGATTCACTCGAGAGAGTGGTAGCCGGATGGACTCCGGAGCGTGAGGCGCTGGCATCCGAGCAGGAATCCGCCGACCTGGTATTCGCGTATTACAAGCTGATGCTCGGCTACAGGAATATCAACGGGGAGCGCTCCATGCACTTTGCCCGAAAATGCTACAACCTGGCTTCTCGCTGGAACTGGCTTGCGAAGATGAGCGACGGGCTCAACGGGATAGCCATAATCCACTATGGGGAGGAAAGATACGATAGCGCGCTCGTCTATTACTTCCGGTCAAAGGATGTAGTAGACAGGATGGCCGCCGGAGAGAAATCCGGCACAGAAGACAAGCCCTACAGCGAGGAAACCATCGATGACAGTTATTCCACCCTCTACGGTGCGATGGGAAACTGTTACAATCTGATGGATTCCCTCCCCCGGGCGATGGAATACTACCGTAAGGCCGGGGAAATCTTCGAAAAATACGGATGGAACGAGAGCAACGCCATCCTGTGGTATAATCTGGGTGAAACCTGGTACGAAGAGGGCGATATGGACCAGGCGCTGGCATGCTACGAGAAGTCCCTCCACTATGCCAAGGCCTCGGGAGACTCGCTCCAAATGGCATCTGCCTACAAAGGCCTGGGCGGATACTGGCTTGCGAAAGGCAGGACCACGCGGGCTCTCCGATACATCCAGAAGGCAGATTCCTACTATTCCCTTCACGAAGACCAGGAGTTCATGGCAAGGATCGAGACACTCGGCCTGACGAACCGCATAATGGCGGGGCAGAAAAAACTATGGAGGACGCTGGCCCTGTCCAGCGCGCTGGTTATTCTCCTGTTTGTGGTCATCTTGCTGATACTCAGAAAGATGTACCGCCTGCGCAAGGAGAAGGAAGGAGCGGACGCCGTTATTGATGAGGCTCTGGAGGAGAACCCGGAGACCAACGAACTGCTGACCGAACGCGAGAAGGAGATCCTCCCCCTCATCGCTTCCGGCTTGACCAGTCCCCAGATCGCGGACAAGGTTTGCCTGAGCCTCGCCACCATCAAATGGTACCGCAAGAAGCTGATGACCAAGTTCGATGCGGCCAACACCGCCGAGCTTATATCCAAGGCAAAGGAGAAAGGCCTGATTTAAAATTATTTGCTATATTTGTGCTATGGCACGAAAAACTAAAAACGGCGTAGATCCGCGCTACCTCGACAAGGAGCGTGCAGCACTCAAGCGCACCATCCGCAAATCCGTTTTCTTCAATAAGAAAGAAGTTGCTGCAATCAACGAGTATTGCAAGGTGTTCGGCGTGCGTTCCCGCAGCGCCCTGATCCGCCAGGTCACCATGGAGTATATACTGAAAGAGTTGGATGCGGCGCACCCAACTCTTTTCTAGTCTTTTAGATTCCGTTATTCAGCAGGCACCATCACATACTCGACCTTGTTGCCGGAGTTGATGATGGAGGCGGCGACGGCACGCACCTTCTCGGGTGTCAGGGCGTTGACCGCGGCTTCATACTCAGCATCTTCATAGCCATATCCCTCAAGGACATTGCGGATCTCACGCAGCCAGTACTGGTTGGTGATACGCTTCTCGGGAATATTCTTCTTAAGATTCAGAACAGCATTGTTGAACTCATCCTTGGTAGGGCCTCCGGTGATGAATTCGGAAAGCTGGCGCTTTGCCACGGTAAGCAGAGTGTCGCAAAGCTCAGGCTTGCACTGGAACTGGACCATGAAGGTAGTGCGTTCTTCGGGATATTTGTTCTGATATCCCTGGGTGTGTGCACCGTATGTTCCGCCGATCTCTTCACGGAGCGAAGTAGTGTAGCGCATATCCATCACGAATGAGATGACATCGAGGGCCGCTTCGACCTCCTGGCTGTATGCAAGAGGAGCGTGATAGTTGAGCAGGACTGTGCTCTTGGGAGTCTCCATCTTGCAAGGATCCACCTTCTCGACGATGCCCTTCACGGGGCCGGACTTGGTATCCACCCACTTGGGAGCCTTCTTGCCCTTGGGGATGGAGCCGATGTATTTCTCCACAAGAGGCTTGATGGTGGCAAGATCCACGTCACCGACGATTACCATCTCAAGACCGGCGGCATCGGAGAAGAGCTTGCGGTAGTTCTTCTCGACAGTGGCGATGGAGGCATTCTCCAGGGTCTGCATATCGATCATCTTGCGACGGGGATTATTGCCATAGAGAGTTTCCATATAACTCTTCTGCATCTTGAAGTCCGGAGTATTCTCCAGATTGGGAAGAACTCCCTTGAGCTGGTTGATGCCCACCATATACTCCTCCTCGTCGAAGCGAGGCTGCACATACTGCAGATACATGAGTTGGAAAGCAGTCTCAAGATCCTTCTTTGTAGAAGTAGCGCTCACGCCATTGTAGAGTTCGTCCAGGAAGGGAGTCATGGAAACGTTCTTGCCGGAAAGCATCTTCGCGGTCTGAGTGCCGGTGAAGCCTGCGATACCGCAATTGCGCCTGAACATGGCGATGATATTGTCGTCGACGGATGCGAGGTCCTCCACAGGAACCAGGCTGGTGCCACCCTGACGGGCAAGACGCATGATGATCTGGTCTTTCTGGTATTCGGTAGGGAGGACATAGACCTTGACGCCATTCTTGAGCGTCCATACTGTGCTCTTGTAAGGGCCTTCAGCGGTCTTCTTTACGGGTGAACCCTTGAGGGTATCAGGGTCGATGAACTCGCTGGCCACTTCCTCACCCTTGAGGGGCTGGATGTCGGCGGCCTTCACCTTTGCGAGAACTTCGGAAATCTGCTCTTTGGTGGGAGTGGCGATGCCGTCCTTCTGGGGGCCGCTGTAGATAACCACAAGGTTTTCTTCGGTGAGAAGCTGGGCAGCCACCTGGTTCAGCACCATCACATTGAGGCTGCCGAGGATCTGCTTGCCGATTTCAAGTTCGGTCTTGGGATCCATATAGGTCTTGTTGTCGAAGAAATTCGAAAGCAGGGGGCGCACCAGCTGGGGGTTCTTGCGGGTGTCGGCCTTCTCTGCGGCAGTCTCGAGCATGGAAAGGATATTGGCCTTAGCACGGTCGAATTCGCCGGTCTGGAAGCCGAAGCGGCGCATGCGCTCAAGCTCGGTGTAGAAGGATTCGAAACCTCCGAGAAGATTGTTTTCCTTCAGGGTGACATCTCCCATCACGGCATCGATGGCCTCGTAGATCAGGCTGCTGACATAGAAGCCGCCATTGAGATAGGGGGCGTCCGCCTTGGAAGTGATGTCGTTGAAGCGCTCGTCCATCATCTGGCTGATGAGCATCTTGATGTAGTCCTGCATCTCGCCCACCAGGGTGTTGTTGATGCTCTCGGGAGCGGCCTCGCTCTTCCAGACCATTTCGATGGAAGGAGCATTGGTTTCGGGATCGGTTATGATACCGATAACAGGTTCCTTGTTGGCAGGGAAGGGAATTTCAGGCTTAGCCACAGGTTCCTTGGCGGGTATGACGCCGAAGATTTCCTTAATCTTGGCCTCGGTGCGGGCAATATCCACATCGCCTACCACCACGACCGCCTGGTTTCCGGGATAGTACCAGGTGCGATAGAAGTTCACGATACTCTGGGGCTTGAATCCCATGATGCTCTCCTCCTGACCGATGAGGGTGCAGGTGGAATATTTGGTGTCGCCGAAATAATAAGGAAGGGATGCTTCCAGGGTACGCCACTGTGCATTGCGGCGCTGGCGGCGCTCCTCGCGGATGACTCCGCGTTCGGCATCGATTTCCTTGGGATCGTTGGTTACGAAATGCGAATAGTCGCGAAGCACCATAAGGCAGCTGTCCAGCACGCTCTCGCGCTCGACAGGGATATTGTTGAGCATATACTGCGTCTCTTCAAAGCCTGTGGAGGCATTGATATTGCGGCCGAACTCGGCGCCGATGCTCTGAAGCCAGTTCAGGATGCCCTTTCCGGGGAAGTTCTCGGTTCCGTTGAAGCACATGTGCTCGAGGAAGTGGGCCAGACCGTCCTGGTCGGGAGTTTCCAGAATCGCACCTGCATTGGTTGCAAGGTAAAGCTCCACGCGCTTGGCAGGGAGTTCGTTGTGACGGATGTAATAAGTAAGGCCGTTATCGAGCTTGCCTACCTTGACGGCAGGGTCGCCGGGCAACGGACGAAGCATTGGATTGTCCTGTGCGGACATGGCGATTGCGCAGAATGCTGCAATGACCAATAAAAACAACTTCTTCATTTATTGAAATGGTTTATTTGCTGCAAATATATACTTAATTATTGAATTTCAATATAAAATTCCGTAAAAATGATAAAAATTTATCGTTTTTTACAAAACATCGCATCTATTTCCTTGGCGGTCGGCATCAGTTGCTGCAGCGATTCCACCTCAAGCCTGCGGCCAATTATGCTGCCTTCCGGAGCCACCATGTACATCCTGGGTGTGGATATCACGCCGTACAGACGCAGATAATCACTCTCTACCTGAGGGTCCCAGCAGTGTACCAGCCGCACGTTCGGATTTTCCACTTTGAAACTGCGGCGGAATGCGCGCCACTCCTTGCGCGACTGCCCGGCATAGAACGCCACCAGCGTAACGGGGAAATCCACCGACCGTTCCAAGACGGACGGCAGCACCTTCGCTTCTACCTTGCATTTGCTGCAGGCGGTATCGTAAAACCAGAGCAGCGTCGTTCTGTCTTTAACAGGCACAGTCAGCCTGCCTACGCAGGGCTTGCGTGCCTTAAGCACGGGCGCATCCATCCCCAGCAAGGTGTTCCTGTTCATGTTGCAGAACATCTCGGCGTCCAGCCTCTCGAACTCCCCCGGAAAACTCATCTTCCCAGATGAGAACCACTTGTCGAAGACATAGATTGCCACGGCCTCGTCTCCCATCACGGGAGCGTTCCGGTAGTAGTTGAAAAGGCTCACGGCAATCTGCCGGCGCATGAGGGAATCCCGCACAGAGCCTATCAGGAAGTCGCACTCCCCCTGCTTTGTCTCCACGCTCTCGGGCTGGATGGCGGTCACGTATTTCAGCACAAGGCTGTCCAGCAGGGCCGCCGTAGGGTCTTGCTGGGCATGAAGGCCGAGCCCGAGGAAAAGGGCGAGCGATATGGCGAGAAGCCTGCGCATCACTTTACTGAAGGGAGTTTGACGCCTTCCGGCATGAAGAGACTCGTATCGCCGTCGTGGCGTAGGATATCCCGCACGGCGGAAGAGGATATGTGCGCGAATTCCTGTGCGGTAGGAATGATTATGGTCTCGATCTCCGGGGCCAGGCGGCGGTTCGCATCCGCGATGCTGCGCTCGTTCTCGAAATCGAGCATGTTACGCACGCCGCGCACTATGTGCTTTATGCCCAGTTCCCGACAGATGTCGATGGTGAGGCCGTCGTAATTCACTATCCGTACGCCTTTCATGCCTTTGGTAGCCTGACGGACAATGTCGATCTTCTGCTCCGTGGAGAAGAATCCCTTCTTATCCTGGTTGATACCTATTGCCACCACGACTTCGTCGAACATCGTGAGCGCGCGCGTGAGAATATTGAGGTGTCCCTCGGTAAACGGATCGAAGGACCCCGGAAACAATGCTACAGTTGCCAATTTATTGGAGTTTTATGTTCGTTGATCAATATTTCGTTGGTGCGGGAGAAATGCCTGCACCCGAAGAATGCACCGCCTGCCAGCGGGCTGGGATGAGCCGCCTCCAGCACAAAGTGGCGGGAGGTGTCGATAAGGTCTTTCTTGTTGCGGGCGAATCCTCCCCAAAGAAGGAAGACCACTCCCTCGCAATTATCTGATATATATTTGATTACAGCATCGGTAAAGGTTTCCCATCCCTTCCCCCGGTGCGATGCCGCAGCACCCGCCTGAACGGTGAGGATGGCGTTCAGCAGCAGCACCCCCTGCTCCGCCCATGGCGTAAGGTCCGGACTTCCGCTCATGCGTATGCCGAGGTCGTTTTCTATCTCCTTGAAGATGTTCTTCAGCGAAGGAGGCGCGGGTACTCCGGCCGGAACCGAGAAAGACAGGCCCATGGCCTGCTCGGGATTATGATAGGGATCCTGCCCCAGGATCACCACCTTCACCTTATCGACCGGGGTGAGCTCGAAGGCCCGGAAAATCTGCCCTCCGGGCGGATAGATCAGCTTCCCGGCCGCCTTCTCGCCATGCAGATAAGAGACAAGCCCCGCAAAGTAGGGTTTGTCGAACTCACTCTGCAAGGCCTGTTTCCAGGATTCTTCTATGCGGACTTCCATCAGAAAACGAGGTCTATTACATCCTGTATGGTCTTCACGTAGTGGAAGGTGAGGCCCTTCACGTAGATTTCCTTGATGTCCTCGATGTCCTTGCGGTTCTCTTCGGACAGGAGTATGGTGTTCACCCCGGCCCTCTTGGCCGCGAGTATCTTCTCCTTGATGCCTCCTACCGGCAGGACGCGTCCGCGGAGGGTCATCTCCCCGGTCATGGCAACGCCCTTCCTGATAC
>JAEENZ010000258.1 GCA_016283985.1 Bacteroidales bacterium | reverse complement strand
AAACCGGGCATAATTCGGTGGATTTCCCCGTGAACCTGTGCGATATCGAGCGCATCGAGGTGCTCGAAGGGCCCGCTGCCCGGGTTTACGGCACCTCGTCGCTGCTGGGAGCCATCAACATCGTCACCAAAAAGAAGGCCGATGATGCCGTGACGGCCGTCCTGGAAGGCGGTTCCTTCCTTTCCCTGGGCGCCAACGCTTCTGCCGCCATCCGGCACCGCGGGGGATTCAACCGTATCTCGGCAGGTTATCAGCGCAGCGACGGATTCAGTCATAATACAGCCGGAGGCCTGAACAGCGATTTCGGCGCCTTCAAGGCATCCTGGCAGGGCGGACACGATTTCGGTGCCCGCGACCTTTCGTGGCAAGCCGGTGTCAGCCGGAAGGATTTCGGTTCAAGCACTTTCTACAGCGCCTCGTTTGACGACCAGTTCGAGCATACCCTGAAGACCTTCGTGTCCATCCGTTCAGAAGGCCATGGAAAGTTGCATTTTACGCCTGCCCTCTATTGGAATCACGGAGAAGACCGGTTTGAACTTTTCCGCGGCGCACCGGAAAAATATCCCTTCAACTATCACAAGACCAACGTTGCAGGCGTCAACCTGAACTTCCGGATCGAGTCGGTGCTGGGACGCACCGCCTTCGGGACGGAGGCCCGCCGCGAAGCCATTGTGAGCACCAATCTGGGCGAACGGCTGGCGGAGCCGCATGGCGTCTATGTCTGCGGCCTCTCCCGTACGGCCCTGAACCTGTTCCTTGAACACAACGTCACACTGGGACGGCTTTCCGCATCCGCGGGACTGACAGCGGTCTACAATACAGGGAACAAGGAAGGGATCCGCTTGTTCCCTGGCGTGGATGCCAGTTTCCGGATTACCGACGCATTCAGGCTGTACGCCTCCTACAACACCTCTTACCGGATGCCGACCTTTACCGAACTGTATTATTCGGTGGGCGGACATCTCGCCGATCCCCATCTGAAGGCAGAAAAGCTGCGTGCGGTGGAAGGAGGCGTAAAATATCTCTCCCGAGGCGTCAGACTTGCCGCTGCAGTGTACTACAACATGGGATACGACCTGATCGACTGGATCAAGGACACTTCCGCCGGCGACGACGCTCCCTGGATGTCGGTCAACCATACCCGGCTCAATACCTTCGGGCAGGAAGTCACGCTGCGGCTCACTTTTCCCGAGCTGCTGGACAACCCCGACTTCTTCCTCCGTTCCATAAACCTGGGTTACACGCACCAGTCCCAGGACAAGGCGCTCGAATCCGGCCTGCGTTCCATCTATTCGATGGAATACATCCGACACAAAATCGTGGCACAGGCTGATTTGAGTATCTGGAGAGGTCTTTCCGCCAACCTCACCTTCCGCTACGTGGACCGCCAGGCGGGAAGCACACTGATGACCCCCTATTCCCTGCTCGACGCCAAGCTCAACTATGATTTCCGGCACCTGAGTCTCTACCTGCGTGCCAACAATCTCCTGAACCGCACCTGGTACGACTTCGGCGACATTCCCCAGCCCGGTCTCTGGCTGACCGGAGGGATCGCTTGCAAGATTCCCTACTGACAGGGAACGACACGGGCAGAAACATCTGGTGAACTCGGCTGAATTTGTTATATTTGTACAAAATCCCGAGTTTGTCATGAAACGTTCCTTCCTGATCCTGCTGGCGGTCCTGGTCGCCTGCTGTTTTGATGCAGCCGGTGCGCGGCCGAAGGCCAAGCACGTGATTTTCATCGGTGTCGACGGCGTGTCAACGCCGGCTTTCAAAGATCCGGCCCTGCTGGCGCGGATGCCCAATGTCAAGATGATGATGGAACAGGGCAGCTATACCCTGGAAAAGCGCTCCGTGATGCCGTCTTCGTCGGCCATCAACTGGGCGACCATCTTCAATGGACTGCCGACGGAGCAGCACGGCTACGGCCAGTGGAATTCCTCCAAACCGGAGATCCCGGCTGTTCTGGACAACGGACGGGGCATGCCGCCGACCATCTACACCTTGCTGCGTGAGCAGCGC
>JAEENZ010000257.1 GCA_016283985.1 Bacteroidales bacterium | reverse complement strand
GTTGAACAGCTGGGACGTGCGGAGGGCATTGCAGATCTTGACGTTGCAGTTGCATATGGCGAAAATCTTTCCCTCTCCGTCTATGTTGGTCACCTGATGGACGAAACCGTGATCCTCCGCCTTGCGCAGGATAGCCATCGCCTCAGCGTAGGTGATATCGTGGCCGCGGCCGGTTTCACGGAGGTAATCCGCCATGTCCCCGACGCCGATGCACCAGTCGCGGTAGTCGTCGGCGCAGCCTTCGTCCAGCTTCTTACGGCCGTAACGGCATGAGCAGATACCCACTCCAATATGGCCCTCATAACGTTTTAGCCAATAGGAAATATGCTCTATATCAATGGACTGGTTCTCCATCGAGATAGCCTTCTCAACGGGGATGACATGCATTCCGATGCCGGAACCGCCCATCGGAACCATCGGAGTGATCTTCTCCAGAGGGAGGAAGGTCATCCGCTCGAAGAACATGGCCAGTTCAGGATGACGGTCCATCAGTTCCACGTTCATGTTGGTGTACTCTGCGCTTCCTGGGACGAACATAGGCACCCAGTACTCGCGGTCTTCCCTGTTGAAAGTGGTTCCGGGGATGGGGCCGTCCTTAGTGTACCTGTCGCCATAGTCATATTCCACCATGCCGAAATATCCCAGTTTGTCGAGCAGCTGGTCAAACTCCCCGTCCGTACCGACATAATGCTTCTGGCGGTTCCATTCGACCAGTTCCGGATACTTATGATGCTCACGGACCGTGAACGGCTTCTTGGAAATGAGATCCAGAAGGAAATCCAGCGAGGCTTCCCTCGTCTTCGGGTCCATCTCATCCTCGAAAATGCATGCGAGCCCCCAATACTCCGGAGCCTCGGTCGTCATCTTGATCTTGCCGGGGATCCGGTCTGTGATTTTCCGGACCAGCTTGATCAGCTTCGGATTCGGATTCTTGTCCCCGAAATGCTTGGGAACAAACTTTTTTGACATTTCTGGCATATTGATTCTATTTAGTCTTCCAATTCTTGACTTCTCTCATAAGCCACTCGGCGAACGCTTCCACACCCTCTCCGGTCTTTGCGCAGATCGGGATGATCTCCGCATTCGGATTACGCATATGGACATTCTTCCCGCATTCAGCGAGATCGAAGTCGAAATACGGCATCACATCGGTTTTGTTGACTAATACGAGATCGCAGACGGAGAACATCAGGGGGTATTTAAGTGGCTTGTCGTGGCCTTCCGGAACCGACAGGATCATTGCGTTGCGGCAACTTCCGGTATCAAATTCGGCGGGACAGACCAGATTGCCTACATTCTCCAGGATTACGAGGTCTATGTTTCCGAGATCCAGCCCGGCCAGCCCCTGGCGGGTCATTTCGGCGTCCAGATGGCACATTCCTCCGGTGTGGAGCTGGATGGAGCCGACTCCGGTGGCTTCCTTTATCCTGACGGCATCGACATCGGAGTCGATATCGGCTTCCATAACCGCTACACGGAGCCTGTCTTTGATAAGATTGATGGTCTTGATGAGGGTCGTGGTCTTGCCGCTTCCGGGAGACGACATCAGGTTCAGCAGATATACACCCTTGTCCTTGAGCTCCTTACGTAGGGATGCGGCATCGGCATCGTTTTCGGCGAAGACGCTTTTCTTGATCTCGATAACTTTTACGGTGGTCATCAATCGTCGTGTAAAAATGTGGCTGCAAATACAAATTTCCGCAATTTACGCATTCCAAACCATACTTCCAAATTGCCGTTTTGTTTTTTTTCACTATATTAGGGGCCCATTTCAATGTTGCACTGAAACCAACCAAATTTAAACCAATAATTTATGTTTTTCCATGTTTATGGGGCTAACGCCCTCGCCCAGTGGGGGATGCTTATCGTCGTCCTTCTGGGTCTGATCCTTCTCAATGAATTCGCACGCCGCACCAAGTTTGGCGGCGCCGTTATGTTCTTCGCCGTTCCTCTGGCCCTGACGGTTTATTTTGTCGCCCTTGCCATCGGCGCCCGCGCCGGAGCTGACTGGGCTGTCAACAACCAGACCGTCCTGTATATGAACGGATGGTTCCACTACGCCAAGCTGTACGCTGCACTTACCGGGTGCATCGGCTTCATGATGATCAAATACAAATGGGGCATCGGTGCGAAACACTGGTTCAAGCCGTTCCCGTTCATCATCGTAGCCATCAACATCCTCATCGCCGTCGCTTCCGACTTCGAGTCCGCCATCAAAGGCTGGAACAGCTGGTGGCTCTCCAGCGAAGGCGTATGGCTCTACGGAGGCTGGCACAATGTGATGAACGGCATCGCCGGTATCCTCAACATCCTCTGTATGACCGCCTGGTGGAATGTCTATGCATCCAAGGACAAGAAGGATATGATATGGGCCGACATGACCTGGGTCTACATCGTAATCTACGATATCTGGAATTTCGCATACACATACAACTGCCTGCCTACGCACAGCTGGTATTGCGGTATCGCCCTTCTCCTCGCCCCGACCGTGGCGGCCATCCTGTGGAACCGCGGAGGCTGGATCCAGAACAGGGCCAACACCCTCGCCATCTGGTGCATGTTCGCCCAGGTGTTCCCGCTTTTCCAGGAGACCTACAAAGACGGACGCCAGTGGTTCGACTGGGCCGTACTTCCCATCCAGTATCCTGACGGAGCCGCTACCGTAGCCCAGCTCGGTTCTCTCGCAGAGAAAGGCGGAGACCTCTCCACAGTCGCTGCGAATCCCAATGCAATGCTGATTATCAGCGCCTTGGCACTCATCACCAACATCATCGCACTCAGCTACATCATCTTCGTCTCCAAGAAGCGTCACAGCAATCCCTACAAGGA
>JAEENZ010000256.1 GCA_016283985.1 Bacteroidales bacterium | reverse complement strand
AGGTGAGTTGTCCGAGTGGTTGAAGGAGCCTGCCTCGAAAACAGGTGTACGGCAACGTACCGGGGGTTCGAATCCCTCACTCACCGCAAAAATCTAATAAAACCCCGTTCTAAACGCATAGAATGGGGTTTATTATTTCAGGGAGTCAGAACTCAAACGTGAAGGTGAGTTTTGGCAAGGGCAAGACCTTACTATCCGTCCTTGAAGCACCGACGGGGAAATAAAACGGGCAACCCAGCGCGAGGGTCAAGCCGTTTCCGGACTTCAACCCCCAACTCCAACCTACATTTGGTTCAAGAAGGATGGCATTGGCATACTTGTCGCCAAATGTATCCGCATAGTTAACAGCGTGGTTCAAACCGCCCTTGATGCTAACCATTGGCGTACTCTTCTCGTTCTTGAAATAGTGCTGATAGTCCACGAAGAAATCCAAGAAAACGGGATGCTCGTCATTCGGGAGGACAAAGCCACCGAAGCCGACACCCAGATAGTTCTTGCTATCAAACATATAGCCGTGTGAGGTCTCGGCTCCAACAAAAACGCCATAATGGTCCGTGAAGGAAACGCTCCCCTTATATCCTTTATTGCGGAAACTTGGGACTTGGGCAGAAGCAAGGGTCGCAGCAGCAAATAGCACTATGACCGCGAACAAAAAACGGGCTGTAAAACGCATAGTTGTGTATGTAGTTAATGTTTTGCGAGCATCACAAGAGCACAAAGTATGCCAGACATCGTGATTTGTTAGAGGCAAAACTCTTTCTTCTCCCGTTGGACCGAGGAGAGGGAGACATCGCACAATTTCGCCACGTTCCGCAGGCTCTCACCCTTCCGGAGCAGCCGGGAAGCCTACGCGTCCGCGAAAACTTTTCCGTCGTCCAGGGTGATCCGGAGCTGGGTGTATTCGCAGTGGAAGTCGTGCTGCAGGCGGTCGAGGTAGCGGGCGCTCTCCCATTTGCACATCGGCAGGTCGTGCAGCAGGTAGTTGCCGCAGGCCTCGGGACGCGTGGCGGGGACCTCGTCCTGCTTGAGGATCCACTGCAGGCATTCGATGGTCAGGCGCCGCATGTCCTCAACCGTATATGCCCCCGTCATAATGACATACATTCCGGTCAGGCAGCCCATCGGGCCCACGTACACCACGTCCTCTTTCGCCTCGCTGTTGCGGAACCAGGTCGCCATCAGGTGTTCCAGGCTGTGCATCGCGGCCGGAGCCACGGCGGGCTCCCGATTCGGCTCGGTGATGCGCAGGTCGAAGGTGGTGAAACCCTTGTCCACGCGGGAGACATAGATGCCCGGCTTCAGGCGGGTGTGGTCGATGGTGAAACTCTGAATGACTTCCATACGAAAAACAGTTTTCGCGAAGGTACTCTTTTTTAAGAGAAAAAAGGTTAAATTTGTGGGAAATTTCTAACCTTTCCTACAAATGCAAGAAAAAGACGGCAAATACATCTTCGGCGTGGTGAAGGTCGGCGACAAGGGACAGATCGTGATCCCCCGCGACGCGCGCAAGATCTACGACATCAAGCCGGGCGACTCCCTGATGATGCTGGGAGACCAGAAGGGCATCGCCCTGTTGAAGACGGAGTTTTTCCAGAACATCATAGACCAGGCGATGGAGGGCCTTACCCGATGAGAAAGCACTGGATCGACAACCTGCGCTGGGTGACGGTGCTCCTGGTGCTGTTCTACCACGTCATCTATTTCTACAACAACAAGGGGGTCTTCGGCGGCATAGGGGGTTTTGGAGAGTATCCGCAACATCCTCAATATCAGGACATCGTGATGTACGTTCTGTACCCCTGGTTCATGCCTTTGCTGTTCCTGCTGGCGGGCATCGGCGCCCGCTATGCGCTGGAGAAGAAAAGCGCCCGGGAATGGTTCAAGGCCCGCACGCGCAAACTGCTGGTTCCCGGCACCATCGGCCTGTTCGTGTTCCACTGGATGGTGGGCTACTTCAACACCGTCGTGGCCGCGCGCGAAGGCGTATTCGACGGGATGCCGGGCGTCGTCAAGTGGATCGTAATGGCCATCAGCGGCATCGGCCCGCTCTGGTTCATCCAGCTGCTGTGGCTGCTCTGCCTGGTGCTACTGCTCGTGCGCGCGCTGGATAAAAAGGACAAGTTCTGGACCTGGTGCGGCCAGGCGAATATCGTCTGGATCATCCTGCTGGGCGTGCTGTTCTGGCTGGGCGAGCAGACGCTCATCCGCA
>JAEENZ010000255.1 GCA_016283985.1 Bacteroidales bacterium | reverse complement strand
TCGAACTTATCTTCGTATGTCATCTCTTCCTCAGCCTTCGCTACACGCTCTTCGATCGCCTCGAGCGAATCGGTTTTGCGGGCGAGAAGCCGCTGCCTCAGCACCTCCACTGAAGGAGCTTTGATGAACACCGAAAGCGCGGCATCGCCGAAATACTTCTTCAGGTTCACGCCACCTTTTACGTCCACGTCGAAGATGATCACGTGCCCCTCGGACCAGATACGCTCCACCTCACTTTTCAAAGTTCCATAGTAACGATCGGTATAGACCTGCTCAAATTCGACGAATGCGTCGGCCTCTATCCTGCGGCGGAATTCCTCTGCAGTAAGGAAGTAATATTCCACGCCGTCCCTCTCGGTGCCGCGGGGCGCCCTGGACGTTGCGGAAACAGAGAATTCCATCTCGGGATGAAGCCCCAGGATATGCTGTACGATGGTACTTTTGCCCGAACCGGAAGGGGCGGAAAAAATGACAACTTTATTGCTCATCGCCTGAATTGTTTCCACAAATTTAGCAAATTCTCAAAATTCACAATCCAATTGCCAAAAATCAAACTTCTATACCTGGTCAAAATTTGCAGTTCATCAGGATTCTAAGTAAATTTGTTGTCTAAAAGAGTATTTACTAAAACCAAATAATGGCACAAGTCGTGATAATGCCCAAACAGGGCCAGTCCGTGGAGAGCTGCATAGTCTCCGAATTCAAGAAAAAGGTCGGTGATTCCGTTAAAGTAGGTGATATCCTCTTCGGGTACGAAACCGACAAAGCCACCTTCGAAGAAGAATCCCAGGTAGAGGGCACTGTCCTCGCCATTTTTTACAAGGACGGCGACGAGATTCCCGTCCTTTCCAATGTTATGGTGATCGGGCAGCCCGGCGAGTCCTTCGCCGAATTTGCTCCCAACGCCGCGGGTGCGGTATCCGCTTCTCAAGCCGACCACTCCGTGGCCCCTCCCAGCCAAGCTGGGCCCCTCCCTCTCTCCACAGGGGGCGCTGCCCCCTCAAACACCCCCGCGGCTCCCGGCCTACCGACATCGCCTGACGGCTCCGTCCCGGCCTCCGCCGTGCGCCCTGAGGGTCGCAATGAACCCGCCCCAGCATCTCCTAGGGCAAGAAGAGCAGCGGAAGAAAAGGGCGTCAACCTTGACGCGGTGGCGGGAAGCGGCCCCGGTGGACGCATCATCGAGCGCGACGTAATCGCAGCCGCAGTGCCCCTCACAGGCCTTGCAAAGGCGAAGATGGCTGAAGGCGGAATGGTTGCCGGAGAAGGCAGCGGCCTCGCGGGCACCGTCAAGGGCGGAGACCTCAAGACCTGGAAACCCAACCACACCGACATCCCCGGCGAAGGAACCGAATTCGAGACCGTGAAGATGAGCAACATGCGCAAGCTTATCGCAAAGAGCATGTACAATTCCCTGCAGAACTCCGCACAGCTCACCCACATGCTCGGAGCGGACGCCCGCAAGATCCAGGCCCTCCGCAAGAAGGCCAAGAAAGCCCTCGAAGAAGGCAAGATCGACGCCAACATCACCATCAACGATTTCGTCTGCTTCGCGGTAGTCAAGGCCCTGCAGAAGTTCCCGAACGTCAATTCCCACTGCCTCGGGGATGCCATGCGTCTCTTCAAGGCCGTCAACCTTGGTTGCGCCGTCGATACGGAGCGCGGCCTGATGGTTCCCGTCATCAAGGGCGCTGACACCCTCGACATAATCTCCCTCAGCAAGGAACTCAAGAAAGCCGCCGACGCCTGCAAGAAGGGCTCGTTCAATCCCGACCTGCTCGCGGCAGAGGCCGGCAGCTTCACGGTTTCCAACCTGGGAGGATATGGGGTTGAATGGTTCACCCCCATCATCAACGTGCCGCAGAGCGCCATCCTTGGCGTAGGCACCCTGGTCCCCCGCCCGAAACTGAATGCCGAAGGGCAGTATGAGTTCGTGCCGTACCTCGGCCTGAGCCTCACCTACGACCACCGTGCAATCGACGGCGGCGAGGCCACGAAGTTCCTGAAAGAAGTCGCGACTCAGATAGAGACGCTGGAAGTTGAATTCTAAAAACAAAACTATTATAATGGAACAGATTTTTGATTTAGCGATTATCGGCGGAGGCCCGGGCGGATACGTTGCCGCGGAAAGGGCTGGAGCCGAAGGTCTGAATGTAGTACTGTTCGAGCGCAAGAGCCTCGGCGGAGTGTGCCTCAACGAAGGATGCATCCCCACCAAGACCCTGCTCTACAGCGCAAAGGTTTACAATTATGCAAAAGACGGCGACCACTACGGGGTTTACACCGAGAATCCCACCTTCAAGTATGAGGAGATCGTGGCCCGCAAGAACAAGGTCGTCAAGAAACTCGTCGCAGGCGTGAAGGCCGCCATGAAGGCCTACAAGGTGACCGTGGTCGAGCAGGAAGCCTTCATAGAAGGGCGAGGCAAGGAAGGCATCACCCTGAAGGCCGGAGAGGAATCCTACACCGCCAAGAACCTGCTCATCTGCACAGGTTCCGAAGCGGCGGTTCCTCCGTTCCCGGGCCTGAAGGAAGCGGGCGACGTGATCGTCACCAACCGCGAGATCCTCGCTCTCGAGCAGCAGCCCAAGGAGCTGGTAGTCATCGGCGGCGGCGTAATCGGAATGGAATTCGCCGCATTCTACAGCACCCTCGGCACCAAGGTCACCGTGGTGGAGATGCTTCCCAAGATCCTCGGCCCCCTGGACGACGAAATCAGTTCCATGCTCCAGAAGCAGTACGAAAAGCGCGGCATCGTCTTCTGCCTCAAGTGCAAGGTCACCGGAATCGAAGGCAACACGGTCGTGTATGAAGATCCCGAAGGCAAGGTACAGCGCGTCAGCGGGGACAAGATCCTCGTTTCCGTCGGCCGCAGGGCCAATCTCCAGGGCTTCGGTCTCGAGAATCTCGGCGTGGAGCTCGCCCTCAACCCCGCAGGCCGTCCTTACGGCATCAAGGTGGACGAGCACATGCGCACGAACGTTCCTGGCGTCTACGCCGCGGGCGACGTGACCGGATTCTCGATGCTCGCACACACTGCTTCCCGCGAAGGCGAGGTTGCCGTGAACAATATACTCGGCAAGAAAGACCATATGCGCTACAACGCCATCCCCGGCGTTGTCTACACCAACCCTGAGGTCGCAGGCGCAGGCATCACCGAGGAGGAAGCCAAGAAGCAGGGCATAGACTACAAGGTCGTCAAGCTCCCCATGGCCTATTCCGGTCGCTTTGTAGCCGAGAACGAGCGCGGCGAGGGCATCTGCAAGATCATAGTGGGCGCGAAGTACCACGAGGTTCTGGGAGTCCACATGCTGGGCAACCCCTGCTCCGAGATCATCAATGCAGCATGCATCGCAATCGAGCAGGAGATGACCCTCGAGCAGCTCAAAGAGGTGGTTTTCCCCCATCCTACCGTATCTGAAATCATCAAAGAAACCGCATTTTCAATTAGATAACCGCCATGCCTAAATCACTTTATATCGATCCCGAGATCACCCTCCGCCCGAAAGAGCACGAGATCAAGTTCCCCGAAATCCCCGTGATGCAGTACAAGAAGACTGTAAAGGACGAACTTAAAGAGGGCAACTTCACTAAGGAGGACCTCCTCCGCATCTACCGCGACATGTTCACCATCCGCGAGTTCGAGACCATGCTCAACCTGGTCAAGACCACCGGCGGATACAATGGAGTGGAGTACAACAACCCCGGCCCCGCCCACCTTTCCGCAGGTCAGGAGGCAGCGGCCGTAGGTATGGCCTACAATCTTACCACCGACGACTTCATCTTCGGCAGCCACCGCAGCCACGGCGAAATCCTCGCCAAGGGCCTGCGCAGCATCGAGATCCTCCCCGAGAAGGAACTCGAGAAGATAATGAACGAGTTCTGGGGCGGCGCCACCGTAAACGTGGCCAAGAAAGGATTCAAGGGCAGCACCAAGGAACTCGGAGTGCGCTTCCTCATCTACGGCGCCATCGCCGAGATCTTCGCCCGCACTACCGGCTTCAACAAGGGCCTGGGCGGAAGCATGCACACCTTCTTCACCCCCTTCGGCATCTATCCCAACAACGCCATCGTGGGCGGCAGCGGATCCATCGCCGTGGGTGCAGCTCTCTATAAGAAGGTCAACCGCAAGAAGGGCATCGTGGTCGCCAACCTCGGCGACGGCGCAATGGCCCGCGGCCCGGTCCTCGAGGGCATGACCTTCGCATCCATGGACCAGTTCCACACCCTCTGGGAGGGCGACATGAAGGGCGGCCTGCCGGTGCTCATCAACGTTATGGACAACCAGTACGCCATGGGCGGCCAGACCAAGGGCGAGACCATGGGATACACCTTCCCCGCACGTCTGGGTGCAGGATTCAACCCCGAAGCCTGGCACGCCGAGCGCGTGAACGGATATGATCCCCTCGCGGTCATCGACGCATTCCGCCGCAAGAAGGCCCTTCTCGAGAAGAAAGAAGGCCCGGCCCTGCTCGACGTGGTGACCTACCGCTACAGTGGCCACTCCCCTTCGGACCAGAGTTCCTACCGCACCAAAGAGGAAATCGCCGCATGGGAGGCGGAAGACTGCATCGTGGCCTACGGCAAGCGCCTCATCGAGGCCGGCGTGGCCACCCAGAAGGATCTGGACGCCATCCAGGCCAAGATGAAGGAGACCATCTTCGAGATGTACAAGCTCGCCATCGACCCTGAGATCTCCCCCCGCATGGACCTTGTGAAGGACAACGAACTCCTCGGCGACATGATGTATTCCAATGGCAGCGTGGATTCCTTCGGCGATGCAAAGCCCGAGGTGCTGATGCCCCTTGAGGAGAATCCCCGCGTGAAACAGATAGCCGGCAAGGAGCGCTTCTGGCTCGACAAAGACGGCAAACCCGTCAGCAGCATGAAGAGCTACAACTTCCGCGACGGCGTGTTCGAGGCCATCGTGGACCGTTTTTACAAGGATTCCAGCCTCGTCGCATATGGCGAGGAGAACCGTGAGTGGGGCGGCGCGTTCGCAGTCTACCGCGGCCTCACTGAGGCACTCCCATACCACCGTCTGTTCAACAGCCCTATCGCAGAAGCAGCCATCATCGGCACAGCCATCGGTTATGCCATGTGCGGTGGCCGCGTGATCCCCGAGATCATGTACTGCGACTTCCTCGGCTGCTGCGGTGACGAGATCTTCAACCAGCTCCCGAAGTGGCAGGCCATGAGCGGCAACATCCTCAAGATGCCCGTCGTGGTGCGCGTGTCCGTCGGCAGCAAGTACGGCGCCCAGCACTCCCAGGACTGGACATCCCTCTGCACCCACATCCCGGGCCTGAAGGTTGTCTTCCCCGTCACCCCCTACGATGCCAAGGGCCTCATGAACAGCGCCCTGCAGGGCACCGACCCCGTCATCTTCTTCGAGAGCCAGCGCCTCTACGGCATAGGCGAGCAGTTCCACGAGGGCGGCGTGCCTGAAGGATACTACGAGATTCCTCTCGGCGAGCCGGATGTCAAGCGCGCAGGAAAGGATGTCACCTTCCTCACCATCGGCGCAACCCTCTACCGCGCCCTCAAGGCGGCCGACATGCTGAAAGAGAAGTACGGCCTCGAGGCGGAAGTCATCGACGCCCGCACCCTGGTGCCGTTCAACTACGAAAAGGTTATTGAGAGCGTGAAGAAGACTGGCCGCATCATCATTGCGGGAGACGCTTCCGCGCGCGGATCCTTCCTTAACGACCTTGCCGCCAACATCGCGGACCTCTGCTTCGACTACCTCGACGCAGCTCCCGTGGTGCTCGGTTCCCGCAACTGGATCACCCCTTGCCACGAGCTCGAGGAAGCATTCTTCCCTCAGCCTGAGTGGTTCCTGGACGTGATCAACGAAAAGATGGTTCCGCTGCCGGGTTACGTTCCCACCGGAAACTTTACCAACGCACAGCAGATCCTGCGTGCAAAGAAAGGTGTGTAATATGATAGATGTAAACGCCCATCTGCATACCCCCTATTCCTTCAGCGCCTTCACCGACGTAAAGCAGGCTCTCGACATGGCCGCCACCGAAGGTGTCGGAGTCGTGGGTATCAACGATTTCTATTCCACCGACGGATACAAAGACTGGAAGGAAGGCTGCGCCGAGCGCGGCCTCTTCCCTCTCTTCGGCATCGAGTTCATCTCCCTGAACTCCGAGGACCAGGCCGCTGGCCTGAGGGTGAACGACCCCAATAATCCGGGGCGCACCTACATCAGCGGCAAGGGTCTGGCCTATCCGGTCATCCTGAGCGGCGAGCCCCTGCGGCAGCTTCAGGCGGTCCGCGCCGAATCCAATGCCCAGGTGGAAAGGATGTGTGCCAAGCTGAACGAGTGGCTTGCATCGGAAGGATTGGGTATCCAGCTGGATTTCAACGAGATACGGGAGAAGCTTACGCGCGGGTCCATACGCGAGAGGCATCTTGCCAAGGCGCTTCGCATGGCCCTATTATCCCGGGCGCAGTCGAGCGATCTTTCAGCCCTGGTCGACATGACAGCCGCTCCTGCCAAGATCGAGAACGACCTGCGTTCCAAGTTGCTGAAAGCCGGCGGCGCGGCCTTCGTGCCCGAGGATCCCAAGGCGTTCCTTCCCATGGAAACCGTGCAGCACATAATCGAGGCGGCCGGAGGTATCCCTACCTATCCGTTCCTGGCAGATGATGCCAAGGGTAACTTCACGGATTTCGAGGGGGACCTGCAGAAGGCGGCGGATACGCTCAAGAAGCGCGGATTCAAGTCCGTGGAATTCATTACCACCCGCAATACCACCGCGGTGCTGGAGAGCTATGCCGGATATCTGGAAGATGAGGGTTTCGTCGTCACTTTCGGTTCCGAGCACAACACTCCCGCCATGGAGCCGGTTAAGCTCCGCACCCGCGATGCCGCGGACCTCAGCAACAAACTGAAGGCCATTAACTATCGCGGTGCATGTGCAGTGGCAGCCCACCAGAAGCTTTTCGCCGAAGACGGCAAAGCCTTCCGCGAGCGAAAAGCATCTCTTTCCGCCCTTCAGGACGAGGGGAATACTGAGATTTTGGGGAAGGTGGCATTTTAGGGGTCAGACCTTCCCCGTCAATATTGGCATAGAGGTTATTGAAATGCATTTTTACTGGGGAAGGTCCCGGGCTTAAAATTCCACCTTCCCCACCAGATGAGAGAATATGAAAGAAATTGAACAACTGATTGAGGTATCCCGCAGGTACGGGTCGGATTCCAGGTTCGTGATTGCCGGTGGCGGCAACACTTCGTTCAAGACCGCTGACAAACTGTGGGTAAAGGCCAGCGGCCACGCCCTCGCCACCATTGGCGAAGACGGATTTGCCGTTCTGGACCGCGCCAAGCTGAATTCGATGGGCACCAAGGCATACAGTGCCGACACTGCCGAGCGCGAGGCCCAGGTGAAGGAAGACCTGGCCGCGGCATGCATAACCAAGGACCGCCGCCCTTCGGTGGAGACTTCCATGCACAATGCCATTGGCTTCGCTTTCGTGGTGCATCTTCATCCCACCCTGGTGAACGCCCTCATGTGTTCGGTGCAGGCCGAGGCCAAGTGCAAGGAACTGTTCCCCGATGCTCTGTACATCCCCTATTGCGATCCCGGATATACTCTTTTCAAGAAGGTCTATGACGAGATCGAGGCATACAAGGCATCCCGTGGCGCTGAACCGCATGTCATCTTCCTGCAGAATCATGGCATCTTCGTCGGCGCCGACTCAGTCACCGAAATCGACGCCATATATGACAGTATCATTAATTTGTTGGGCGCTGCGGCAGGTTGTCCCTCTTCAACCGTCTCGCATTCGCTCGACCCCACCGCTGACGCGGTCCCCCCTCTTAGCATGCCGAGGGTGGCAGCGGTTTCAGAGGGACAACCTGCCGACAGCGCACCTGGAAATGTCATGGTAGAGACCATTCCGGCAATCCGGCAGATACTGAGCCGGGGCGGACGCGGACTGAAGACGCTGAAGGTGACCTGCAACGAACTGACGAAGCAGTTCACCGAGAGTGCGGAGGCTTTCAAGAAGGTGGCGGCACCGTTCACGCCGGACATCATAGTGTATTGCAAGAGCCACTATATCTGGCTTGAAGATGCCGATATCGCAAAGGCGGAAAAGGCCATAGAAGACTATGTCGCCAAATACGGTCACACTCCCAAGGTTATCCTCATCAAGGGCATAGGCCTGGTGGCGGTCGGCGACAACGCCAAGAACGCCGGCATAATCACCGAGGTGTTCCTCGATGCCATGAAAGTGGCCGCAGGTGCTCAGGCATTCGGCGGAGAGCATCCGATGGAGCCCAAATGGATCGATTTCATCGACAACTGGGAAGTGGAGAACTACCGTCGCAAGGTGGCCGCAGGAGCATCCGCAGGCCGTGCAGAAGGCAAGACCATCATCGTAACCGGTGCAGCCCAGGGCTTCGGCGAGGGCATTGCCCGCGAACTCGTGAAAGAGGGCGCCAACATAGTGGTGGCAGACCTCAACGAAGTCACCGGCGAGGCAACCGCGGCATCATTCAATGCAATCTGCAAGAACAACCGCGTCATCTTCGTGAAGACTAACGTTGCCGACATGGACAGCCTGAACAACCTCATCGCAGTCACCATCGCCAATTTCGGCGCTCTCGACGCATTCGTGAGCAACGCGGGCGTGGTGCGCGCAGGCGACCTCGAGGCGATGACTCCCGAGAACATGGAGTTCGTCACCAAGATCAATTACAGCGCATATTTCTACTGCGCCAAGGTCGCCCAGCACGTGATGAAGCTTCAGACCGCGGTGGATCCGGAGTATTTCGCGGATATCATCCAGGTGAACAGCAAGAGCGGCCTGGAGGGCAGCAAGGCCAATTTCGCATACGCGGGAAGCAAGTTCGGCGGCATCGGACTCACCCAGTCCTTCGCCCTCGAACTGGCCCCCTACCGCATCAAGGTGAACAGCATCTGCCCCGGCAACTATCTGGACGGACCTCTGTGGAGCGATCCCGAAAAGGGCCTCTACATCCAGTACCTCAAGGCCGGCAAGGTGCCGGGCGCAAAGACGGTGGCGGATGTTAAGGAATATTATCTGAGCAAGGTTCCCATGCACAAGGGATGCAATCCCGTGGATGTCACGAAGGCCATCCTCTATGCCATGGATCAGACAGGAGAAACGGGACAGGCAATCCCGGTTACCGGAGGTCAGGTCATGCTCAACTAGCCTCTTTGATACTAAAAAAAAAGATATATGAAAACAAAAGCAGTACGTCTTCACGGAAAAGACGATTTGAGACTCGAGGAGTTCGAACTCCCGGCAATCAAGGAAAACGAGATTCTCGCCAAGGTGGTGAGCGACAGCATCTGCATGTCGACATACAAGGCGGCGCATCAGGCGGATACCCACAAGAGGGTGCCCCGCAACATTGCGGAGAAACCGACCATAGTCGGTCATGAATTCGCCGGCGAGATAGTGGAAGTCGGCAAGAAATGGCAGGGCCAGTTCAAGGCCGGGGACAAGTTCTCCATCCAGCCCGCCCTGTTCTACGAGGGCGGCCCGATCGGCGTCCTCAGCGCTCCCGGCTATTCCTACCAGTATATCGGCGGTGACGCCACCTACATCGTCATCCCCAACGAGGTGATGGAAAAAGGATGCCTCCTCCCCTACAGCGGCGAGGCGTTCTACCCCGCATCCCTCAGCGAACCTCTTTCCTGCGTGATCGGCGCCATGCACGCCTGCTATCACACCACTCCGGGCTCCTATGAGCATCAGATGGAGATAAAGGACGGCGGCAAACTCGCTCTCCTCGCCGGAGTAGGGCCGATGGGCCTCGCCTGCATCAACTACGTGCTGCACCGCGAAGACCGCAAGCCATCGCTTTTCGTTGTCACCGATATCGACCAGACCCGTCTGGACCGTGCTGCGAGCCTCTACACCGCCGAATTCGCTAAATCCCGCGGCATCGAGCTCAAATATGTGAACACCGGTGCGGTGGAAGATCCCGTGGCCACCCTCAGGGAAATCTCCGGAGGCGAAGGCTACGACGAGGTCGTGGTGATGGCCCCCGTGCCCGCGGTAGTGGAGCAGGCCGACGACATCCTCGCATTCGACGGATGCCTGAACTTTTTCTCCGGTCCTTCGAAGGCACCCTTCAAGGCACCCTTCAACTTCTATAACGTCCACTACGCCTCCACCCACGTGGTAGGCACCAGCGGCGGCAACACCGAAGACATGAAGGAAGCCCTCGCCATGATGGGCAAGGGCATGGATCCTGCAGGCCTCGTTACCCACATCGGCGGCCTGAACGCGGTCATCGACACCACCCTCAACCTCACCTCCATCCCCGGAGGCAAGAAGCTGATTTACACGCATATAGACATGCCTCTCACCGCCATCGCCGACTTCGGCAAGGTGGGCAAACCCGTCTTCGACGAGCTCGATCGCATCTGCAAGGCCCACAATGGGCTCTGGTGCGTGGAGGCAGAGAAATACCTGTTGGCGAACGCAGACAAACTATGAAGCAACTTGATGTAGCATTGATGCATCCCGCCGAGCAGATCACCCTGATCATCGGAATGATCTACAGAAGCGGGATGACTACCACCTCCGGCGGCAACCTGTCCATCCTGGACGACAACGGAGACATATGGATCACCCCTGCCGGCATCGACAAGGGCAGCCTCACCCCCAAGGATATAATGTGTGTGAAGGCGGACGGAACGATCATCGGCCCGCACAAGCCATCATCGGAGTATCCCTTCCACAGGGCTCTCTACAAGATGCGCCCGGGGCTTCACAGCGTCATCCACGCCCATCCTCCGGGGCTGGTGACCTTCAGCATCACCCATCAGGTGCCGGACACCTCCATCCTGCCCCAGGCCCTCGGAGTCTGCGGGCCGGTGGGATTCGCTCCATACGCCCTCCCCGGCAGCGAGCTGCTGGGAGAGAAGATTGCCGGCGAGTTCGCCAAAAACCCTGATTACAAGGCAGTTATTATGGAGAACCACGGCGTGGTTCTGATGGGAGAAGACATCGCGGATGCCTACCAGCGCTTTGAGACTCTCGAGCTCTGCGCCCGCACCATCCTGAACGCGAATACCCTCGGCACACCCAGATATCTGACCGACAAGCAGATACAGCACCATACCCAGGCCATACACAACAGCTTCCAGCACTTCATGAACGTGGAACACCCTTCGGAC
>JAEENZ010000026.1 GCA_016283985.1 Bacteroidales bacterium | reverse complement strand
AGGAACCCACGCTGCAATCCTTCGGACTGCCGTCGGGATAGATGCCACGCGGCGTCATGTCGGGAGCGAGGCGTTCGTCCAGAAGCTGATACTGCGCCTTCGCCAGGCCGCTCACCCTTTCGGCAATCTCCGGGATGGTCTCTTTCTTCGAGGCATCTATCTTGATAACATAGCGACCTCGCTTATCCTGACTTCTGGCCGTCAGGCTTATACGGTACAGGGCATCTCCCCAGCGCGAGCTGAACCCCAGCCCGACAAGATTTTTCTCCTCTATGCTTGCAGTAAACAGGTCCGGGTCATATTTCATCTGCATACCTCCCGGCAGGGCGATGGTGCCGTTGACAATGATTTCCGGCTTGTCGGCCACGAGGAAATGCAGTACATTGGGCACAAGCGTTTCCTTCAACGAAAACCTATGAGTGATTTTCAGGCCGCCCTTGCGGGAAAGACGGTAATTCATCTTCCAGGATTCCACCGCAGCGGAATCGGGATAAGCCCCGGCAATGTCGGTCGAAAAACGCCTCAACAACCTGCTTGCATGGCTGCCAGAGGCCTTGTACTCCCCGCCGAAGGGCTCCTCACAGCCATTGATGACGGGAAGATTATGCCATCCGCTCTGCACGAACCAGTTGCCGTATCTTTTCTCGCCGAAAGTGTCCCGGGTATAAGTTCCGACACCGGCATCCACCAGCACGGGTTTAGAGTCATAAAAGTAGATGCAGGAACCAACGTCATTATGGTTGTGGCGCTCGTAGTTGTTTCCGCCCTTGGCGGCGAGGAACGCCTCCCCCCGGCGAAGGAAGCAGACTTCGGCATCGGAATAGTACACAAAAGGATTCGGCTGGACCCGTGGAGAAGTCTGTGCCTTCATTTCACGAGCCGCCTTCACGGCCTCAAGCCCCTGATAGAACAGGTACCAGCTCACTCCCTCCGGATTAGTTCCATAACGATGACAGGCATTCACCGCAAAATCCATCATCAATTTGTCCCCGGATGCACGACCATAGCGGTATATCAGATACGAAATCGGCCGACGAGAAGGTTTGCCGTCAGCAAAATTCACCTGCCAGCAGTCGCCGATGTCGGCATTGACTATGAATTCGCCGAGTCGCTGGATTAAGGGTTCATCCCAGAGAGACACAGCCCCTCCGGTAATGCGCTCAAGGTTCTCCAAATAGTCCAGAAGATGTCCGACGGACTTGTACCAATAGGTGGTTCCTTCATCGCATGCGCCGTCGGCAGGCAACGACTCCAGCCACAGACGCACCGAGCGCATTGATTTATCCACGGCCTTGGCCAAGATGTCCCTGTCGTTTTCCAAAAGCATAAAACAGAGCAGAGCATTCTGGTTGCACCAGGGATCCCAGTTGTTGAGTTTCTTTCCCAAACTTGTGTCGAAACCCCACCACCAGTAATCGTCCCTCTGAAGATAAGGATCCAGCGCCTTTTTCTGCAATTCGCTCCTGAGCCTTGCGGCAAGAGCCGGATCCAGATAATCGTGGAAATAATAATAGGCCCACGATAGCATCTGGGACATATTCCCCTGATAAAGACCGAATATCTGGTCATCGGGGTCCGGGATTGGACTCCTGGATTTCTGATACTTGGCCAAATGGGCTGACACCTCCCAGGAAGCCTGGTTGCAGAACCACTCTACCCCACTGGAAATACCTCCAAGGAACCGCCCCTGCCCTTCCGCCAGCTCTGCCACAAGCATCTGACCCAGGGCTTCGGCATTCCCAAGGAGCTTATCCTCCATAACATCACGGTCTCCGGTGAGGTCATAGGCAAGATAGTCGTCATCCGACAAGTCCTGCCAATGGTAAGTAAGGGCCTGCTCGCCCTGATTTACGAGGATGGTCCGGTACTCCCCAAAGAAGTCGTTCCACCCCTGCCTGTCGGAGTATGAAGGATAGGGCACCCATCCCTGGCCAAGAACCAGGGATGAGGCGATCTCGATTAAAACCAGTAAAGGTTTAAGCATCAGATAGTTTCTACGTCTTCAGTTAACAGTATTTCTGTCAGATTATTCTGGTCGAAGGAGCCGCAGATGACACCGTAATGAGCAAAAGAAACAACACTGATAACGGGAGTTTTATATTCTTTTCTCATATAAGCGAATTAAATAAGTTCTACATCATCAATAGTGAAAACTTCCGTTGCATCTATTGCATCGAAGTCTGGGTCCAAAGAACCGCAGATGATACTGCCTGGTTTCAAGTCTATAAGACGACACTCAGGTTCGAGATATCTATTCTTTGTTCTCATAACACACTCAGGCTAGGAAATATGGGCAATGATTGGATAATGGTCGGAAAGGAACTTCTCTCCATTGGTTGTATATCCGCCGTAATCATGAACGGCAGTGGTAAGGGTAACATAAGAATCAACCGTTATTGACTTGCTCACCCAGATGTGGTCCACCTTGTTGCGGTCTTTGCTGCTGTCGCCGAATGCATTGTAGGTGTAAAGGTCCTTGTTCTCGGGGCTGATTACAGACACTCCCGGGGCATAACGGGTGTTGTACATCCAGGTTTTGATGCTATCCCAGCAGGCGTTTCCATATACACAGTTGAAGTCGCCCATCAAGATTACCGGATAGTTGTTGGTATTGAGAGCAGCTATACGGCTTTCCAGAAGTGCAGTACACTTGGCCCATCCCCCATCCGTGTTGTTCATGGGGAAATGGGTATTGATGTAGAAGAAATTTCTGCCGGACGCCTTCTCCCTGACGGTGGCATAGAGGACCGTCCTTTCATAGCCGTCCCAGCTGGTTCCTTCAGAGGAATAGCTGTCGCGAAGCCAGAAGTGGCCGAAGTCGCTCATTTCCACTGTGCTGGTCTTGTAGAGAATGGCGTTGGTCTTGTCGCTGTAGCGATAGCCGGTATAGGCGGTGAGGTTATCCCTGAGATAATCCCAGGGATGAGCCTCCGTCATATGGTCCCACATGTCCAGGTCCTTAACTTCCTGCAGGCCGATGATGTCCGGGCTTTCACCGTTAATCATGGACACGATGGGGCTCTTGCGGCTGCTCCAGTTGCTGCCTTCACGGATGTTGAAGCTCATCAGGGTAAGGTTGGCAGGAACTGGAGTCTCGCTGGAGACATAAATAGTGGCACTTGCATTCTCCTTATTCCCTATGGCATAAGTTTCCACATTACCGGAATTAATTGTAATTTCGGAAAGGCCAGCTCTGGCAAAGGTCCCGCTAGCCTGGATGGGATTGTCACTGCCGCCAAAATTGATTGCGCTGCTCCCTGATGCCCAACCGACAATAAGGCCCACGCTTGTCGCCTTGTTGGTGCAGTTTACTGAACCGGTAAAAGTACACGGCACGTCGTCCACCGCTATCAAAGTGTTACCGGCGCCTCCGCTATACCAGCCCATAAGGCCGCCTATGGCAAAGTATTTCTCGTCGCCCTCACTATGTATGACTCTTGTTGCCACAATGGAGCCGGTAAACGAACACTGTCTAATCTGACTTCCGGCAGAAGTGACGCAACCGGCCAAACCACCTACGTCACCGTTACGCCCGGTATAACTGATTGTACTTTCGACTGTATTGCCTCTTTGCTGGCCGTTGATACCGAAGATGCCGCCTACAGCCGAAGAGCCCTCTCCGCTTACCGTAATATTGCCTTTCATCTTACAAAGTTTGGCATAAATGTCTGCACAACCCGACAGGACTTCACTCCCGTCATAATCTTCCCATCCACAAATTCCGCCGACAGCGGATTGATCCCTGGGCTGGGAATCATAAGAGCCGTCATAAGCGAAGGTAATATCTCCTTCATTGGTGCAGGAATCAAAACTCAAAGCGTAACGTCCGGCTCCGGCAATGCCGCCAACATTGAAAACGCAGTTCTGGCGCTTCCAATAATCGTTTACCGGGTCGCCATGTGCAGTGACATTGATGGGCGCGTAATTCTTACAAGTGTGCATATTGCCACGAGCACGGCCTAAGATGCCACCGACACAGACCTGACGGCTTGCAGAAACAGAACTCAGTTTTTGATATTGTGTATAAGTAAGGGTAATAATACCGGCAGATTCATTATGGCAGGAAGTAAAGGTGCAATAAGAATCCGTAGAAAAGTCCATTCCGCAGCCGAGAATACCACCCACGTTAATACCAACATTGGGATTACTGCTGATAACGTCGGAGTCAAATTTAGTATTTGGATCTCCATAATCCGCAAGTGACGTAACAGGACCCCGGTTGACGCAGGAAGCAAAGGTGGATGACTCCGCGTAGCCGACAAGTCCGCCAAGACCGGTTGCCCTTTGTTTATAGCCGGTAGCATCAATTTTAATGTGACCGCTATTGGTACAACTGGTAAAGGTTGCGCCGTATGCAGTACCGACAAGTCCGCCTATGATAATATAGGAGGTCATATCCGCCGTTATTGTACAGGTGACATTCGCCTTGTTACGGACAGAGTCGTATGTGCCGCCCTGGTCCTTCTTAACCAAAGTACCGAAAATCTTGTCACCCACAGGAACCGTGAATTCACAAGTCTCATCGATAACGAGATTGCTGATCGCACCGCTATTTTCTATAAACATCGGAATGCTGGCAGAGAGGTTGCTGATTGTGTGGTCGCCGCCGTCCAAGGTGCCGCCGAAGCCGGAGGCACTGGTTGTCAGGCTATAGCCGTCCATATTAAGGTCGGCGGTGATGGTATAGTCAGCAGTATCCCCCGAAGAAGTGCCGGCAAGGAATGCTAGAAATTCCCTAGGAGAATCTATGTTTGTGTCGTAGCTGGTGTTGGCCACCCAGTTAACACTTGAAAGGTCGATATTGAGCGGCTTGACGTGAGCACGCTCATAGTCACGTGTTTTGCCGGAAGTATAAGTGTAATCGGCACGGTTAGTGCGGATAATGAAACTCCCGCTATAGGATCCCGGGGCTACCACAAGATAGTAAACACCGGCATCTCCGGAGCTGGTTCCTACCGTACTGCGCCCTGTCGAGACAACTTCCTCCTCAGTATAACCGCTGATGTCTGCAGGAGAGGAGACACTTGCCGTGGTAAGGTTGTAAGTAAAACTGCCGGCGCAAGCTGCACC
The DNA here is from genome assembly GCA_016283985.1 of Bacteroidales bacterium. Next base: position 10,106 of record JAEENZ010000026.1, on the reverse strand, counting down.
TGCATTGAAAGTTACACTCTCAATAGTCTCTCCCTGGAACGATGCATCACTGGAGTAAATGTTCAATTTAATGACAGATCCCAGATTCATAAACTGAAGAGTGCCCACCTCTGTATCGGTATCTGCAGCGACATCCCCTGTCAGAGTGAAAGGTAGAGACACCATAGGCATTGCATCGGCGCTTCCGGAAACCTGACTGGCCGGAATCTCCATTGTAATCGCGGAGGCTTCCGCCTCGTTATTACTCTTGGAATAAGGATAGTAAGCATACACGACATCCCCGGAAGTAAGGGCAACAGTGCTCTTGACACTGATAGTCACATCACCACCCGACACCGAAACGGCAGAGGACTGGTTTTTGGAAGAACTGGCATAAGAAGCGACCTTGTCACCATCTTCCCACGCCACGTGGTTTTCCGCAAAGGTGGTCTTCGTCTGATCGGATGCCACCTTGAAAATGTAGGAGAACTCGCCCTCGACGGGTTCCTCGACAGGAAACACTTCCTCGGGCTGCTCGGGGAGCTCCTCTTTCTGATTACAGGCCACAAAGGCTACGGATAGGAGTAGTCCGGTAATAAAAAGATGATTGAGTTTCATTGTATAATGTTTTACAAATTATTATTCTATTGGGCACAGACGACATTGATGGACCACTGGTCACCTGCTGGTTTCTTCCCTACTGCGTGTTCCGCCAGAATATCAGCAGTAATGGGAGTAATTGCAAGATCCTTATTACCGAACTGGCCGGAAACCCGGATGGGATTGTCGGAATCTCCGAAGCGGATTGGCTTGTTGTCGCCCTTCAGGAAACCGATGACAATACCAACGCTTGCAGCCGCCGTAGTAGAAGAAACGGAACCGCTGAATGAACAGGGAACATCCTCCCTGGCAAGCAGGCAGGAGCCCTGAGCGCCGGCCCATCCTCCAACAAGGCCACCCACGGCAAAATAGTCATGGTCGTCACCCTGGTACCTTTCGGCCTTGATGGTGGCGGAACAGGAACTGCGCTTGATCACATAGGCATCCTGCGAACCACTCAACTGTCCGGCCAAGCCACCCACATAACCCTTGGATCCGGTATAGTCGATGGTACAATCTATCACTTCGTTGCCAATCTGCTTGCCGTCGAATCCGAAAATACCGCCAACCTCAGTAACGCCGTGGCCGGTTACAGTGATATCACCCCGATTTTTGCAATAATAGGCATATAAATCGGCAGAGCCATCCTCAGCGATTTCGTCCACCGCATAATCTTCCCAACCACATATTCCTCCAACAGCAGATACCTGCCTTTCGTTGGAGTCATACGTTCCATCGGTATCAAAGCTGATGGCGCCACTATTGGAGCAGCTCTCAAAACACAATGCCCAGCGCCCCGCACCGGCGATTCCGCCGATGTCAAAGGTGAAGTTGCGGCGCTTTGTTTCAGAACGGTCACTGCTGGTGCCCATCACATTGATGGGAGCAAAGTTCTTGCACTTCTTCATACTGCCCCGTGCACGGCCAAGAATGCCGCCCACACTTACGTAGCAGCTCTTATTCTCGTCCGGCAAAGCCTCATATTTGGTATAGCTTACGGTAACAACACCCTCCGCCTCGTTCACGCACTGCTCAAAATATGAGGCATTGTCAGTACCATAGTCATAGGCGCATCCGAACAGACCGCCCACATTGATTCCTGCGTTGCTAATGCCCTCCAGAGTGGAGTTGGCTTTGCCATAGTCGGCAATCAGGGTGACGGGGCCACGGTTCGTGCAATTAGTGACATTGATTACCCCGGCATAACCGATGAGTCCGCCAAGGCCAACTGCCAGGTGGCTGTAGCCAGTAGCGTCAATCTTGACAGCACCGCTGTTGGAGCATTCGCTCAGCTGACCTCCGTCGAGTTTACCTATAAGACCACCGATAATCAACTGGTCGGTGATGTTCTTTGTCGCCTTGTAGGTAACGCTGGCCCTGTTCTTTACAAGGGTATATGTGCCTCTCTGGTCGGAGGCGACCAGTGCTCCGAATATCTGGGTCCCTTCGGGGACTGTAAATTCGCAACTTTCATCAATTACAAGGTTGTTGATAGCACCATTGTTGGTCTGGAACAACGGAACGGAAGACTTGAGGTTCTTTATTGCAAATCCCTGGCCTTCCAGCGTGCCGCCGAATGAAGGAGCGCTGGTAATAGTGATACCGGTCATATCTATATCGTTAGCCAGTGCAGCCACATCCCTGGTGTCGATGGTGACGCTGCTGAGCCAAGTGGCCAGCTGAGCACCGGTGCTGATCATCGTGGAGGGCTCGGCGGTTGTGGTTACAGTGGAAAGCTCTGAATAACTTGTCGTGTAACCGATAGCGAGGGCGGCAACCCGGACATCATAAGTAACGCCTCCGGAAAGCCCGGGAATCTTGAAGGCATATCCGGCATCCTCGCCATTACCTGTATAATCTGTTATCCAGGCTGTTTCCATAGAAGGTTTATGCTCGACCTTGTAGGAAGTTGCATTATCCACGGCTTCCCACTTGACATCGATAAAGGTAATACCGAATGAAGTGGAAATCACTGGTGGAGTCAAACTCCTCTCCAACGAAACACTCACGACCTGCGAATAGTCGCTCTCCACATCTTTCGCAAGAGCTTTCACCCGGAAATCATAAGAATGGCCATACTCCAGGCCGGTAACATTGTAGGGGCTGTAAGTAGGTGTCCCTGCAACAGAGTAATCCGCTGTGGAACTCTCTTTGTACTCCACTTTGTAGGATGTTGCATTAGTCACTGCCTGCCATTTGAGGGTGACGCTGGTCCCATCCACAGTTGCTGTAACAACCGGTGCAGAAAGAACAATTTTCGGAGTCTCGGGCTCCTTATGGCAGCCACAGAGAGAAAATGCAATCAGGGCGATGCCTGAAATTAATAAAATGCTTTTCTTCATATCTATATAGTTTTAGTATTCAGGATTATTCGGTAGCAAGTTGGGATTTGAGGTTATGTCAACGGTCGCAATGGGCTGCAGGTACATCTTGTCCTGCCAGGCGCGTCCTGTGAGGCCATCCTGCAAGATCTTTCCTCCCACTACTGACAGGTAACGGAGAGGAGAAGAAATGGAAACGGCAATGCTCGAATACTCGGCGGGCGTTGTGATGTTGGTGAAATAAGCATCGAACTCACCATCACCGTTGAGATCCAGAGGAGTATCCAGCGCCGGAATGAAAATACCGGTCCAGACGGCGTTCTTCCACAGTTCACCACAAGCCCAACGTTTCAGGTCAAGTTCGCGGAAGCCCTCAAGGCACAGTTCGCAAGTGCGCTCACGACGGATTTCAAGGATAACCGGATCGTTGATTCCTGGATAGAAGTTGGTCTTCAGATAATTATCCACAGTTGTAGGCTTTGTGTCAAGGGCTCCACCGGTGATGCCGGCACGTCTCCTGAGGGCCCCGATGGTGTTTTTCCAATCTGCGTCGGTCAACTGATTCAATTCAGCTTTCGCCTCGGCATAATTCAACAGAACCTCCGCATATCGCATCACAGGGATGTCATTGCCGTTGGCGCCGTACACATTGCTGGCTACATCGTCCACAGTATATTTCGTGATGTGATAACCTGTAAGGGAATAATTAAGATCAGGAATCATACGCACCATCTGGCCCTTGCTATTCCTGCAGGTGTAATCATATCCACGGATGGTCTGGTTCAGACGCTGGTCCCTTCCGGTAGTCTCTTCAAGGAAAGTCTTGTATGAACCGTCGGGTTTGGTCTCGGAATAATAAGAACCATCTATATTCAAATAAGTGTTGACAAAGGGTCTGGTAAGAGACGCTTTGGAGGTAGCCTGAACATTGTAATAATAATTGGCGTAGCCCACAGATAGGGTGGCGTCATTCTGGATGGCCAGCATCACTTCGTCCGTGGGAACGGAATCGCTGGAGAAAAGGTCGCGATAAGAGCCTCTCCCGTTCTGATAGGCTGTTGACGTATGCAGGGAGAAGGGGCTGTCGCGCATTATGGTCCCGGCGGCATCCGCGGCCAGATTAAATAGCTCGTCCGCCGTCATTTCGCAGCCGAAGACGAATGCGGATCCCGAATGGTATTTCCTCCAGGATGCTTCAAACAGACAGACCCTGGATTTCAGAAGCAGAGCGCACCATCTATTCACCAGGCTGGCATTGCTGCTACTGGAATTGTCGGCCTGAATATGCTCGAAAGCATAGTCGCAATCTTCAATGATATGCCTTATGATTACATCCCTGCTATCCCTGGGGCCAGTCAGTTCAGGATCCCCCGGATTCAGGACGCGACCTATCCAAGGCACATTCCCGTACTTGACCAGTTTATTGAAATATAGCAAGGCACGGAAGAAACAGGCGATGCCGTTATAGTTTTCGCGGACCTGCTGCGAGACTCCAGGATAATTGTTATGATCCAGGAAATAATTGACATTCCTGATATCTTCCCACCCCCAGGAACTCTGAGAATCAGGAGTAAGGCCCCCTGTCTCATAAAGATTCAGGCTTGCTTTCGCCACATACTCTGCCATCTGGTCATCCTGATGATGAGCATCGGTCCCAGAAGGAAGCAAGCCGTAAAAAGAATAGCAATACGACTTCAAGCCTGTCTCGGAACCGAATACAAGCGCAGCATCTGCTGTGGACTTTTGCGTTTCCGTGAGGTCACAAGAAACAAAGCCCAGGCCAGCCATCACTGCAAAGAAGAGAATAAGTATATGTCTGTTTTTCATAACTGCCACGGATTAGAAGGTGAGATTGATACCAAAGCTGTATGAACTCAAAATAGGATAACTGCCGCCAGATCCGGCATCAGATGCACTGTTTTCCGGATCCTCGCCAAGACCAAGCACATCAACCGTACCCCAGATATGCCTGTACATCGGCGACCAGTCCCAAAGGTTCTCGCCGGAGAAGAAAACGCTAGCGCGGGAAATATGAAGCGGCTTGGTCCACTTTTCGGGCAGGTTGTAGCCGAACTGAATGTTCTTGAGACGGATATAAGAGGCATCCAGGACGTAACGCGTATTGGCACGCCGCTGAATGGAGTAGAAGGGACTCATTCGGGAGGAATAGCGAGGCATCCAGGCATCAGGATTATCTTCCGTCCAGTAATTGCCCAGTTGCCATTTAGGTATCTGATTATAACCACGGTTGTACTGGCCCCAGATGAGACCGCTGTCTCCGCCGGTGATATAGTCCCGTTTCCCAATTCCCTGGAAGAAGACCGAAGCATAGAAGTTGTTCCAATCGGCACTGAAAGTAAAACTATAGATATAGCGTGGTTCCACGTGGGCGATAATCTTTCGGTCTCCCGAATTGCCAAGCGTCTGGTCGCCCCTGTCGATATAGCCGTTACCGTTCAAATCCTCGATCTTGATGTCTCCCGGATGGAGGTTATAATTGTGGTCCATCTGGTTCAAGGAATCGTAATGAGGCTGGCCGGCGGCTTTGGCAGCGGCCTCGGCCGCATCGATATCTTCCTGACTCTGCCACAGTCCATTACACACAAAGCCCCAACGCTCGCCAATAATCATACCCGGATAGTATTCCGGCGAGTTGGACCCGCCGATTTTCATCAGGTCGTTATTGAACTTATCGATTCTGGAGACATAGTCTGCAAGAGTCCCCTTGATACTATATCCGAAAGGTTTCCCCGCAAGTTTGAAACTGTCTTTCCAGAGAACCGTGAGTTCAAAGCCACGGGTGGATAGTTCGGCATAGTTGCCTTTGGGGGAATCAGCGCCATAAACGGCTTGGATGGAAGGGCCATCCGTAAACATATCCTGCGTCTTGCGGAGATAGATATCGGCGTTGATTTGGAGTCTGTCATTGAAGAAACCCAGATCCATACCTGCATCATAGGTAGTGGACCTCTCCCAGGTAAGGTTGGTGGGGATGGGATCAGGAGCCGACGTCTTGCGGTAAACGGCGCCGCCCAGCAGACGGCTGTTGCCGAAGGTGAATGTTTCATCGTAATAATACGGATCCACATTACTGTTTCCAAGCGTGCCCCACGACAGACGCAGTTTCGCATTTGAGAGATAGTCCTTGCCTATGCCTTGCAACCACGGTTCCTCAGTGATTCTCCAACCTGCTGAAAGCGAAGGGAAAAATGCCCAGCGTTCATTGGAAGGGAATTTGGAAGAACCGTCGTATCTGCCATTGAATTGGAGCAGGTAACGGTCTGCAAAGCTATAATTGATTCGGGAGAAAATCCCAACTGAACGCCATTTGTTATAGGATCCGGTGGCTCTCTTTTTTTCTGTTCCGAACGAGAGGTTTATGCTTTCCACATCTTCGGACAAGATGTCTGTATTGTAAGTGTATAACCTGGAGTATGTCCTCTGTTCGTAGTTATAACCAAGGAGTGCCTTGATGTAGTGTTTACCAAGCGTTTTGGAATAATCCGCATACAGGTTGGCCGACAGATACTTAGTGTCGGCGTGGTCCTGCGAGATGGAAGAAACCAGACCCGGTTTGGTCGTGAAGATGCCGGGAGCCGGTGAGAATTCAAGCGGATGAATCCGGATCATTCCGTTGTAATCGTCGAGCTTATATGTGGCGTCGCCGTTTACGGTGAGGGAATTGTCCAGGAATGAGGCGGTGAATCCTGCAGTGTTACGGATGTAGTCGGTCTCATAGACATTTTTGCTCTTACCATAAAGGAAACCACCCACCGTATATGCTCCCACCTTGGTGAACGAACCGTCAGGGTTGTACATAGGCATACAGGGAGTCCCATCACTGTTGATTTCAGCCCAGATATTGCCGGAGGAGCTATTGGAAGCTATGGGATTGTCGTATTTGCGGTGCCCTATTTCGAAGTTGTTGGACAGTCTGAGCCAGTCATAGGCCTTGTATCCGACTTTCACGCGCATATTCTGGGTGTCACAGTCATCTGTATTATTCTCTGAATTATACAGGCCATAGAAGTTGTACAGGCGCCCGGAGATATAGTAGTCGAAATTGTCGTTAGAACCCGACAGGGAGACATTATGAGTTTGAGCGAAAGAGTGGTTTTTATACAGCAGCCCGAACCAGTCCGTCCCTTCATTGAAATACACATAGCTGCCAGGATCTACACCGAAAGAGCCATCACTGACAATCGTACCATAAGTATTTGTGTCGTGCCTGTAACGATATTCGTTGAGCCAGGAAATGGTGAATGGCATCATGGTATTCATATCGGTAGGCTTGGTTTCGTTGTAATTATAGAAACCCTCGTAATACATTGTCGCCCACGTGAAACCGTCCGTAACATATTCCGGTTTGACCACGGGCTGCGATATGGTAAAGTTGTTGGAATAATTCACCGACACCCTGGATTTTGAAGGGTTTTTCGTGGTAATAAGAACCACGCCGTACGGAGCACGGGATCCATAAATGGCGGCTGAGGCCGCATCTTTGAGCACGGAAACCGAAGCGATGTCGTCCGGATTCAAATAAGCGGGGTTTCCTTCCACACCGTCTATCAAGATAAGTGCGCTTCCCCCCTGACCTATGGAGGTCGTGCCTCGGACATTAAAATCCGCAGTACGTATAGGCTTGCCGTCTTCGAGGGAGATATTAAGGTTTGGTATGGCACCCTCCAGCATCTGGGTCACGTTGGAATTCGGCCGGGCTTCAAAGACATCGCTTCCGATCTGCTCCACCGCACCTGTCAAATCCACCTTTCTCTGAGTGCCGTAGCCCACTACCACGGTCTCTTCGATCATAAGCATGTCTTCCTCCAGCGTAACATTAATTAAGGATGAGGAACCCGTAGGAACACTTTTAGTCAGATAACCGATGCCGGAGAATACCAGCGTCTGGTTACCGGACACGCGGATACTGTACTTACCGTCCAGGTCCGTAGAAGTGCCGACAGTCGTTCCGGAGATCATGACCACCGTGCCCGGAAGTGGTTCACCCTCTTTGTCGGAAACGACTCCACTGACAGTCCTTGCCCCCTGGGAAAATCCATTTACAGGAACAAGGATGAGCAGTGATAAAAGAAGTACTAAAGTATATTTGTTAGCCCACATAACTTTATTATTAGAATTGCAAAGTGGCGTAAACGGGATAGTGATCGGAAATAAGCTTATGCCCGTCATAGGCATTTGTCACAGTACGGTATTCAGTGCAGTTGAGGGTTTTGGATATCCAGATGTGGTCAATGATCACTTCTTTGTCCACATTTCCCCAGGCGTTGTAAGTTGGAATCTGGTCGGTAATCGGAGCAACTTCGCGGGTGAGGGCCATCGTCTCTCTGATTTCATTGAAATAACTGCTTGTTGCAACAACGTTGAAGTCTGCCATAAGGACCACAGGATAATTATGGGTATTATACGCCTGAATCCTCTTCGCTATCAGTTTCATCCCATTCGACTGGGATTCTCCCGTCAGACCAACGTGCGTTGTAACATAGAAGATACGTTGATCCGTGCCCAGAATATGCATAACCGCCCACCTAACAGGGCGCACAAATCCGTCCCAGCATTCAGAGGACCGGTCGGGTGTTTTCGACTGCCAGAACAATCCGTTGTCCTCCACTTCAAATTGGTCCGTACGGTATAGAAAAGCAGCCTTTACATCCGTGGTGGCAAGGCCCTCATAGCCCTTGGGAGACAATGTCGAATACATGTAAGTCCACTGTGTCTCATTCTGCTCCTGCATACCTAAAATGGACGGCTGCTGATCCTCGACCATCATCCTGCAAGCACCGGCACGCATAGCCCAGTTGTTCCGGATATCGTCCTCGTTGGTGACACCACGGATGTTAAAACTCATCAGCTTGATTTGCCCGGCAGGAGTAGGCTTGAATTTCCATTCAGCAGAAGACCCGCCGTTTTCATCCGGTTTGCCGCAAGAGGCGAAAACCGGCAACATGACTATCAGAGCAATTAACAGTTTTCTCATATGCTAAGAGATTTTAATTATGCAATAGACTGGATAGTGGTCCGAAATCAGTTCATGTCCACCGTATGGAGTTGTATCCGTGTGATACTCAAGGCATTTGATGTCCGGAGTAATCCAGATAAAGTCGATGATGCGCTCCTTGTTCTTGTTCCCCCAGGCGTTGTAGGTGGGGATGTCGTCGGTAACAGGTGCGACATCGTGGGAGTTGAGCATGATCTGTTTCAGGTTGTCGAATGCCTTGCTGGAGATATCCGTATTGAGATCTCCGCTGAAAATGAGGGGAATGCCTTCAGGGTTGAGTTCCTTCATCTTCCCGACAATCATATTCACACCTTCTACCTGCGACTTCCAGGTCAGGCCAAGATGGGTGTTGAAATAGAAGAAGCGCTTCCCGGTCTTGTTTACTTTGAAAAGCCCCCAGGTCAGGGAACGATTATATTTTTCGTCAAAGGAGTTCGAGGGGACATCAGGCGTTTCGGACACCCAGAAGGTGCCGCTGTCAAGCAGAGTCAGTACGGAAGTTTTGTAAAGAAATCCGGAGGTTTCACCTTTATCAACGCCGTTGTCCCGGCCAATGCCGACGCTGTCGTACTCTGATGCAAGGCTGTCACGGAAGAAGGACCACTGCCCCTTGAACTGCGCCTCCTGGAAACCAACAAGGTCCGGCTTGCGGGTTTGGAGCATTTCCAGGCAGGCTTCCTTACGGTTGTCCCAGGAATCGTTCGGGTTCACCTCTTTGGCGTGGCTCTGCCGCACGTTGAAACTCATAACCGACAGCTTTGCCGTGCCGCAAGATGCCACAGTCAGCATCAAACAACCGACAGCAATTCTGAAAACGTTTGAAAGTAAATGCATTCTGGCTTGGTTATCAGTTTCCTTCATCGCAAAGGTAATCGGACTATTTTTCAATAAATATCTCATTTGTCAAAATTGTTATTAATTTTGTGCAAATGTCAATTTTATCACACATATTAATATCTTTGCTTACCGGATCGCTGTTTTTCCACAGCCTTCCGTCAGAGACCACCGGAATCAACATAGAAACCGTCTGCCAGGATAGTCTGGGCACCATGTGGTTCGGAGGACTGAATGGGCTCGTATCATTCGACGGCAGCAGGTATTCCGTCTTCAGGCACAACATTCCCACGGAGCACAGCATCCCCGACGACCGCATCTATAAAATTATTTGCAATAGCGCCGGCAAGCTCCTT
>JAEENZ010000254.1 GCA_016283985.1 Bacteroidales bacterium | reverse complement strand
ACATCGGCGTCGTCGATGGGCACAAAAACCCGGGAAAACGTGGAGGATTGCTGACACCTTCGGTTACTGTGCGTAGAAGTTGACCTTGATCGAGCCGGCGCGTTGTTGCAGGCGAGAGCCAGGAGCGCCAGGGGAAGAAGGTGGAAGGGTTTTGTAGATAACTGTTTAATTAGTTGATATACAATAAGTAAGATATTAAATCAATCCTTTGAACTTCAGCCACAAGGAGAAGAATTGATCATATACGCTATAGACATTTCTGTCCATGGTGATAAAGTCTTTTTCCAACAGCCCCTTAAGGGCAGAGTTGACACTGCTGGGCGAGAGGAGTTTATGTTTTTTGATGAATTTGCCACCGGTCACTTCGGCTGCCTCACCCTCCTTTGCTATGGCCAAAAAAACCATACGTTGTTTCTCGGGCATCTGATAGAAGAGGGATTCATAGCTATCAGATGACAATCTGAGGATGTAGTCCAGAGCCTCGTCAACCATCTGAACATGGCATGTGTTACCGACTTCCGTTTTGGAATAGAGAACATTCAGGGTGCGATGCATATAACTGGTTACGGCATCAAAGCGTTGATACAGCGATGGCACTACCTCGGGATCAAGATGCTTCCCCGCCTGTTCAAACTTATCGGTACAGAAGTCTGTATAGACCTTCAGATCCAATGGCTGAAGGTTCATGATGGTCACAGATTGATAAAAAGGACGGGATGGCGAAGTAAACATCTCATTCATCAGGTGGCGTTGAGAGCCGGAGAAGATAAAGTGGGCATTGGTGCATCGCTGAATATAGGTGCGGATCGTGGCTTCCACCGTATCGTCACCATATCGTGAAATCTGTTGGAACTCGTCGATGGCCACCAGACAGGGTTTGTCCGCTTGGTTCAGATATGTGAAGATCTCGTCAAGCGTTACTGCCGGGTTATCAATGCTGCCAAGCCCGACATTCCAGGAAGGCATCCCATTCAGATCAAAGGATATCTCCGACCGGAGGGAAGATATAACCGTGATAAACTTCTCCCAAGCCTTTTTACCTTTTGGCCTGAGTTCGTCCAGCACCGCTTTGCCCAGCACATTCACGAAATCACCCAGGTTCTTGGTGGCATAGATGTCGACAACAAAGCAATAATAGGAACGGCGAATGCTTTTGTTATCAAAAAGATGCCAGATCAGGTCCGTTTTCCCCAGACGCCGGGGAGAGATGAGTGCTACGTTGTTTTCATTGACCAGCAGGTCTCGCAGCGTGGCTGTCTCTTTCACTCGGTCGCAGAAATACTCTGCTCCGGCATAGCCATTGGTGACAAATGGGTTCTTCATAAAGCGGTTCTGTTTTACTCTGGGCAAAGATAAGCAAAATTATCAGATTACCATAAAATAGTTACCATAAAGTGATAACCATAAAATGAGAATGGACGAGGTTCAAAGCCCAGCATATTGATCAATTTTGCCAACGACCATCCGCCGGAGGGCCAGCGAAAGCGCCGCGCCCAGGACTGCGCCGGCGGTGTTGAGCAGCAGGTCCGTCACTTCGAACATCCCGATGTGCAGGCACAGCTGCAGGGTCTCGATGCACAGGGACAGGAGGAATGCGGCCAGGGCCACGTACCCGAGGCGTCCGCGCCGACGGGGGGTGTTCGCTGTGGCGAGGCGCCTCCTTTTGGGGGCTTTGTCCGCTGTGGCGAGGCGCCTCTTTCCGCGCGACGGGTTCGCTGTGGCCAGCGCCTCCTCCAGCGCCGCGCCGAAGGGGACGAACACCAGCAAGTTGAACAGCGTCAGCGCGTTGAGGACCTCGTCGCCGGAGGTCAGGCGACGCCATTCTTCGACGATGTCGATGGTCGGATGCAGTTTGTGCTGCCCGCCGATGCGCACCAGCGCCAGCGCGTCCAGCAGTCCCAGGCCCAGGACGACCGCCACCGCCAGGGCCGCCGCCCCATAGACGGACCGCCGCCCCCGTACCCGGGCGAAGACCATCACCGCCACCGCCAGGCCCCCCAGCACAGCCCAATGCCATGCGGGCAGCTGCGGCGCCGAGTCCCGGATGAAATCCTGCAGGGAGGGGAGTGACATCATCGGTCAAAAGATCCTCTCCATCAGGCGCCACTTGCGGTGGCTGGGCAGCGACGGGTCCGCGCCTTGCGCCTTGGCCACGAACGCTTCCCATTCAGCTTGCCTCGGGAGCGTGGCCAGGCGGGCCATGTCGCGGTCCCAGTCGAAGTCGTCCACGGTGTCGCAGATCATGAACACGTGCGTGCCGCGGCGGTAGATCTGCATGTCCAGGATCCCCACCTGCCGCTGGCCCTCGATGATCTCGGGCCAGACCTGCTGATGCACCTGGCAATAGCGCCGGATCATCTCCGGATCATCCAGCAATTCCAGGGTTTGACAATATCTTTTCATAGGAGTGCTTTTTTATTTCTCGGGGGCGGCCTTTATTTGGGGAAGGTGGGATTTTGGGGCTTCGACCTTCCCCATCGAATGTGCAGTGGAGGACCCTGCAGGCCGGATTGGATGGGGAAGGTGTGGGGGCAAAAAATCCACCTTCCCCAAATAGGATGAATAGTATGATGACTAAAAAAGTGTCCCGAAATAGACTGAGGAGGGATTGTGGCCTTGGACGAACTCGTATCGGACGTGACGAAATACAAGGCCCCGATAGAGATGGCCTGGGCAAAGAGTTTTGTGTCTATCCAGCATCGCAACCCTTCGAATCTCCTTATTACTCATAACCACCCCTCAGTTCAGACATAAAAGCATCAACATCAACATTCGCCCACGATTTCGCAGCCTTGGCGATCAGTCCATTGAGATAGTCCTCGTCGTACACCGGCCGATAACCTTGTAAGGAAACCAACTTTAGCGATGACATGTCGATCTCTCCGGTAGCAAGACTCTGCTTCCCCTTTGCCCGGACGCCGAATTCCTTGTACAAAAGATTCTCTTTGAAGCTCTTCAGGTATTCCTTGTCGGAATCAATGGTTACCAATCCATACTCTTTGGTATCGATGTGGATGTTGGATTTGTCCTTTCCACCGGCATCCG
>JAEENZ010000253.1 GCA_016283985.1 Bacteroidales bacterium | reverse complement strand
CAGGTGTGCTTTGCGCCGATGCGGTCGGCCAGCGCAAGGGCCTCGTCCAGCGAAAGATGCGAATGGTGGGGGCCGTAGGTGACGGTGTTGAGCGTGACGTGTTCCAGACCTTCCAGTTTGGGCATCTCCTCTTCCGGAATGCTGCTCAGGTCGGTCAGATATGCAATCTTCCCGATACGGAATCCCAGTATGGGTTGCTTTCCGTGGATAAGGCGTATCGGGATCACACGGACTCCTTTTCCATCATCATCTGCCTTGTCCACGTTGTCGGCCGGTCCGGGAACTATACTGCCGTCCGGCATCCGGTAGCCGTATCCCACGTCATGCACCCAGACAAGTTCTTTGTCGTCTGCGCAGGGATGAACCGTAAACGGTTTGTTTTCAATAAGATGGATATGCCATTCGGGGGCACCGGGGTAACGCGGGGATGCGAAGGCGTAAGGGAATTCCCGCTTGATGTCTTCAAGGATCTTGGGCTCGCAGTAGATCTCCGCAGGGCGGCGGTCGATGAAGTTCAGGGACCGCAGGTCGTCCAGTCCGCCCACATGGTCCTTGTGGTTATGGGTGATGAGGATGGCATCTAGATGCCCCACGCCTGCGGCTAGCATCTGGCTGCGGAAGTCCGGCCCGCAGTCCACCAGTATGTTCAGGCCGTCCACCTCGAACATGGCTGATGCGCGGAAGCGCTTGTCGTGCGGATCCTGACTGGTGCATACGGGGCATTGGCATCCCACGATGGGGATACCTAGCGAAGTGCCGGTTCCGAAGAATATCAGTTTCATATTGTGACCTCCGTCAGTTTACCCACCAGCGCCGCATCGTAGGGTCTGGTGACACGGATGTAATTGCCCGTGTATCCGCTCATCGAGCCGTCTTTTTCCTTCGATTCGAAAAGCACTTTTTCGCGGATTCCACGGTTTGCTTCCACGAATTCATCATGGAGTATCCTGCACAGTTCTTCCAGCCTGGCCACCCGTTCCGCTTTTATCTGCTCTGGAACCTGGTCCGGCATAGTTGCAGCGGGAGTTCCGGGTCGCTTGGAGTAGGGGAAGACGTGGATGAAGGCTGGTCTGACCCGTTTCAGGAATTCCAGTTCCTGCTGGAAAAGTTCTTCCGTTTCGCCCGGAAGACCGGCCATTACGTCTATTCCAAAGAACACCTTCGGCTTGCCGGGACCTTCCATCCTGCTGCGGATGTAGGCTATCCTGTCGGCGAAGAAGGCGGTGGTGTATTTTCGGCCCATGCGGGCGAGGATGGTGTCGGTGCCCTGCTGGAGAGGGATGTGAAAGTGCGGCTGGAACTTCGTGCCGGAGGCTATCCAGTCAATGATTTCTTCCGTTATAAGGTTCGGCTCTATGCTCGAAATCCTCCACCGCTCTATGCCTTCCACGGCATTCAGCGCCTTCAGCAGGTCCAGGAAACTCTCGCCAGTCCCGCGTCCGTAATCGCCCGTGTTCACGCCGGTTATCACCACTTCCTTCACGCCCTCCGCAGCAATCGCTTCCGCCGCCTTTAGCGCCTCGCAAATCGGAATGCTCCTGCTCCTGCCCCTAGCATACGGTACGGTGCAGTACCTGCAGAAATTGTCGCATCCATCCTGAACCTTCAGGAATGCTCGCGTCCGTTCGCTGGTGGAATATGCTCCAAAGACATGTTCCGACAGGTAACTGCCCCTGTCGGAACTCCGCTCACTTCGTTCGCTCCGGCCCCTCCCATCGCAAGCGACGGGCCCCTCCCCCTGCCCGTGTCCGGGGGTGGACACGTCCTCCAGGGGCAGTTCCTCCCGGAACAAATGCTTCAGCGTTTCGGGAACCACCAACGATTTTTCAGAGGCGAGGAAGACGCGGGCGACGCCGTCAATGGCGCGCACCTCGTCCGGCTTCATCTGAGCGTAACAGCCTGTGACAATGATCTTTGCAGAAGGATTTATGCGATGCACCTTGCGGATTTCGCCGCGGGACTTCTTGTTGGAAGTTTCGGTTACCGTGCAGGTATTGATCAGGTAGATATCCGCTTTCTCGCGCCAGGGAACGACCTCCAGCCCGGCGGCGCGGAATCCGCGCTCGTAGGTGGCGGTCTCTGCAAAATTAAGTTTGCAGCCCAGCGTGATGAAAGCTATCTTCATACCTCGCTGCCTCCTTTGATGGTAACCCTTGCAGCATCGGCGGGACCGCCGACGGGCGGGTTGAGTTTGGAGATGCTGATCTCGAACTCTTCCAGATCCGGGAACGCGGTTTCGACCGCATCCCTGATTCGTCCGGCCACGTGTTCCAGCAGGTTTGATGGGATGGCCATTTCTCCGGCGACTATGCGGTAAACCTCGGAATAATCGATGGTGTCCGCAAGGTCGTCGGTCTGGATGGCATTCTCGGGATTGACCGAGCATCGGAAATCCACCACGTACTCGCCGCCGTCGGTTCTTTCCTCCGGCAGGCAACCGTGGTATGCCTTAAAATGCATCCCAAGAAGCTCTATCGTGCCAGTATTATGAATACGCATGGTCTCTTTCCAATAACGGGTTTATTCTTGCGCCAGGAGGCGACTGTGTCGGTGCGGATGAATGCGTCCGGCAGGGTGATGTCCGCGGCGATGCAGAGGCGGGTGGTGGGGGAGAGCTGATCCAGAAGGTCTGCGAGAAGCGAATCGTTGCGATAGGGGGTTTCGATGAAGATCTGGCTCTGGTGCAGGGCGGCGGAATCCTTTTCGCATCTGCGGATGGCCGCACGCCGCTCGTCCGTCTTCGCGGGAAGGTATCCCCGGAAGGCGAAACTCTGCCCGTCGAGCCCCGACGCCATCAGCGCCAGCATCAGCGAAGACGGACCCGCGAGCGGCACCACGGCGATGCCGTGTCGGTGGCATAGCGCCACCAGTGCGGCCCCCGGATCGGCCACCGCAGGAAGCCCCGCCTCGGAAATCAGCCCCACGTCCCCACTGTCGAACAATGCTGTCAGCTTATCGACTTCCGCGGGGGCGGTGTGCTCATTGAGTTCGTGGAATTCCAGCTCCGCAATGTGCCCCTTCAGGCCCGCTGCGGAGAGGTATCTGCGGGCCGTCCGCGTCTCCTCCACCACGAAGGTCTTTATCCCTTTCAGCACGTTCAGGGTGCCTGCGGGAATCACCTCCGCCGGATCATAATCCCCGAGCGGCGAGGGAATCAGATATAGTTTTCCTTTATTCATCGCCTTCGATCGTAATTGTCTGTTTCTCTTCGTTGAGGCTGGCCTCGCGGTTCAGTTCCTGGCGTTTCCTCCTGCTTATGAACAGGCTCCTCCAGAAGTCCTTCCATTTGTTGAATTCCCTCTGGTAGGTGATACCCACGCCGTTACGCTGGGAGTAATCCAGGTAGCTGGTGTATTCATCCGCCGAATGCGAGAATAGGTTGAGGCGCAGCTCGCCGGGCTTGTCGAGCTTGACGTCTATGTCTAGGTCGCCCACCATGTCGCCGTTAGGGTTTGTGGTGGTGCTGTACTGCCGGTTGCCGAAGGAGCCCCGCACTTCCACGCGGTTGTCGAACAGTTCGGTACTCACCGACACGTCGTAGAGGTCGGTGCCGCTGGCATTCTGCTGATAGCCCACGCCCAGGTCGACGGGTATGTCCATGCGGTTCAACAGGTTGCTCAGCTGCCTGGACATCACCTCGCTGACATTGGAGAACACGAGATTTGTGTTGTTGACGATGCCGGACTGCTCGCTTTCGAGGAAGGATCCCGTTATCACCAGCGACAGGAACTGCTTCTGCACCTTGTCCTCCGTATTCAGGGCGCTTTCAACTTCTGATTTGGTGGTCGGGTCGAGGTCGGGTATGTCGATGGAGAAGTCGACCTTCGGGGAGCTCAGCTTGTCGCTGATCCTGATGCCGCAGTTGACCGTACGGCGGGTTGCAACGGAAGAGGTATCCGCCAGGAGGCGGTTTATGGACGTACGCAGGGTGTAGGTCGCGTTGATGTCCAGTTCGCTGTTCATCACGTCGCCTCCGAACTTGATGCTGCTGCCGTTTTCGATGTTGAAGTTCTTGCTGACTATGCCGGGCAGGGCGAAGTGATATTTGCCGTTGGAGATGTTGTAGTCTCCGGTTACGTCCAGCAGCTTGCGGGCTGAGTTCATCTCCATAACCAGGAGACCGGATCCGCGGGCTGTGAGGAAGTTGTCGCCGGTGTTGTCGAGTTCAAGCACGGCCTCCAGGTCGGACGTTGCGTTTATGCGTGCGTGTGCGGTGAAGTTCGAGGTGGAACTCTGCTTCTGGGTGGCCGCTTGCTGCAGGATCTCGCGGAGCATCTCCTCGTAGGGATCTATCTCGATTTCCGTGTGGTCCGTGAAGGTCAGCAGGTCGCCGACGCTGGCGGATGAGGCTCCGCCAAGGGACACGTGCATGGTCCCGGCCTTGTTGGTGTAGATGTCGGCGTTCAGGTCTATCGCATCCAGCGGACCGTTCAGGTATGCATCCCCGCTGACGAAGAGGTCGCCGTAGATGCTTCCGCTCTTGTTGCCGAAGAGCATCAGGTTGTTGAGGGCGAGGTCCGTATCCAGACGGAAGTCCTTGAGGTTGCTGAACAGCAGGCCTCCGTTGAGGATTCCGAAGCCGCCTTCCGGATCGGTGATGCTGAAATTGTCGAAGTGGAGACCCTGGCCGTCAAGATAGAAAGGCCCACCGAGCTTGTAGTCTACACCGGTGTAACCCACGGTCAGCATTCCGCCCTCGATCCTTGCGTCCGTGCTGCTGAGAGAGAGGCTGTCCAGCTTGCCGGTGGCCTTGAAACTGCCGTTGAGGCTACCTCCAAGGTCCGTGAGTGCCTCGGGCAGGATGGGGGAGAGAAGGGCGAGCTGAAGGCCGTCGGCGACGGCAGTGGCATCCAGATGCTTCTTCGAGATGGCGTAATTCGCCTTGACGTTGAGTGCGTCCAGTTCTCCGTTTATGTCGCGGATGAACGCACTGACCTTGTCCTGAGCCTTGTCCCATGCCAGCGCCATGCGGAGCGATCCGGCATTCTCTCCTCCGACGGCAAGGGAATCGCATGAAAGGTTGACGAGGCCCATCACGTCTCCATTAAGAGGAGAAGACAGGATGGCCCGGCCGGACGTGCGTCCGCCGAAACCGTAATCCTTGCCGGTGAAATGGTTGATTATGTCCATGTCCACCTTGTCTATGCCGATGGTAAGGGTGTCCTTCTTGGAAAGGGAAATGCCTCCGTTTATCCTTATCGCCTGGTCCCCGTTATAAATGGAGAAGTTGTTAAAACTGGCTTCTCCGGACCTGTAGATGACATCCGATTCGGCGAGTTCCCACTGGGAATCCTCGAAACGGACGTATGAAGACAGTGGCTTGGCATGCACGGTCAGGGTGTCGGAAGCATCCCGGTCGATGTTGCCTGCCAGATAGAGCTCTCCCACGTTGTCCATGCCGGAGATGTTGTCGTAGTGGAAACTCAGGAAGAATCCGTTGCTCTGGGCGAACGCGATCAGTGCGCTGTTGACGAATCCTATCTGGCCCATTCGGAACTCATCGGTCAGGACGGATGCATTCAGGCTGCCACCCTGATTGTCCAGGATGATGTCCAGGCCACGGAGGTAATTGGTCATGTAGGCGAGCCTCGAAGAGTGGATTATGCCCGAAAGGTCCCCGTTGGCCATGCGTATGTCTATCTTCGTGGAGTCGGAGACATACATTCCCGGTTTGAGGAATGAAAGGATGTCCCTGCTGTCGTGGAAATCGACCGAGATGTCGTAGTTGGCGTTCGGATCTCCCTTGTCCTTGTTTTTGTGGCTGTACAGTGCCGGCAGTTCCCTGCGTGTGGTAATGGCCTGGATGTCGTTGACGAGATCCAGCATGCTCCGGTTTCCTACGTATCCCGCATCCAGGAAGCTCGAATTGATCTGGGCGCGGCTGACGTTGCCGGTAGTGTGGGACCCGGCGTAAATGTCGCCTATGTATTTGACTCCGTTGTCGTTCTCGAGGGTAAGGTCATATATGTTGAAGTCTCCGAGCAGGTCGCCGCGGGGGATCTTCATCAGGTTGGCGCTGAGTTCGGCGGATACTTTGGACGTGCCTCCGCGCGTGTCGAGCTTAAGTGCCTCGAGGTCGGCGTATCCCACGTTCGCGGAG
This sequence comes from Bacteroidales bacterium, assembly GCA_016283985.1. The sequence continues at coordinate 4,261 of JAEENZ010000253.1, read as the reverse complement.
AACTTGTAAAGGGCGTTCTTTGTCTTGGGGGACAGGTTGAAGATACCCTGGAAGATGAAGTTGAGGTTGGGATCTGCACAGATTATCTTGCCGTCGAAGGCGTTGTCGGAGTAGGTTCCGGCAGCTGCTATGCCGGTATAGTCATATCCGTGAAGTCCCAGACGGTCGACAAGCAATGAATCCACCCTGACGGAGACGTTGTCCTTATCGATTACAGCCTTGAATCCCGTATTTGCGGTGACGTCGCCGAAAAGATCCATGTCGATTATTTTGCCCAGTTCCAGGTTGCGGGTCTTGACCGTGCCCCCGACCTCCATGCCTTTGGCCTTGTCGGTCATGTTGGCGATCCTGAGGTCGGCATCTGCGACGCCCTTGCCGCACTTGATGCTGCCCGTGGCCGCCAGATTATTCAAAGTGCCTTTGGCCTTGCCGGTGAACGACAGTTTCTGGCCCTTGGCATACTTGTCGATATTCACCTGTTTCCCGGTCATCCTGCCGGCGAACTTGCCGGCTCCTTCCGTCGTGAAATCGAGTTTGTCGATCCTGGCATCCAGCAGCATGTCATCCGTAAGCGTGATTCCGGTGATGCGGCAGGATGCATCCCCCCGGACTCCTCCGTAGAGGTCGGTGAAACGCAGTTTGGATATGTTCAGGTCGCTGACGTATCCGCTGGCATCCGCTTCATCCACTTTCAGGAGGAAGTCCATGCCGTCCAGACTGCCGAGAGAAAACTTGGAGATGGTTTCCGACGACACGATGCTCCCCTTGGCAACCTTCAGGCGCATGCGCACTGCTTTGCAATAATCCTTGTAGGCCTTCGGTTTCGAGGGAGTCATCGAATACAAGGGTGCGTGCAGGTCCGTGGTGCCGTCGACGATGTGGATGTCGCGGAACTGGATAAAGTCGCGGTCGACGGTCATCTTCATGCTGACCTTGGCATCGGCCCCGCACTTCTCGACAATGTCGGCATTATCTACCGTCAAGGAGACCTTGCTTCCCTTGACGTTCAGGTTGTGTGCGGTCAGGGTGCTGACGCGGGCGTCCAGATTGTCGTAATTGATGGCATTGGGTGCACACGGCTTGGGCTCCTTCCTGAACTCGGACATCCTGTAACGGACGTTCTGCCCGTAGATTTTTGCTATGGTGATGGGGAAGCCGGTAGATGTGGAGTCCTTCATTCCATCGCCTAATACCCTGGTTATGTTCATTCCATCGGGGGCGTCCGGCTCCATGGCAAGGAAGAACTCGGCGTCTTTGACCTCCACCCTGTTAAGGTGCAGGCCCTTCTTCTTCAGCAGCATCCCGGTGGAGACCGTGCCCTTGACTTCCTTTGCGAAGAGGATGGTGTCGCAGACGGTGTTGCCTGTGCCCAGATCGTCCTGGTAAGGATTCTTGTCCAGGATCAGCACGTCCGTCAGGGCGATGGTGCCGGGTGCCTGTATGTTGACGGAAGAGAACTCAATCCTTCCGTCGAGCTTGCCGGTCTTGCGCGCGAGAAGCTCCCGGACCAGCCTGGACTGCACTTCGGGCGACTGCACGGCCACCGCTGCCGTTGCCAGCAACAGTACTATGAATCCGAAGATCCGGGCGGCTATGTCAGGGTTCCTTTTCGTATGCGCACAATTATTCTAATCTACAAAAATAAGAAATAATGCTTAAATTTGCATGCTCAAAACCGGTGAAATGGACATTATTTTAGGAATAGAGTCTTCTTGCGACGACACTTCCGCGGCGGTCATCTCCGACGGATGGCTGTTGTCTAACGTGATCGCCAGCCAGGATGTCCACAAGGCCTATGGCGGCGTGGTGCCCGAGCTGGCATCTCGTGCGCATGAGCAGAACATCGTTCCCGTGGTCAGCGAGGCTCTTTCCAGAGCCGGTATCTCCGCCTCCGACCTGACAGCAATAGCATTCACCCGTGGCCCCGGATTGCTGGGGTCTCTGCTGGTAGGCACTTCTTTCGCCAAGGCCCTCGGCCTGGCGCTGGACATTCCCATCGTCGAGGTGAATCATCTGCAGGGGCACATTCTTGCAGGATTCGTGAAGCAGAAGGACAAGCCCGTGGTGCAGCCGTCCTTCCCTTATCTCTGCCTTCTTGTTTCCGGGGGCAACTCCCAGATAGTTAAGGTGAATTCTCCCCTCGATTTCGAGATACTGGGCCAGACCATAGACGATGCAGTCGGCGAGGCTTTCGACAAGTGCTCCAAGATGATGGGGCTGGGCTATCCCGGCGGGCCGGTGATCGACCGACTGGCCAAACTCGGTGATCCTGAACGCTTTAAGTTCGCAAAGCCGCATATTCCCGGACTGGACTACAGTTTCAGCGGCATCAAGACTTCGCTATTGTATTTTGTTCGGGACGAGATTGCGAAGGATCCGGATTTCATGGAAAAGAACAAGGAGGATATTTGCGCTTCGTTCCAGAAGACGCTGATCGACATCCTGATGGACAAGTTGATAAAGGCCGCAAAGCAGACGGGCATCCGCGAGATAACCATAGGCGGTGGCGTTTCGGCCAACAGCGGGCTTCGCGACCGTATCGTTTCCGAAGGGCGCAAGCGCGGATGGAATACCTATCTTCCTGAATTCAAGTTCACTACGGACAATGCCGCGATGATCGCCATCGCAGGTTACTATCATTATCTCGCCGGCGAACGCACATCACTGGATGTCGCTCCGGTATCTAGGATAGCAGATTTTTAGCGGCGGACTGGCCGGCAAGGAGGCCGGTGGCGAAGGCGCAGTGGAGATTGTATCCGCCCGTATCGCAGTCCATGTCCAGAACTTCCCCGCAGAAATAGAGCCCGGGCACTTTGCGGGATTCCAGCGTCTTGGCAATTATGTCATCCGTGCTGACGCCGCCTGCGGTTACCACCGCACGCTCGTATCCAACGTATCCTTCTATCTCGAACTCCCACTCCTTCAGGCACTTGGCTATGGTGGGAAGATTAATCCAGACCTTGGTGTCCGTCCTGCCCTTGCGCTCCAGAGTGATTATGCCCGGATTGGCTGCGGTGAAGGCCGGAATGAGTTCCCAGGGCATCAGCTTGCCCAGCAGGATGCGGCACTTTTCCTTTTCGCGCACCCCGCGGCTGCGGGGATCCTTGTCTATCTGCATCCAGAGTTCCTTCACGCGTGCCGTGAGTTCGGTAAGGCTGATGCCGGATTTGAGATCGAGGATCAGTTTGACGCGGGAGCCGTTTATCATGGCCTTGACGGCCTTACGGCTCAGCTGGAAGCCTATCGGCCCTTCGATTCCGCCGTCGGTGAAGTCGATATCGCCGAATTCGCTGTCCGCCACCGTGCCTTCTATCAGCAGCTGCACCCCCACGTTCTTCAGGTGGATGTTCTGGAACTTCTCGCCCAGCTCGGTCAGTGGCGTTGACCTGTCGATATGGTGGGGTGTTTCCGCCATCTCGCTGGTAGTCAGCGTGTTACCGGAAAGCGTCTGGTGCATTTGTACCAGAGGCTTGGACGTAAGTGGTTGCTGGTCAGCAGGTTGGGGGAAACGCTCGCTGACATGGATTTTGTAGCCGCGGGGAACGAGGGCGGTGAGGGAGGGGAAGAGAGGGGTGAGGGTATGGCCGGTGTCGGTGGCGAAGCGGTAGCCGTCGCCGGTGGAGCCTGTGCCGGGATAGGAGAGACCGCCGGTGGCGATGATGAGGCGGCTGCAGGTGAAGGTACGGCCGTCTGTGGTGGTAATGGTGAAGGCTGGGTCGGAATGACAGGTGGCGACTTCGGCTTCCGCCTCGATCTTGACCCCGACCCCCTGGCAGGCACGCACGAGGGCATCTATCACGTCCGTAGAATGGTATGAGGAAGGATAGGCTCGGTCGCCTCGTTCCACGACGGAGGGCATGCCTACGGAATCAAAAAACTCTATCAGTTTCTCGGGTGTAAGATTGTAAAATGCCGGTTTTACGAAGTTGGCTTTGCTGCGGATATGGGCGCTGAAGGCGTTCCAGTCCTTTACGTTCGTGAAATTGCAGCGGCCCTTGCCCGTAATCATGATCTTGCGCCCGGGGCGGGGCATCTTTTCCAATAGCAGCACGGAGGCGTCGGAACCAGCGGCCACGAGCGTGGAAGCGGCTCCGTAGGCGGCCATAAGACCGGCCGCTCCTCCTCCAATGACGATGATATCAGACTTCATAAAACGAAAAAAGGGAAAGCTTAGTACATCGCACCGCTACAACCTCTGACCCTTGCTGCATTCCTGCCCTGGGGGAGTTGGGAGGGAGCTGGTCGTGTACGACTTTCCCGT
>JAEENZ010000252.1 GCA_016283985.1 Bacteroidales bacterium | reverse complement strand
CGACAACCAGAACCACAATCTGGTGCTCTACCAACTGAACTAATCGCACCGTGTTAGGGACTGCAAAGGTACAAAAATATTTTAACCCTGCAAGATTATTTCGTATCTTTGTACTATTATGGCAAGAGAAATCAAATTCTCCCTGGTTTACAGGGATATGTGGCAGTCTTCGGGCAAATATCAGCCCAGAGTTGATCAGCTCGTGAGGGTTGCCCCGGCAATAATAGATATGGGATGCTTCGACCGCGTGGAGACCAACGGAGGGGCATTCGAGCAGGTAAATCTTCTCTACGGAGAGAACCCCAACATCTCCGTCAGGCAGTGGACTGCGCCTTTCCAAAAAGCAGGCATCCAGACCCACATGCTCGAGCGCGGACTGAACGCCCTCCGCATGAATCCGGTGCCCGCCGACGTGCGCGAGTTGATGTTCAAGGTGAAGAAGGCGCAGGGCACCGATATCGCCCGCTCCTTCTGCGGCCTGAACGACCATCGCAACCTTAAGCTGTCCGTAGAATATGCCAAGAAAGCCGGCATGATCTCCCAGGCCGCCCTGTCCATCACCTATTCTCCCGTGCACACCGTGGAATACTACATGGGCGTTGTGGACCATCTGGTGGAATACGGCACAGACGAGATTTGCCTCAAGGACATGGCCGGCATCGGGCGCCCCACCTTCCTGGCGCAGCTGGTGGCCGAAATCAAGAAGAAATATCCGCATATAAAGGTGCAGTACCACGGGCACACCGGCCCAGGCTTCAGCCCCGCATCCATGCTGGAGGTCGCACGCGCCGGCGCCGACTACCTCGACGTGGCTGTGGAACCCCTCTCTTGGGGCAAGGTGCATCCGGACGTGATCACCATCCGGGAAATGATGAAGGCCGACGGCTTCCTGGTGAAAGACATAAACATGGACGCATATATGCAGGTCCGTGCGCTTACGCAGGAGTTCATCGACGACTTCCTGGGATACTGGATCAATCCGACCAACGCCCAGATGACCTCTTTGCTGGTAGGCTGCGGCCTTCCCGGCGGAATGATGGGTTCGATGATGGCGGACCTCAAGCCTTTCCTCGGTGCGGTGAACGCAGCCGAGCGTGCCGCAGGCCGTCCGGACATGAGCCTGGACACCCTCATGGTCAAGCTCTTCGAAGAGGTGCAGTACGTATGGCCGCGTCTGGGTTATCCGCCCCTCGTGACCCCGTTCAGCCAGTATGTGAAGAATACTGCGCTGATGAACCTGCTGAACGTCATCAAGGGCAACCCCCGCTGGACCACCATAGACAAGGATACCTGGGGCATGATCCTGGGCAAGATGGGCAAGCTCCCCGGCCCCCTCGCTCCCGAAATCATCGAGCTCGCGAAGGAGAAGGGCATGGAATTCTACACCGGCAACCCGCAGGACGAGTATCCCGACGAGCTCCCGAAGTTCCGCCAGATGATGAAGGAGGAAGGATGGGACGAGGGCGAAGACCAGGAAGAGCTCTTCGAGTTCGCCATGCACGAGAGGCAGTACCGCGACTTCCGCTCCGGCCTTGCCAAACAGCGCTTCAACACCGAACTGGAAGACTTCCGCGCCAAGGCCGGAGCCCCTATCAAGGTGGTCCGCCCGGTGGTGGAGATGCCCGAATTCAGCGTTGAGGAATACACCCAGAAGTATACGCATGCAGTGCCCGTGCAGGCTCCCGTCAAGGGCCAGCTGCTCTGGCAGGTGGATGTCGAGGATGATTCCGCCGCGCCCATTGTGGGCACCGCCGTCAAGGCAGGTGAGCCGGTCGGATACGTGCAGACCTACTACGGCCGCGAAGAAATCCCCGCCGCCCGCGACGGCCGCATCGTGGCGGTCCTAGGCAAGCAGGGCAAGAACGTTGTCAAAGGTGAAATAGTAGCATTCGTGGAATAATGAAAAAGATATTGTTGTTGGCGGCCGTCCTTCTTCCGCTGGCCCTCCATGCGGATGGCGTGAACGACGATAAGCCCATCAAACAGAGCAAGATAGTTTATCTCTATCCCGAAGGCCAAGCGGCCGGGAAGGGGATCGTGGAGGATGGCGTGGCCATCACCTTCGGTCCCGGGGAAGACAACGGCAAGCACGGTCCCGAAACCGTGAAGCCCGTAGGCATGGTCTACGACATCGGCGACAGCGCC
>JAEENZ010000251.1 GCA_016283985.1 Bacteroidales bacterium | reverse complement strand
TCTCCTCGCTGCTCTCGTCAGCGGTCAGGTCTATGGTAGTGAGGCCGTCTATGGCCAGGATGGCATCTCCGCACTGGAGCCCGCCCCTGACTGCCGGGGAGTTGGCATAAGGCTCGTTGATGAGCACCGGTTCCTCCTTCTTGGGCTTGTAGATGATCGCGCCGATGCCACCGTAGGTCTTGCCAATCATCATCTCGAAGTTCTCGTTCTCCTCTTCCGGCACGTAGATGGTGTAGGGGTCGAGGGTTTCCAGCATGGCGTTGATGCCAGCGATGGTCATCTTGCTGACTGGCAGGCTGTCCACATAGCTGCGGTTGAGTTCCTGGAGGATGGCGGTGTTCACCTCTACCGACTGTCCGAGCTTGAAAAGCTTGGACTGGGCGCCGGCGCAGATGCAGGCCGACAGGGCCAGGATGGCTATTATTATCTTCTTCATAATCGTGCTTTTCTACTGCATAATCCGTTCCACTTCTTCCCAGATGTATACCTTGTCGCCGCGGCGGAGCTTGCTCCCTTCAGGCAGGGCGATGGAGCACTTGCAGCCCTTGGGGGCTTCGCCGACAGGCTCGAAGTTGACGCGGATGTCCTCCGCCCGGAACTCCACCACGCCGGTAGTGCTGCCGATAGCCATGAGGTCGGCACCACACTTGATTGGCGCACTTTCCACGGTGACCTCCGCCACGCCGATGCGGTCGAACCAGTTGGTGACCTTGCCGGCGTAGACCTTGCGGCGGGTGGCCTGGGAGCCGTATACATCGCTCCACTGGCCAAGATAGGCGCCCTGATAGTATCCGTCCCAGAAGCCGCGGTTGAAGACTTCCGCCAGGCGGGCTTTCAGTTCCGCTGCCTTTTCAGGAGTGTAAACGCCGTCGCAGACGGCATCCGCCGCCTCGCGGTAGCACTGGGCCGTGCGCTTAACATATTCAGCGCTGCGGGCGCGGCCTTCTATCTTGAACACCTGCACGCCGGATTCGATGATGCGATCCATGAATTCGATGGTGCAGAGGTCCTTGGGAGACATTATGTACTTGTTGTCGATGTTGAGTTCGTTGCCGGTCTCGAGGTCGGTGACGCCGTAGCCGCGGCGGCAGATCTGGATGCACTCTCCCCTGTTGGCGGACTGCCCGGCGGTGTGAAGGCTCAGGTAGCACTTGCCGGAGATGGCCATGCAGAGGGCCCCATGGGCGAACATCTCTATGCGCACGAGCTGGCCCGAGGGGCCTTTGATGCCTTCTCGGACGATGCCGTCGTAGATGGCGCGCACCTGGTCGAGGTTGAGTTCGCGAGCCAGCACTACCACGTCAGCGAACTGTGCGTAGAACCTGACTGCCTCAAGGTTGGAGATGCTCAGTTGGGTGGAGATGTGAACCTCCAGGCCTATCTGTCGGCAGTAGCTGATGGCCGCCATGTCGGATGCGATGATGGCGGTGACGCCGGCCTCCTTGGCCTTGTCCAACGCCTCCTGCATGGCGGGAAGATCTTCCGGATATAGGCAGATATTGAGTGTGAGATAGCTCTTGACTCCGGCCTCGCGGCAGATGCGAGTTACTTCCTTCAGGTCTTCCGGCTTGAAGTTATTGGCGGAGTGCGCCCTCATATTGAGGTTGCCGACCCCGAAATACACGGAATCCGCTCCCCCTTCAATCGCCGCCCTCAGGCACTCGAAATTGCCCGCCGGGGCCATTATTTCCAGTTCTTTCCTGTTCATCTAAAACGAATATCCCATTTTAATACCCAATCTCAAATAACTGCCTGATACCTCCCCCGAAAGAGATGCCCACATTGATCTGGCGTTTTGTTGCGAGCGGCGGATTCTTAATCCTAGGTCGGCCCCAAGATAAATCTCCTGATCGATGATATCATACCCGGCAGCCATCCCGGCATAAGGCGAAAGCATTCTGTTTATGAAGGAACAACGCACGTCTGCGTAAATCGGGAGATAGAGAGGGCTTCCATTACCGTTGACGCTGTCTATGTTTACAGTCGGTGATACACCGGCTCCGCAGAAAAAATGCCTGTTGAAATGATATCCCGCTTCCACGCTGGCACCTATCGCCCAAGGCACGCTGCCAGCAAGGCTTACGATTACGCCCGGGCCGCGCTGGTTATCATTATACCGGAAGTCCTTCCAATCACCAGGTGTATCCCGGATTGTCTTTCCGGAAACGATGATTGGAATACCGGCAAGTGTCACGATGGTTCCGGTAAATAATCCGGAAACACCGAGCGCAAATGCGAGTGCACTTCCAATCTTATCACGGCCGGAATCTGTTCCCGTATAATTACGGTCCGTGTAAAAACCAAGGGCAATCAATCCGCCACCCACTGCAGCAGTGCTCAGACCGGCAATAATTGTCTTTTTTCCAAAATCATACGTTTTGGAGTTTGTTTGAATGTCAGATAAGGCTCCGGATAATTCCACTCTTTGTTCGGTGGTACGGAATTGGGCTGCCGTCGGGAATGATAGCAGGCAAGCGCAGGCAGCCAACACGGCAGCCTTGGCAACAAAACCTCTATCATTCAATAACTTATGCATATATGCGTGTCTTCAGTCGAGCACTCCAATTATTCTAATTTATTGATAATCAAACATTTCCGCGCCAAGCCTTACAGAAGCTTATAATCCCGTAACTGCCTGCGCAGTGCCTTATGGTTCGGGCAGATGCTTTCCAGCAGGGCGTGGAACTCTTTGCCGTGGTTCATATACTTCAAGTGGCAAAGCTCGTGGAGCATCACGTAGTCCCGCAGTTCGGCTGGCAGCCGCATCAGGTTCAGATTCAGGTTGATGTTCTTCTTCACCGAACAACTGCCCCAGTTGCTCACATTGTGTTTGATGCGCACCTGGTTATAGCTGAAACCATGCTGCGCAGCCAGTTCTGCAAGCCGCCCGGGCAGATATGCCTTGGCCTGTTTGCGCAACTCAGCCACTTCAGGCGTCTCTGCCAGCGTCCGCCTTGCCCTGCGCCTGCGGACCACAATCCGCACCCTTCCGGACAATATGTCAGCCAATGTTATTCGCACTATGCAAAGATAGCATAAATCATCCCTTTTTCAAATGCAGGTATTTCATCAATTGCCATTGCTCAGCGTCCGTCTCATATAGCAATTCATTCATCAGTTCCACTCTTTGGGAAACAGACAGTTTCAATACATCTTTTACGTTCGGGAAAGAATGTAGTTTAACCAGAGCGGCACTGATTCTGTAATAAACCATATGCCCACCTTTTTCAAACTCCTCATTAATGTCAAATTCCGACCCCTGATTGGATGCAAACGCCAGGCACATTTTTTCGTATGAGCCATAAAATGATATCAAACGGCCGTAATCTATACAATTGTATTTGCTGATTATATAGTCTGTCAGTTGGTTTTTCTCCTTTTTGGACAAAGGCTCGAACCATCGTTCCAATTGTTTGTAGTTCAACACCTTATCCTCAGCCCGGCAAATGTCAACTTCCTTCAGTGCCCTCCTTAATGGCCTGGATGCTTTGCTTAAATCGATCTTTTCCGAGAACGGATGCGCACTCACGGCATATGAGAGAAAAGTCCAACGATACTGTTCGGCTCTTTTACACAATCCCTTCTCACCTGGATTATTGACAACGTAAGATGCTGTTGTTCTGATTTTTTTCGATCCAGTCTTCACCGCTCGTCCAAACCTGCGTTCAAAAATGCTCCCAGATGAATCAATACTCTTATTGAATGCTTTTGAATATCCACCCAGAACATCTCTTTCAAAAGAAGGAAGATCCGACTCCTCGTTGATTTCTATCATCTGATGAATATGGTCGAACATCGGACTTAAAGCCAGAACGCGCACTTTATGCTTGCGTGATGCCACACAAACCAAGGTAAAATAAACAAGGAAATCGGATACCGTGTAGAAAATGATAAACTTCCCCACAGATCTCTGATAGATGTGCATAATGGCACTGTTGTTCTTTCTCTCCATATCTTCTATAATCTTTCTTCACCGATCCTTCGGCTCTGGTTACGAAGATAATGCTTTTCGAGTTAAAAGCAAGTGGTTTTCTGCTTGGCGTTCAAGTGGCTGATGAACAAATAATTACATGAAGTCGCATGCTGTTGCAGAAGCACACGACTTAACGTAATAAGTTGATTATCAGTGGATTATCCGCCAAGTCCTCTGCCGGAAAATACTCGGGCAAGGCGCGTTACCAAGTTCTAACCACGCAGCGGCAGGAGAATCGCATCGAGGGGTCGCGGTAGCGGATGCGGATAGGGCGGGCGCGGGTGCCGGACGCCACGGGCGCAGCGGCAGAAGCTCCAGGTGCAGCAGGGGAAGCCCCATGAGCAGCAATAGAGGCCGCGGAGCGGAGGGCGGCAAGGGCAGAGGGATCGTCGGCGAAGTCCAGGGACCAGATGTGGGGGGATTTCTGCCGCAGCATGGGGATGAACAGAGGATTGCGGCTGCGCTTCTCCAGGGTTTTGTTGAAGTTGTAGGTCTCCAGCACTTCGGGGGCGACTTCTTTATGGCGGGGGATGGATATCCAGCCGCGGCGGCCGGGCAGTTTCACCTGCACTTCTCCGAAGACGGCACCGCCATAGACATTCAGCACCAGACGCGTAGAATCCATCAGGGTGGCCGATGCCTTTACCGAGGCGGGCTCCCCTATCACCTTATAGTCCAGGCGATAGTCACCGTCCTTGAAATCCACCACATAATAGCAGCGCGGCGCTCCGCAGTTCTGCGTGGCTGAAGGGATGCCGTGACTGTCGGGACGGCCGCGCCACCACGATCCGCAGGCGGCTCCCGCAAGCACCTCTTCCAGAGCCAGGCCGGAAGGGAAAACCAGCTTGGAGCGGGCCATAGTATGAGTGTGACCGCACATCAAAAGCATCTTGGGATGGATGCTCAGTATGGTCTCAAGAGAGTCTTTTGCCTTGAATTCATTGAAAGGGATGTGGGCGCAAAGAACGGCCAGACGGTCGGCAGGGATCGATTCCAGCTGCTTTCGAAGCCAGGCCTTCTGGTCTTCACGGAAACCTCCTTCATAGCCTCCGGTGCCCACCAGGCGCACATCATTCATCATGATGAAACTGACTCCCGCACGTTCGAAACAAGTGTCCGGAGCGTGGATTACACGGGTATATGTGGCCATATCCCTGGCCTGGCCTTTCACGCGGTACACGTCCCGGTCGTGATTGCCCGGCACACAGGCCCAGGGGCACGGGAGCGAATCCAGAGTTGCCCTGCTGGGGGCAAGAAACGCCACATCGTCGTTCACCAGGTCTCCGAGGAAGATGGCAAGATCCAGGTCCTTACGCTCACGGAGTTCCTTATATATCGAGCGTCGGGCATAGCCCAGTTCCTTTTCGTTATCCACCTGTGGATCACCCACGAACGCCACGCGCAGACGCTTGGCTCCAAGCGGGAGCGCCAGCAGCAGCGCCATCAATAGACAAAGTGCTCGTTTCATAGTTTAAAAGTCTCTTTGGATACCCTCCGAAGCCCTGTTGGCACGGTTCATCTGCATATTGCCCATACGGCCGAAACGCCAGGTGACACCCAGCAGGAAATGACGCCCCATGGAGAGGCGGTAGCTGTCCGTAGTGCCGGTTTCGCTCACGGAGTGCGAAACGGTGAGGCCGTTATTGAGGATGTCCCTCGCCTGCGCGCTGAAGGTAAATGCACGCCAGTCCTTGGTCACAGTAAAGTTGAGGGCATTGGTAAGTTTCGAAAAACTGTCAGAATAACCGAAATAACGTTGCAATGAGTAATACCCGTCCAGCTTGAACTGATGTGGAGTGGTGTACGTGGCATCCAGCGAAAGGGTATACACATAGGTATTCGTGTTGGCCTTGTTGTCCAGGGAATACCAGGCGTTGCTGCCGGAGAATGCGTTCGTGAAGGTAAAGCGGAGTTTGCGGGGATTGGAATATGTCAGGTCCAGGGTGGTGTTGTATCCGAGCTGCATGGTAAGGCTCTCGCGGAAACCGCTGCTGCCGTCGTAGAATCGGTTGCCCGAAGTATCTCCCCAGAAACTGGCCATAAAGGCATTGTAATCGAAGGTCTTGCTGTCGATTCCGGGCAGCGTGCCGACTGGCTGGTAATTGACGCTGGATTGGAAGCTAACCTTTCCGAAGAACATCAAGCGCCAGTACTGTTTCTGGTCCAATGCCCGATAGCCGTTGACAGAGGTTCTCCCCGCCCAGGCCGGCCGGCGCGTATTCACCGGCACGGTATAGCGCACACGGTCGGCATCGTACCAGGTGGCGCTCACCACCGAATTTTGATTCATGGAGGCCGACACATTCACATTGAGGGACCCGCGGCTCATCTCGCGTGCCCCGCTTAGCCTGTCTTCCAGGCTGACACGCCCTCCCCTGCGTCTGCCGGTTCCGGCACGGAAAGAAAGGGTATGAGTGAATCCGGGACGTAGATAGATATTACCCGTGGAGATGCGGAGAGGATCGGTAATGTCCAGAAGCGATATCATCTTTTCCTGATTGGGCTGGGAAGAATGGCCGTGGTAGGATATGTAGGTATTGCCGTGCGAATAGCTCAATTGAGGAGCCCAGTTCCACAGCCACTCCCCTATTCCAAGTTCCTTTTCCTGACCCAGCGATTTGGAATATGTGTAAAGATTGCTGGAGTTGACGGAAATACCGGCCTGCAAAACCGACTTATCGGTGCTGTACTGCGCCAGCACCGCACCGCGGCCGGTGAGGGACCTGTTCAGCGAAGCGGTCGTATAGTAATCATTGGCACTGCCGTCGGCATTGAACGCATCCTTGTTCTGTCGGGAACGGGAAACGCTTCCGTCCATCGTAGTCTGGATCTTCCACTTATCGGCTATCGGCTCCGCATAACCAACCGAAAGGCTGCCGGACCCGTTGCCGCCGTTATTGTCGTAATGCAGGTCCCGTTCGCTGGATGCACCGGAGGCCGCATACCGGGTAAGGGAATAATCCCTGCTGTCACCCTTGCTTCCGCCAATATCGTATTGCCCGTTCACACTCACGGAACGGCCCTTCTTGGCAAACTTGCCGTATGCGAACGTCAGCCGTCCGTTCGAGCTCAGGGACCGCGACTTGGAACTGTTGTTCGAATTGGAGCTGTTGCTCTGAACACCATTCACCTCGGAGGCCGAAGTGGAAGCGCTGACGGAGCTTTGGTCGCGGAAAGTGATTCTGGGGTCGAAGTCGAAGAAGAGGCCTCTTTGATTACGCTTCGGCCGCAGGCTCAGGCTGGCCGTCACCTGATGCGCATCCGTGGTGGAATTGCTGGTCTTGACGGAATGAACCTCATCGCCGGAAAGCGGGAATTCCTCGCTTGAAGAGCGTGACGCGTTATCTTTGGAAGTGCCGTTGTAATAGACACTTACGCCCGCATCTGCTTTTTTGATTCGGTCGGTGTTATAGTTTACACCCGCCTGGCCGCCCGTGGTGAGGCCGGAGCCCTGACGGACTACCATACGGGAACCGTTATCCACATTCTGCCAGCGCCCTATGAGCGTCAGCTGGTCTTTTTCCTGAAAATGGGACAGCATTCCGGAGCCGTTCCAGAGGAAAGGAATGCTGGCCAGCATCTCGTCCTGGTCCTTGGATGGAATAGACGATCCGCCATATGCCTGCAAGTTCCCGAAAGTGCCGGTTTTATATTCCTGTTTCAGCGACACGTCCATGTTCCGGGTGCGCGTTTCCGAATTCTTCTTGACTCCGGTAATCCTTTCCATATCCGACTCGTGGTCGGTCACCTTGATCTTTTCCACAGCCTTGGCGGGCAGATTGTCCAGCGCGGCACGCTTGTCGCCCATAAAGAAAGTTCGCCCGTTCACCGTGATCTGGTTCACGCTCTCGCCCTGCACCTTCACGGAACCGTCCTCCTCAACCTCGATGCCGGGCATCTTCTTGAGAAGGTCCCTCAGCACGTCGTTCTCGGCGATGGAATAAGCCGCCGCATTATAGACAAGGGTATCCCCCTTCATCTCCACGGGGGCGACGGCTGCCGAAACCGTGGCTGCCTCCAGCATCTGCTTGTCTTCCTTCATCAGTATCCTGCCAAGGTCCTTGCCGCTGGTGAAATACATCACCTTCCGGTAGGGCAGATATCCCATCATCTCCACGTTGACGCTGTATTCCCCGCGCACCACGTTGCTCAGAAAGGCTTTTCCCTTGGCATCGGAAAGGGTGAAGTTGGTGATAATGGTGTCCTTCGACGGCTTCAGGTACACGGATGCGAAGGGCACGGGCTCTCCGGAAAGAGAGTCTGCCACCTCCATCATCACGAAGAAGGCCCTGTCACTCCCCTGGCCGGGGCGGATGCGCATTCCCGTGGGCTGGCCCCACGCCGGAG
>JAEENZ010000250.1 GCA_016283985.1 Bacteroidales bacterium | reverse complement strand
CCAGGGAGACTTTGGAGAGATGCTACTTGTAGATCTGCTCCGCGAGAGCGGCCTGCAGGAAGGAGTAAACTTCGACGTGCAGGGTGTCATCCGCGATGAATTCGGGCACGAGATCAAGAGCGACGACGGCCGCACAATGATTCCGGACGTGATAGTACACTACCCGGACGGCGGCGAGGTGATAGTTGACTCCAAGGTCAGCCTCAAGGCCTTCGTGGAGTGGAATCAGGCGATTACGCCCGAAGACCGCAGCCGCCTGGCCAAAGCCCACATCGCCAGCATACGCAACCACGTGGACGAACTCCGTGGCAAAGACTATGCATCCTACATCCCCGAAGGGCGCAAGAAAATAGATTACAACCTGATGTTCATCCCTATTGAGAACGCCTTCCGGCTGATGCAGGAGGAGGACCCCCTGCTCTGGCAGCAGGCCAAGAACCAAGGGGTGCTGATAGTCAGCCAGATGTCGCTGACCATAGTGCTCAACATGATTCTGGTTGCCTGGCGCCAGTTCGACCAGCAGCGCAACATCCAGGAGGTCTACAAGACAGCATCCGAACTCATGAGCGTGCTGGAGAACTGGATGGCGGAGTATGTTAAGGTTGGAGAGAAACTGAAGGATCTTGGCAGGAGCTACGGAGAATCCACCCGTCTGCTCACCGAATCGAACCAGAGCGTGGTCAAGAAGATTGCCAAGCTCGAGAAGCTGGGTGCCACCCGCAAACGTTCCAACGCCGGCCTGAAGTCCGGCGGAAGGATGATCGGGGGCCGCAGTTCGGTCATTCCCTCCGAACTTGCTGCGAATTTAGATGAAGAAGATAATAACTAACTGAATATGAAGAAGATACTAGTAATTGCAATGGCACTCCTCAGCGTGAGCGCCTACGCACAGAAGGGCGGCCTCGACGAAGGCACCCTGGGTGAAATCCGAAAAGGCTACGAAGGAAGCGCCACCGACAAGGCTCTCCGCAACGCCATGAACACCACTCCCCTCGCCACGCTCGCGAAGAACGCGGACAGGGCCGTGATGATCGACACCCACTTCTCCGATGTGGTCAAGACGGTAGGCCGCACCAACCAGAAGTCTTCCGGACGCTGCTGGCTCTTCACCGGCCTCAACGTGCTGCGTGCATCCGCCATCGAGCGCTTCGACCTTGGCGAGTTCCAGTTCAGCCAGAACTACTGCTTCTTCTACGACCAGCTGGAGAAGGCGAACCTCTTCCTCCAGGCAGTCATCGACACCCGCAACAAGCCTCTTGACGATCGCACCGTCGACTGGCTCTTCGCACATCCCCTCAGTGACGGCGGCACCTTCACGGGCGTTGCTGACCTCGTGAGCAAGTACGGCGTGGTGCCCGCGGAAATCTTCCCCGAAAGCCTCACCGCCAACAGCACTTCCGCCGTCCGCGGACAACTTTCCACCCTGCTCCGCCAGGATGGCCTTGCGCTTCGCGATGCAGGCAAGAAGGCGGATCTTCAGAAGATGAAGGTGGATATGCTGAAGGAGGTCTACCGCATCCTGGCCCTCACCCTGGGCGTTCCTCCCACCGAGTTTGAGTGGACGCGCCGCGACAGCAAGGGCAATGTGGTGAGCACCAAGACCTACACCCCCATCGAGTTCTATAACGAGTTCGTGGGCTACGACCTGCAGAACAACTATATAATGTTCATGAACGACCCTGCCCGCGAGTACGGAAAGGTTTATGAGATCGAATACGACCGTCACACCTACGACGGTCACAACTGGCTCTATGTCAATCTCCCTCTGGACGATATCAAGAAGATGGCCATCGCTTCCATCAAGGGCGGAGACGCGATGTACTTCTCTTGCGATGTGGGCAAGTTCCTCGACCGCGAACGCGGCATTTGCGACATTGCCAACTTCGACTATGAGAGCCTTCTCGGCGTGAAGTATACGATGGACAAGAAGCAGCGCGTGCTTACCCATGCCAGCGGTTCCAGCCACGCCATGACGCTTATCGGCGTGGACCTGAAGGACGGTGTGGCCCAGAAGTGGCTTGTGGAGAACAGCTGGGGCAACACCGGCTGGCAGGGCAACATCATCATGACCGACGAATGGTTCGACGAATACATGTTCCGCCTGGTCGTGGAGAAGAAATACGTTCCCGCCGATATCCAGGCCCTGCTCAAGCAGAAGCCCGTCATGCTCCCCGCCTGGGACCCGATGTTCCTTGGGGAAGAATAAAATTCGAATATTTTGCAGAAAAATTTGTAATTGAGATTGGAAAAAACTAC
>JAEENZ010000249.1 GCA_016283985.1 Bacteroidales bacterium | reverse complement strand
AGCCGGACATCCCTCGAATCCGCCGGATATCCGAAAGACCAGGTTGATACTTTCTGCAAAGCCGTCGGCGAAGCCGCTTACGTGCGCGTCCACGGCGGCCGGATGCCTTTCATCGACGAACTGGACCTCCCGGATGACCTGAAGCAGGCCTATCAAGGCATCCTGGTCCAGATTCAGTCTCCATGGATGCAGAAACTGCTCTCGCTGGACATGCGCCCGCGGCTGGGTAGCATCACGTGTCCTGTCCTGGCCCTGAACGGCACCAAGGATATCCAGGTGGATTGCGAAAGCAACCTTAGCGCGCTCCGGGAAGGTCTCCCCGCCAATCCCCGGAACCGGATCGAAGCGCTGGAAGGCCTGAACCACTTGTTCCAGCACTGCACCACCGGTGCCGTTTCCGAATACCGCCAGATCGAGGAGACCATTGCGCCGGAAGCCCTGGCGTTGATTGTAGCCTGGCTGTCGGATTGACTGCAGGACCGGGGATGCCCTACATGTGGACCTCATCAAGGTAGCGCAGGATGAGGCCAAGGCCGGAGAACTGCCTGCTTATGGTAGATTCATACCCCTTGACCATCGTCGGATTTGATTTATGCCGTAGAATTCGTATGTTTGTTCATAATTCCCATTGTTGATGGATAGACGAGACTTCCTGAAGATATCCGCCACCAGTGTGAGCGGGGTTGCTGTCGCAGGCCTGGTTGGATTGCCCGCCTTGACAGCTGCGACAAAGAGTATGACCCATAACAAAAGAGATATGAAGAAGATCATGATTATCGACGGCGGTCCGCGCCGGAATATGAATACGGCCGGAATGCTCCGGGCCTTTGCCGAAGGGGCGGAATCGGCCGGAAAGGAGGTCGAAGTCAGGACGGTACGCCTGTACGACTTGGATTATAAAGGTTGCATGTCCTGCATGGCTTGCAAGATAAAAGGCAGGGCGTCCAACATCTGCAAGTTCAAGGATGCCCTCACGCCTGTCCTGGAAGAGATTGCCCAGGCCGATGGGCTTGTGCTGGGCTCTCCAATCTACTTCGGGGACGTGACCGGCCAGATGCGCACTTTCCTGGAGCGGCTTGCCTTCCCCTGGCTTTCCTACAACGACTACAGCATGACCGCTCCCAAACGAATGCCCGTTGTGCTGATCGAGACCATGAACGGAACACCGGAAAGGAACAATAGCAACGGTTACGGCTCCATGGAACATTGTCTTTCATCGGCCCTTGGACAGCCGGAGCGTCTCATTGCTTACAATACCTATCAAGTAAAGAATTACGACCGCTTTGATTTGGCAGGCTTCTCCGAGGATGCGAAGCGCAAGTGGCGTGACGAGCATTGGGCAGCTGACCTTCAGAAAGCCTTCGATGCCGGAAAGAAGATGGCAGATAGAATTCTCGGATCATAGAAGAACTGAATCCCATGAGACACTCAGACATCATTCTCATCCCCTTGCAACCCGATGACCGGGAGCAGTTTATCCTGGATAACCAATGGGTGTTCAAATATGGAGCCCAGCAGGAGTTCGGGATGAGGGACGAGCGTTGTGAGGAAGGAGAGGAGGTCATTTCCCGCAAGACCATCGAGGATTCCATCGACGGGGAGAATGCCGAGGCTTACCGGATTGTACTTGACGGGAAGAAGGTCGGCGGTGTCGTCCTGCGCATCGACAAGGAGTCGGCCAAGGGTGAGCTGGAACTGCTTTTCGTACTGCCGGAGGTCCACAGCAAAGGCATCGGCCAGGCCGCTTGGAAGGCTGTGGAAGCGCTGCATCCGGAAATCCGCGTCTGGGAAACCATCACCCCCTACTTCGAAAAGCGCAACATCCACTTCTACGTGAACCGCTGCGGCTTCCATATCGTGGAGTTCTGGAACAAGCATCAGCACGGGCCCGCCGTTCCGGAAGAGGAGGAAGGTAACTGGAGTATGGATGACGAGATGTTCGTGTTCAGGAAAGAAATCACGAATGCTGGTGACTGGCAATGATCTACCAGCATGCCGGACTGTTTTTTGAGCGTAACTCCCTGCGGACAGGCAGTGTAATAATTGAAAACGCATCAGAAAAGTTTGAAAGAATAATGTCTGATTCTTTTTATACTCCCTTCACGGCAGAGATACTCAAGCATCCTGATATGGATGCATCCTATATCCGGATTCCTTTTGACTTGAAAAAGAGAACTGGGAAAGGACGGCTGAGCGTTCACGCTACTTTTGACGGTGTTCCGTATGACGGAACTATTGTCAACATGGGCGAAAAGAATCCCGACGGGTCCATTTGTTACTTGCTGGGAATGCCACGAGCAA
>JAEENZ010000025.1 GCA_016283985.1 Bacteroidales bacterium | reverse complement strand
GTTGCCTCCGCTCACAGTGAAGCCTGTGCCGTTTCCGAGATCGGTGAAATCGGAACCCCAACCGGTGTTGACGGGGCTGAACTTGAAGCCCTTGCCGGTCTCGATGTAGCGGATTGCCCAGAACTGGCCGGGCTGGCTGTGGAACGGGTGCATTGCAACGGCGTGGTTCTCCTGGGGATTGCCGTTACCATCCTTATCGCCGAGGTTCCATCCCTTGATGCCTTCGCCGATCATATACATTTCCTCAGGAAGAGTGGACTCCTGGGTGCAGACTGCGGTGTAGCTGAAGTTCTTGTCGAAAGAGCCCTGTGCGAGCTTGAAGGTGAGCGTGATGTCGTAGAGACCAGCCTTTTCAACCTTCAGGTTTGCTCCGTTCAGGGTCATGCCCTCTGCGAGGGAAACTTCTGCCTTGACCTTGCCGGCGTCGTCGAGAGTGACTTTCCAGTAGTTGCCGGTAGCGAACTTGAACTCACCGTTCTTGGCCATCTCCTGGTCCTTGAAGGTGAAGGTCATGCCATCGTTGGAGAACTCGGTCTTGGAGGTTGCGGAAGAAAATCCCCATCCGTTCATTGAGCCGCGCACACCAAAATCGCTGGCGTCGAGGAGCACGATCTGGGCTTCCTTGAGGTCACCAGCCTTGTTGATATCGAGCACGATGTGATACAGACCGGTCTTTTCCACCTTCATAGCGGGAGCCTTGGAGCCGGTTTTGAGGGTGCCCTTAAGCACGCTGGCGGGGTTATCGGAATAAGCCTCTTCTTCAGGGGTGACGAACTCGGCGAGAGTTGCGCTGTAGCGCTCCTTTTTGCCACCGTCGTTGTAGAGAAGGTAGAACTCTTTGCCGCCTTCGAGAACGATGTACTTCTCGTACATACCTTCGCGGACAGCCTTGTCGACCTCATTGAAACCAGCTGCCATAACGCAGTCGGCCTTGATCTCGTCGGATCCGGTTGCGGGACCTGCCACATAGAAACCGTTCACGGTCACTGCATCCCAGTCGATATTGTCCTGGTTTTCCTTACCGCAAGAAACTGCGAGAATGGAAAGAGCAGCGATTCCAAGTAAATAAATCTTTTTCATTTTTGTTTGTAATTAAATGGTTAATAATTGATTTGAATATAATTTCCGTTAAAAACTTGTCGAATAACCGGGATTCTGTGTCCAGACCGGATTGCCGTTTTCGTCGCGGACGGACTTCTCCAGAATCTTATAAGGGATAGGGAACCACTTGCGATAATCATCGGTCGCAGTGATGAACTCTACGTAGGATGCTTTGTTGAATTTGCCAAAGCGGATAAGATCCCTGCGGCGCATGTTCTCCCAGGAGAACTCGCGTCCGCGCTCGTCCAGGATGCCGTCCAGGGTAAGGGCGGAGGGATATGCCGCGGTGTAGGCGGCGGCAGGATCCGAATCGTATGCGAAGGCTCTCTTGCGAAGTGTCTGGAAATCGGCGGATGCCCATCCGGAGGTGCCGGAGCCACCGCGGAGGATGGCTTCTTCCTTCATCCAGAGCACATCGGCATAGCGGAAGAGCACGAAGTCGTTCTCGCTATACTTGTACTTGCCGGCCTTGTCGATTTCGTATTTGATGTTGCGTGCGCCTTCCAGGTCGGTTGCCTCTACGAGAGAGGTGACATCCTTCACGATGATGGCAGGGCTCTTGGCCTCGTCCTTATCCTCACAAAGCTTTCCGGCTGCATCGTAGATGGGTCCGAGGAACCATCCCCACTGCTTGGTGTCGTTGGTGCCTTTGCCTTCGTTGCCTGGGCCGCGCACATCGCTGGCGGCGAAGCGGTCGATGAAGGAAGGACGGGCGCAGAAGCCGTTCCAGGGGGTCTCGAGGAGACCATAGGTCTTCTGGTGATTGTAGTTCAGGGTAAGCAGGGCGATGCGGAGTTTGTTAAGCATCATGCCGTCGCCGCCGGAGCGTTCGTCGATGTTGGCCTCACCATTCTCCACGATCACGAAGATGTTCTCCTTGGAGGCGGAGTTGTCGATCTTGAAGTTGGTGAAGTAGTCGGGTTCGATGGAATAAGAACCGGCGTCGATAATGGCGTTGCAGCAGCGTACGCAGTTGGTATAGAAGTCTGCGCTGCTCGAGATGGGAGTGGTCTTGTCGTTGGTGAGCTTGATGTTGCTGGGCGTGCAATCGAACGATTCAGCGTTCAGATACAGGCGGGCAAGAAGCGAATATGCAAGACCCTGGGTGGCACGGCCGTAGTTGAGAGCACGGCTGGCTTCATCAGATACCTTAGGCAGGTTGGGAGCGTTCTTCTCCAGGCAGTCCACCAGGTGAGACCACACATCGGCGGGCTCCATCAGCGGATCGCTGGCCTTATCGACGAATTCCTCGAGATAAGGAATACGGCCGAAGCAGTCGAAGAGCATATAATAGTAGTAGCTGCGCATAACCTCGAGCTCACCGGTGTACTGTGCGTACACCTTGTCGGACATGGAAGACTTGTAGTCGTTCAGAGTCTTGAGGAGCTTGTTGCAAAGCACGGCTCCGGCGATGGTGGTATTCCAGATATTGCGGAAGGCACCGCCCATCTCGTTCCAGTTATGAGTATTGAGATTGCGCCAGTAGCCACCGTCTGCCCAGTCCTTATCGGGCATACGGGTAGGGCAAAGGCCCTCGTCGGCGGTGAGAGTAACAACTCCCCAGTATCCCCAGTGGTCGTGCAGCCACTTAACCTCGGCATAGCACTGACCCACGAGCAGAGCCACATTGGATTCATTTGTCATCAGGTCTGCGGTGGTGGGGTTACCATAGTTTACTTCCTCCAGCATGCTGTCGCAGGAGCTGAAAACCGAACTTGCCAGAACGGCAGTCAAAAGAGTAATGACTATCTTTTTCATAATGATTCCGGTTTAATAATTAGTACAAGCTCAGGTTTATACCGATCAGGAATGTCGCGACCGGCGGATAGAAAGAACAGTAGTCGATGCCGCCGTTCCAAACGGAGGTGGTGTTCACCTCAGGATCCTGGCCGCTGTACTTGGTGAGAGTCAGGAGATTCTGTCCGGTCGCATATACTCTGGCAGACTGGATGAATTTGTTCTCCTTGATGGGGAAGGTGTAGCCGACGGTAAGGTTGTCGAGCTTCATATAGGTGCCGCTCTCCAGATAGTAGTCGGAGAACTGTGCTTTCTGAGTAAGGACGGTCTTCGCCCCGTTGATGTCTTTCATGAACACGTTCTTGTTGTTGGCGCTCATGGGGCCGTAAGCCCAGCGGGTGACGTTGAGGATCTTGTTGCCGACAACACCGCGGAGGAACAGGGTGAAGTCCCAGTTCTTCCAGCGGACGCTGTTGTTCCATCCGTAGGTGAAGATAGGCTGAGCGTTGCCCAGGACCTGACGGTCACCTTCGACGGCGGTACTCTCGTCGCAGTAACGCACCTGTCCGTCGCCCCTGTCCGGCATCAGATAAGTCCAAAGCCCGGAGTTGGGGTTCACGCCGAAGAACTTGTAGCCGTAGAAACTGCCGACGGCCTCGCCCTCGACCAGAATCTGGGTATCGGTGTTCATGATACCGTTCTCACCCACGCCGCCGGAAGTAGTCTCGGTGTAGTTGAAGCCCTTGCTGGGATCCGACAGAGAGGTGATCTTATTGCGGTTGAAGGAGATGGTGGGAGTGGTGGTCCAGCTGAAGTCCTCCTTCTGAACTGCTACGTAGCTGACGGATAATTCCGCGCCGTAGCTGTCCATCTTACCTGCGTTTGCAAGCAGAGTAGTGAACTGATAAGGAGGAGTAGGAACCTCATAGTCCCAGAGCAGGTCCGTGGTGTGGCGGAAGTAGAGATCCAAACTACCATAGAGACGGTCCTTGAGGAGGGCGTAATCCACGCCGAGGTTGTACTCATATTTCTTCTCCCAGCGGATGTCCGGATTGACGTTCTGGCTCACGGTGTAGGTGTAGACATATGCACCATTGTACCAGAAGGTTCCTCCGTTGGAAAGAAGTTCCACGCTGCGGAGATCGCTGCCCAGGTCGTTACCGGTGACACCGAAACCTGCGCGGAGCTTGAGTTCATCCACCCAGGAGATATCCTCCATGAAAGGCTCGCCGCTGATACGCCAACCGGCGCTGAGGGCAGGGAAAAGACCCCACTTATGATTGGCGCCGAAGCGGGAAGAACCCTCGCGGCGCAGCGAAGCGGAAAGCAGATACTTTTCGTTGTAATTGTAGTTTGCACGGGCAAACTGGGCAATCAGGGTGTGCGAATTACGCTCCGAGCCCATCTCCATGTACTTTTTGGATGCGTCGCCATCCCCCATCTTGTAATACTTCATCACGTCTGGGGCGGCAAAGCCCTTGTTGGCCATGTTGGACGAATCGTAGAAGAAGTTCTGGTAGGATACGCCTGCAACCACCGCCAGGCTATGGCCGTTGAACCTGCGGTTCCAGTCTGCAGTGAGCTCGAAAAGTTTGTTGAAAGAAGTATTGTTACCGCGGCCGGCCTTTTCGGAGCCGGAGGCATCGGTGTTAATGACGCTGCTATAATAGTAATTGTTGTTGTCCCCTTCTTCGACAGCTGCGAAACCGCTCACCTTGAGGCCCTGGACGGGTTTGATGTTCACCGTGGCCTTGACGCTGCCGCGGAAGTAGTTGCCCTCGCCGTAAGATTCCTTCTGGTTCATATTTTCCACGGGATTCACGAATCCGGTTTCCTCGGAACGCCAGAAATAGCCGTTGGGGGAGGTCTCGTCATAGACGGGATAGGTGGGATTCAGCAGGGCCGCGTTCTTGAAGTCGCCGCAGAAGTAGTCATTGCGATAATGCATATAGCTGAGGTCGTACTGGAGATCCAGCCACCCATCGAGAGCCTTCTGGCCGGCGGCCAGCTTTGCCATCAGTTCGTTGCGGTTGGTGGTCTTTGCAATACCCTCCGCATTTTTGTAGTTGATGGCTGCGCGGTAGTTGAATTTGCTGGAAGAACCCACTATTGCAACGTTATGGTTGTGCGCAATAGCTGCGGGGCGGCACACTTCCGACATCCAGTCGGTGTTGTAGCTCTCGCCGTTGGGGCCGGTGTAGATATTGGCGGCGGCAAGGCCTCCGGAAAGGGTTGCGAGATCCCTGAACTCCTGGGCGGTTGCCATGCCGGTGCTGGCGTTACGCACAGAAGCGGAAGCATATCCGGAATATTCCACGCGAGTATTGGCAACATCCGAGAAGGCATCTCCACGCTTGGTGGTGATGATGATAACGCCGTTGGTGCCCCTGGTGCCGTAGATTGCAGCGGCGGAACCGTCCTTCAGCACATCCATCGAGGCAATCTCATCGGGAGAGATATTGTCGATGTTGCTCACAGGCACGCCGTCCACTATGAACAGCGGGCTGGTTCCCGTGCCCTTATCGAGGGTGGAGAATCCGCGGATCTGGATATTGTAGCCGGTGCTGGTAGGGTCGGAAGTGGTCTTGATGATATTCAGGCCGGCCACCTTGCCCTGGAGAAGACCCATGGGGTTGGTTTTTACGCCGGCATTGAAATCTTCACTCTTGATGGAAGCCACGCTGCCGGTAACTTCCTTTTTCTTCTGGGAACCGTAGCCGATAACCACGACCTCGTTGAGGAAGGTGGTGTCGTCGGTAAGGTTGATCGTTTCGGGCACCTCGCTGGCCTTGAATGCCTGCGTGGCATATCCGATGCAACTCACTTCGACGATGGCGTCCGCGCTGGAAACGGTAAAGACAAAGTCTCCGTCCAACCCGGTCGAAACACCGTTGCTGGTGCCCCGCTCGAGAACGGTGGCGCCATACACAGGGCCGAGGGGGTCCACCACCACACCTTTTACGGTGTAGCCGTTCTGTGCGGAGATTGTTGTGGAAAGCAGGCTGAATGCTGCCAGAGCCACAAGGGTCAATAATTTTTTCATATCAACTATTTTTGTTTTGTATCAATCAATCTTACGGCCAGGGCGCCAAGCACCAATAAGATGCCGGCAAGCCCCAGCATCGTTGCTTGGCTTCCTCCCACAATTTTCAGCACCAGGCCTCCGGTTGCGGCGGCCACTATCTGCGGCAGGCAGATGGTGCAGTTGAACAGGCCCAGGTAGCTGCCCATATAGGGGTTGCCTTCGAGGGCGTTGGTCAGCAGGGTGAAGGGCAGTGCCAGCATCGCA
This sequence comes from Bacteroidales bacterium, assembly GCA_016283985.1. The sequence continues at coordinate 4,731 of JAEENZ010000025.1, read as the reverse complement.
GCCCAGGCGGCGCCGATGAGGAAGTATGCCCCGCAGGCAAGGAACTTGTCGTGGATGAAGAGCAGGGATGCGAATCCCACCGCCCCGATCAGCAGGCTCACCACGTATGCGGTCTTGATGTTCCTGAATTTGGGGAGGATGGTTGCCCAGAGTATGGATCCAACGGCCTGCACCGCGAATACCACGCCCACCCAGTTGCCGGCGGCCTGGTAATCGGCGGAAGCGGTGTCGGTGACTCCGCCCCAGCAGTTGAATGCGAGGGTGCCGTTGGAGTAGGTCCACATGTAGAGGAACGCCGCCCAGCAGAAGAACTGCACGAGGCCCACGGTCCAGAAGGTGCGAGGGGCCTTTGCGAGGAGGGTCAGGAGGCCCTCTTTCTTGCCGCTGTCATCGGCGGAAGCTTCGATTCCGTGGAATTCCGCGTATTCTGCCGGGGGCATCTCCTTCACCTTCATGAAAGTGTAGAGCACGCAGATGATGAGGATTGCGGCGCCCACATAGAAGGATGTGATGACGCTCGGCGGCACCTGCCCCTCGGGAGCCTCGTTGGCAAGCCCTATCCAGGTAAAGAAGATGGGGAAAAGGTATCCGAACAGGCTTCCGGCGTTGCAGAGGAAGCTCTGGATGGAGTAGGCCTTTGCCTTCTGCTCCTCGTTAACCATATCTCCCACCATCATCTTGAAGGGCTGCATCGCGACGTTGATGCTGGTATCCAGGAAGATAAGGCTGAAAAGACCGAACCACATGGCGGCATTGAGGCCGAGGAAGACGTAGGCGGTGCTGAGGTTCAGGCTGCCGGCATTGGGCAGAAGAACCATCACAAGAACGGCCACTATGGCCCCCACCAGAAGGTAAGGCTTGCGGCGTCCCATGCGGCACCAGGTGCGGTCGGACCATTTGCCGATGAGCGGCTGGACCAGCATTCCCATAAGGGGCGGAAGAATCCAGAAGAAGCTCAACTGATGCGGGTCGGCACCGAGCGTTGCGAATATCCTGCTGATGTTTGCGCTCTGCAGCGCATAAGCTATCTGCACTCCGAAGAATCCGAAGCTCAGGTTCCACATTTGCCAAAAGGACAAGTTGCTTTTATTTGCCATACGATCGGTCAGTTTCAGTGTTAAAAACGGCGCGAAGATATGTGTTTTTATTTTATAAATAAGGCATTTTCGACGAACAGCAGATTTTTGCGGATGAAATGAAGCTATTTGATGACGAATTTTTCGTATCTTGCAAGACTATGAGTAAAATGCGAGCCTGTTGGCTGATACATATCTTCGCCCTTCTTCACCTGCTTACGGCAATCGTATGCAAGGAGTCCGGGCTGAGCGACACTCTGCTCCTTACAATGCTTACAATGACGCTGACGGTGCTCCTCTGCGCCCGCGAGCGTTTGTCGCTGGAATTCACAGCGTTGGCCATAGTTCTGGTGAACGTGGTGGGTTATTTCGCCGGGGTGGGGCTTGCGGCGCTGTTCGATTTCATTTCGGCGGACGCAACCCTTCGTGCCGGGCTTGCCACCTTCCTCACCACCGAACTTATCGGGTGGGTGCTAATGCTTGTGGCGCGTTCCAGGGTAGCATCCTTCGGAAGAGGTACGGGCCTGATAGTGGAAGACAAGCAGATGACGGTGCTCATCATCGCCATTGCAATCATCTATGTGGCAAGAGTCCTGCTGGATCTCTACTCCAGCGGCGAAGGTTCCCGCGGGGAGATCATAGGCAACTCCATCGCCCTGCTGTTGTTTGTGGCAGACGTGATTTTTATCGCACGCAGCGTGCGCGATGCGCAGACGCACCCCATCTATAAAGAGAGATTCCTGGTGCGGGTGGGAGACAAGATAATCCCGCGGCAAACCAGCGAAATCGCTTGCGTAATCTCCGAAAACAAAGGAACTTACATCATATGCAAGGATGGCTCCCGCTATGCCGTGAATCCTTCCCTGGACGAGCTGTCCGGCAGCCTGGACCCGCTGATGTTTTTCCGCATCTCGCGCAGCGCCATCATCTCCAAGACCGAAGTGCTGGGGGCGGAAAGGCAGCCGAGCGGGAAGCTTGTGCTGGAAACAAAACTGTCCGCTCCGCTGGAAGTCAGCAGGGCGCGTGTAGAAGATTTCCTTTCCTGGTTGGAAAACTGACATTATGAATACCGTACTCCTTTTTCTATTGACGGCTGGCACCCTGCTCAGCCCTAGCGGAAAGCTCCAATTGGATTTCGATGTGAACAAAAAGGGCGTTCCCACCTACGAACTGCAGTACGACGGGCGGGAGGTGGTGAAACCCAGCAAGCTTGGCTTCACCTTCCGCGGAGAAAAGATACACATCCCCGAAACCGCAAAGAACCGCGGCAAGCGCTACCACAAGCCCGTGGATATGCAGCGCGGCTTCTCCTTGAAGGATGTGCAGACTTCCAGTTTCGACGACACCTGGCAGACGGTGTGGGGAGAAGAGTCCTGCATCCGCAACAACTACAACGAGATGGCCGTCACCCTGGAGAAGAATGGCATCACGATGATAGTGCGTTTCCGCCTCTACGACGACGGCCTGGGCTTCCGCTATGAATTCCCCGAGCAGCCGAAGCTGATCGATTTCGTGATCAAGGACGAGCTCACCGAGTTCGCGATGGCCGGGGACCATACCGCATTCTGGATTCCCGGGGACTATGACACCCAGGAATACAGCTACAACATCACCCGGATGAGCGAAATCCGCCGGACGGCAAAGAAGATGAAGGTGGGGAATGCCTCCCAGCAGACCTTCAGCCCCTCCGGAGTGCAGACTGCCCTTCAGCTGAAGACGGACAACGGGCTGTATATCAATATCCACGAGGCTGCCGTGGTCAATTATCCAACTACCAACCTGGCTTTGAAGCGCAAGACCTTTCGCACCTATCTTACTCCCGACGCCGAAGGCTGGGGAGCTCTCCTGCAGGCCGGCAGCCACACCCCCTGGCGTACGGTAATGGTGGTGGATGATGCTCGCAAAGTGCTGGCATCCAGGCTGATACTGAATCTCAATGAGCCTTGTGCCCTGGAAGATGTGAGCTGGATCCACCCTACCAAATATATGGGTGTATGGTGGGAGATGATAGTGGGGCGCACCACCTGGTCTTACACCGACGAGCACAATGTAATCATAGTTGGAGAAACCGATTATGCCAACTCCAAGCCCCACGGAAGGCACGGAGCCACCAACGAAAACGTCCGTCGCTACATCGATTTTGCCGCCGCCAGCGGAATGGACGGCCTGCTGATAGAAGGCTGGAACATAGGTTGGGAGAACTGGTTCGGGCACCAGAAAGACAGGGTGTTCGACTTTGTCACTCCCTACCCGGACTTCGATCTTCCCGCCCTCAACGCCTATGCGCATTCGAAGGGCATACGCCTGATAATGCATCACGAAACCTCCTCATCCACAGCCAATTACGAGCGCTGGATCCCCGAGGCTTTCGGCCTTATGAACAAGTACGGCTACGATGCGGTCAAGACTGGTTATGTAGGAGACATCCTCCCTATAGGCGAGCATCACTACAGCCAAAGCATCATCAACCACTATAACTATGTGATCCGCCGTGCTTCGGAGCATCACATCATGGTCAATGCCCACGAGGCGGTGCGCCCGACGGGCCTCTGCCGCACCTGGCCGAATATGGTGGGCAACGAGTCGGCCAAGGGCGGTGAGTTCTGCGACAGCGTAGAGCCCAAGCACCTCACCATCCTTCCTTTCACCCGCCTGCAGGGCGGCCCGATGGACTACACCCCGGGTGCGCTGGAGATGAACCTGAAACTCATCACCCCCAAGCGCAAGGACGTGCTCAAGTTCACCGTCTGCAAGCAGCTTGGCCTGTATCTGACCATGCCTTCTCCCCTCCAGATGGCCTGCGACCTTCCGGAGAACTACGAGAGGTATGCCGATGCCTTCCAGTTCATAAAGGATGTGGCTGTCGACTGGGAGCAGAGCAAGTATCTCTATGCTGAGCCGGGAGATTATATAGTGGTCGCCCGCCAGCCCTGTAAATCCACGATGGAACTCGCCGCAAAGGGCGTAGCCGCGCTCGCCGACGGCAAAAGGGATTATGTGAACGGGGCCAGCCGCTTCTGTCTGACGGATGTGAACGGCAAACCGGATGCGACCAAAGACATCTGGTTCGTGGGTGGCATTACGGATGAGGAGTCCCGCAGTTTCGACATTACTTTCGAATATCTAAAGCCCGGTGCCAGATACGAGGCCACAATCTATGCGGATGCTCCCGATGCCGACGGAGTCAATGTATCGCAGGAAACCGGCTCGGCCCCCTGCGCCCGCTATACCATCACCAAACAGACAATCGACGCCTCCACCGTGCTGCCCATCCGCATGGCTCCCTCCGGCGGCTTCGCCATCTCACTTAAGGAGATCTGATTATGAAGAAGTTACTGCTCATTCCGGCATTGTTCCTGATCGCCGCCCTCGCCCCCGCGCAGGACTACGAATACGACGGCCTTGACTGCACCAGCATAGCCGTAGGGCGGCTGGCCAGCGACGACGGCAGCGTCATCACCTCGCACACCTGCGACGGAAAATCCCGCACCTGGCTCACTCAGGAGCCTGCGGCCCGCTATCCCAAAGGCACGATGCACCCCGTCTATCGCGGCGGGCGGCACGTTGCCTTCCCGGGGGACACTACCGGCCTGCGCAAGACCGGAGAAATCCCCGAGGCACGCAAGACCTATGCATATCTCAACACCGCCTATCC
>JAEENZ010000248.1 GCA_016283985.1 Bacteroidales bacterium | reverse complement strand
TTTGAGGTAATCCACGTACTCGTAGGAACCGCGCACGATCGGGTCGGCCGTACCGCAGGCGACGAAGTAGAGTTTCGGTTTCTTGGAGAACAGCACTTCGATCTTCTTCTCCGTATCCGGATTGTTCTGCACGCCCATGGCGCTCTCGTCGGCCGTTCCGTGCTTGGCGTAGTACTCCACCGCTGGCATCACAACACCCACATCCGTCGTATCTATCCAGTTCTTGTCGAGCGCCATGGCGTGCAGCAGGGCGTAGTGGGCGCGGAGGCTGCGGGTTGTGAGCGTTGTGGTATCGATGGTGCGGATAATGGCCAGGGCACTATCGGGGCTGAATTGGATATAGGTCTCAACATCGTCCAGCGTAGCGGCTGTCCGCCGGCTGGCACAGGAGGCCAGGAGGAGAAGGACCAAAGAAAGGGCAAAGCAGTATAAAAGACGACGACGCATTCGAAAACAGTAGAATTAAGCTATACACAAATATACGAAATTCTCTCTGATAAGTATCGGCGTCCTCCTCAGCCAACGATGCCGGCGAGGAGGGATGCAAATTCGCTTATGTCTCCTTGAACACTCGCCCGTTCAAGCGCAGACATATATTTGTCTCGGATTTCCTTTTGAATGATAGTCCATCTATAACCTCCGGATGCCAGCATTACGTTCATCATAAATCTTCCCATTCGGCCGTTACCGTCCATATACGGGTGTATGAAAGTGAAGATGAAATGACCCAGCACAGCCCTCACCCACGCATCTTCTTCACTTTTAAGCAGGTCAAAAAGTACCGGCATCGCATCCAGGACAGCCTCGGGATTGAGCGGTGTATGCATCGAATTGCGGATATAGACCTGCGCAGTCCTATACCCTACAATATCTCCTGCTTTGATTATACCGGCCATCACAGACGGAGCGAACATCTCCTGATACCATATCCTGTGGTCTTTCTCAACAACAACGCCAGCATTCTTGCCATCGAAAATTGCCAGCAGGCTTTTCTTGACTTCCTGAAATGCCTGCCAATATCCACGTGCCGCAAGGGCGGTTTTATCTTCTTTGTCGGACGCATTCTCGTCCGGCTTCCAGTTGCCGCTGCGGACTTTCTCAATAAGTTCTTCGGAAACCTTGTATCCCTCTATCGACAAAGAATGATAGGCATCCAACTTATATCGGTCCTCAACATCCTTCATATAGGCTTCGATGCCGATTCCTGCAGGTACAGAAGGTTTAACAGCTAGTACCACATCGCGCATACTTTTCCACATCAGGCGAATGCGCGTGGCATAGGGTGACAGGTCCCTGACAAACTCATACTTGTCGGTAAATGGATCTTCTTCACGGATAACGTATCCGAAACGATTCATCGTGGTTTTAATCTCATCGGCGACCGAAAGCATCTGGACATTCCTGAATGCACCTATCAATCTACCTGCGCGTGACGAACGTCCCTTGTCGAGAAGGTATGGCAGCACCTGCGATGAATCCCTTATAGTGGAAAGAGCCGTTCTGGCAGTGATGCTGCTGCGCTGGAAAAGAATCGGCGATGACATCACCAAAGCTTCGGGGATGCTGTAAACATTCAAACCATATCGGCTTTCCGTGTCAATATCGGCTGCGCAATCCGCTTTCAGAAAAAAAATACTGCATCCGAAAGGAAGGCTCACGCTTGTGTTGTTGCACTTTGGCGAGCGTATAATCAATTGTGGAAGGACAGTCCAATTGCCAGTCTGAACAGCCAATGACACCTCAGCCGACAGACACCATTCATCTCCAAGCTTTTCGCGCACATACTCGGAAATGAACCTCCAGTATGAAATATACCAGGCCGTCGTATCGCCGGACTCGGCTGCAGGATCTGACTGAATATACCATCCCCCGACGACTTTCATCAGAAAGCCGTTTTCAACAAGACGTTCCTGATGGGTTCTGCTGATCTCCGAAGACCTGATTACAGGGCTACTCTTCGACTCTTGTATCTGTCTCAGAACGTCGAGCGACTGTGCAAGTTTCTCTGAAGGTATTGCCATATTCTTGCAATATCACACGTTAATTTATGATGCAAAGATACACTTTAATTTTTGTCGCGCAAATACAATAGGTTTTTCACCCCGCACGGGGGTACGAAAAAAGCTCGGCTGCGCCGAGCTTTTTTCGTACCCCCGTGCGGAATCGAACCGCAACCGTCAGAACCGGAATCTGAAATTCTATCCATTAAACTACGGAGGCCGGTTTGCACGTGCAAAGATATTGTTTTTCTTTGATTATTTCGCTACATTTGCATAATGTTTTGACGGAATTTCCATACAAATCATAACTACAACCCTACGATATGGCTCGTGAAATCAAATTTTCGCTCGTTTATCGAGACATGTGGCAGTCATCCGGCAAATATACGGCCCGGGCTGACCAGCTCAAAGAAATAGCTCCAGTAATCATCGACATGGGGTGCTTCGACCGCGTGGAAACGAACGGCGGTGCGTTCGAACAGGTCCAGCTCCTCTATGGCCAGAACCCGAACAAGGCGGTCCGTGCCTTTACGGAGCCGCTTCATAAGGCGGGTATCCAGACCCACATGCTCGACCGTGGTCTGAATGCCCTCCGCATGTACCCCTGCCCTGTCGATGTGCGCAAGCTCATGTACAAGGTCAAGCACGCCCAGGGCGTCGATATCACGCGTATCTTCGACGGCCTGAACGATGCCAACAACATCATCCCTTCGATCAAGTACGCCATCGAAGGCGGCATGACCCCCCAGGCTTCCCTGTGCATCACGTACTCCCCGATCCATACCGTGGAGTATTACACCTCTCTGGCCGAGAAACTCATCGAAGCCGGCGCGCAGGAAATCTGCCTCAAGGATATGGCCGGTAT
>JAEENZ010000247.1 GCA_016283985.1 Bacteroidales bacterium | reverse complement strand
ATTGCCGAAAGGGTGAGCGGCCTGGCGAAGGCGCAGTATCAGCTTCTGGACGAACGCCTCGCTCCCGACATGACGCCGCGTGGCATCTATCCCGACGGCAGTCCGAAGGATTGCAGCGTGGGTTCCTGGACCAGTGGCTTCTTCCCCGGAGCGCTTTGGCAGTTATATGGCCTGTCTCCGGATCCTGACATCCTGTCTATGGCAGAGAGGCGTACTCTGGCTCTGGATTGTCTTCTGGACTTCCCTCAAAGCCACGATCTCGGCTTCCAGGTGAATTGCAGTTATGGGAATGCCTACAGGGTCACGGGAGAATCCAAGTATCTTCCTCTCATAGAGAATGGCGCTGCGGCGCTCTCATCCCGTTTCAACCCTGCCGTGGGGGTGACCCTTAGCTGGGCAAGAGGGGAGAAGGGGGCTGAATATCCTGTCATCATAGACAATATAATGAACCTGGAGTTGCTGGAATATGCATCGAAGTTGTTCCACTGCGACTCTCTGGATTGCATTGCTGTAAAACACGCTGAGACCACCATCAAAAACCATTTCCGCCCGGATTATTCCTCATATCATATGCTGGATTATGATCCGGCCACGGGTGGAGTCCTTCGTAAAATGACCGTCCAGGGATATGCCGACGAAAGTGCCTGGGCGCGCGGCCAGGCCTGGGCTCTTTATGGCTACACGATGATGTACCGTGAAACCCGGAAAGCCGAGTTTCTGCATCAGGCCGAGAATATTGCGAACATGCTCCTCGGGCGCCTTCCCGCAGACGGAATCCCTTACTGGGACTTCGATGATCCGGAGATTCCCAATACATATAAGGATGCATCTGCCGCTGCAGTCATGTGTTCGGCGTTCATAGAGTTGAGCGGCCTTTCGAAAGATAGGAAACTGTCGAAGAAATGCTCCACAATGGCAGAGAGGCAGATCCGCACTCTTGCTTCTCCCCAATATCTGGCCGCGCCCGGAGAAAATGCTGGTTTCCTGCTGAAGCACTGTGTGGGAAACCTCCCCGGCGGCAGCGAGATCGACACCCCGCTCATTTATGCGGATTATTATTTCCTGGAGGCTTTGAATAGAAATAAAAACAAGTGATTCGAAATATGAGAATACTCACTTCTTTGTTTTTGTTTTTAATGAGTTATGAAACGCTTTTATTCGCTTTTCTTCTTCATCATCCTTTCTTGTGCATGCGGCCTTCCTTCATCCCTCTCCTCGGACGGCACCCACCCCAACAAAGACGGCTACACCATCATGGAGAGCGTTATTCTGCCCATCCTTCAGGCCTATCCAGCCGAATAATCCTCCGTCCTCTAACTGAAAAGCTGCCAAGATTCTTTCCCGGCAGCTTTTCGGTGTAATAATTTGTTTATATTTAAACAAATCTTTATCTTTGTGCCAAATTTGAACAAATTATGAGGGATTATTTCGTAAAAGAAACTGTGTTTTCCTTTTCGGATGAGGAAATAACCCGGGTGTTAAGTGCGCGGTTGAAGGCGCTGCGTCTAAGCTCATGTGTCTCCCAGAGTGAGTTCGCTCGCCTTTCGGGAGTTTCTTTGTCTACCATCAGAAGGGTGGAATCCGGGCGGCTGGAAGAAGTATCCTTCGGCAATCTGTTGCGTATTCTCCGCGCAGGGGGAATGCTTGACGGCTTGGCCGACCTTGTGGAAGATGTTCCCATTCACCCGGCACTAAAAAAACCTTTATCTAAACGGTCTTATGCTTCGTCAAAAATGAGAGAACGTTATGAGGAAAGATGATATTGCCGTTAATGTGTTCCTTTGGGATGTTTTGATAGGAAAACTCTCCTGGGATTCGTCAGCTATGCGTTCGGTCTTTTCATTCAGTGAAGAGTACCTGGATGCTCCATTTGATATCTCCCCATCGTTTTTTTCGAAAGATCGGTTCCGTTATAAGTCGTTTTATGGGAGCAAGGCCACTGAAGGGTTGCCGGAGTTTTTGGCCGACTCGCTTCCGGACGATTGGGGGAATACCCTTTTCGATAAGTGGACTAGCGACCATCATATCCCGCTTAATGATATGAGGTCGCTTTTGAAACTGTCCTTTATAGGAAAGAGAGGGATGGGGGCCCTTGAGTTCGTGCCGGAACTGGAGACGGATGTTCCAGAAGAGGCCTTGGACATGGAATCTCTGTATGAGGTTGCCATGCTGGTGCTTCATGATCGGGAATCGAAGTACCTGGATGCCGTGGGAAACAGTACCTTGCAACAATTGATTACGTTGGGAACATCGGCGGGGGGTAAACATGCAAAGGGTGTTATAGCCATGAACGATAAGAGGGAAGTCCGGTCAGGACAGGTCCCCCTTCCGGCCGACTTCCGATACTACTTGTTAAAGTTCAACGAGGATACAAATGTGCCCACTTGTGATATTGAGTACATTTTCTATAAAATGGCGGTAGATGCAGGAATAACTATGATGCATTCGGAACTTTTTCCCATTGCCGGAGTTAACCACTTCCTGACGGAGCGTTTTGACCGTCTTCCCGGAGGGGAGAAGATCCATATCCAATCGCTCAGGGCACTTAGCCCGTCGGCAAATGATTATATGAATCTGTTTTGGCTTTGTAACAAACTGCATGTGGGAGAAGTCCAAAAGGCAGAGTTGTTCCGAAGGATGGTTTTCAACTTTGTCGCCGGAGTAAGTGACGACCACAATCGGAATTTCTCTTTTATGATGGATAAGTCCGGCCAGTGGTCGCTCGCCCCGGCCTACGATGTTATGTTCTCTTCAAATATATGGGAGAATCCTTCTGCTTTATCCCATTGTTTGGGAATGTGGCAGAAGCGATCTCATATTACACTTGATGATTGTGTGGATTTTGGAGAAGATATTGGCATTTCTGATTGCCGGGAGATTGTTCGCTCTATCAGCCGGATTGTGGCATCATTCCCGGACCGTTGTGCTGCGGCTGGAATTCAGAGCGACTGGACAGCCCGGATTTGGGATGTTATTAAGACATTGCTGATGTAATCAGAATGTATATTATTGATACTATTCTTGACATATTTGATAGTATTCACGGAAAAAGCTTGGTAAATTTGTGTCAGTATGAAACGTTTGCAACCCATAATACTGGCACTATTGTTTTTGGCCACTCAATTGTCGGCGCAGAGCACCGGCGATATCGTCGTTACCAGGCGGCTGGAGGTGTCGGAGCCCATGCTGGAAGCGAGGGCGGTGTACCTCAGGGCGGAGGATGTGGATACTTTCTGCGATATAAGCATAAACGGGCATTACATTGGCTCCACCAGCAACCGTTTCCGCAGGTGGGAGTGGGATGTGAAGGAGTATCTTCATGCGGGCGATAATGTGCTGGAAGGCGTATTCCATGATGCCGAGGCAGTCTCGGAGAAACTGAATGCGGAGTTGGCGTACCCGATTCCCATGAGCGGAATAGGCTTCGTACCCCACTTGAATCTTGTCCGCAAGCCGATCTACCAGGGCGGATGGGACTGGGGCCCCAAGTGCATGTATACCGGATTCGCCGGCAAAGTGGAATTGATACCCGTGAATGTGGCCAGGCTCGACTATCTGCGTTGCACCCAGGACCATTCCGTGCAGGGCAGGTGCACGGTGACGCTGAAGGCGGAAATAACTTCCCCGGTCGGAGGCAAAACCAAACTGACATTTGCGGTAGGGAAAAAGGTAAAGAAGAAGACCGTCACCCTTGTTCCTGGTTCCAACACCATCGAGCAGAGTTTCGTCATTAAGAATCCCATCCTCTGGTGGCCTGCCGGCATGGGAGAGCAGCATCTCTACGATATCAGCGTGAGCGCAGACGGGCAGAAACTGGAGAAGAAGATTGGCCTGCGTACCGTTGAGGTTGGGGAGAATCTTGCTTTCAAGCTTAACGGCAAGCCGGTCTTCTCAAAGGGTGCCAACTGGATACCCTGCGATACGGATGAAATCAGGCACACCCCTGAGCGCTATCGCGAACTGCTGGTCTCCGCCAGGGATGCCAATATGAATATGATACGCCTCTGGGGCGGCGGCAAGTTCGAGCCTGACGCTTTTTACGATATCTGCGATTCGCTGGGGCTGATGATATGGCACGATTTCATGTTCGCCTGCGCAATGTATCCAGCCACGCCCGGGTTCCTTGGAGAAGTCCGTGCGGAGATAACCCATCAGATAAAGCGCCTGCAGAGCCATCCGTCCATCGTTCTTTGGTGCGGAGACAATGAGGGAATCGACAATTACAACAAGCGCATCTGGAAGAAGAATCCGGAACTGTATAAATCCGAATACAAGACGCTGGTCGACCTCCGGGGCAGCCTGGTAGCCGATCTGGACCCTGAGCGGATGTATTGGCCCACGTCGCCTTGCGGCGGCCCCGGCGACCTGGATACCAACGGCTGGAATGACGATTCTAAAGGTGATATGCACCTTTGGTCGGTATCTAAATTTGCCAGACCCCTGGAAGAGTATTATAAATACCATCCCAAGTTCATGTCGGAGTTCGGCCACTCCTGCTTCTCCGGCATGCTTCCCACCATGGAAGAGCAGAAGGAGCATATGCGGGAGGCCGGCGGCTACGAGAATATCCTAAAGAGGATCAACCTTTTGTTCAATCCATCCTTAGACGCGAACCTGACCTACCTTTCCCAGATCGAGCAGGCCATCGGCCTCGAGACAGCTGCCTCGTACTGGCGCACGCTGCCCGATTGCAATGGTATCCTCGTCTGGCAGTTGAACGACATCTGGCCGGGGCCATCCTGGTCCACCCTGGAGTACGATGGCTCTTGGAAGCCGGCGCATTACCATCTCAAGCGCATATTTGCGGATGATGCCCCGTCGCAGCCCTCCATCTTCCCGAATCTCAAGGACATCCCCGACGCAAACGTGACCGCAAGGACCTTTGAACGCGATGGCAAGTGGGTGGTGTTCCTCACCACTGACAAGCCCGCATATTTTGTCTGGCTTTCCGCTCCCGGAGTTAAATGCTTCCCGGACAACAGTTTCAACCTGATGCCCGGAGAAGTCAAGGAGATTGTCATTCCGAGAGAAGCGAAGGAATCTCTCTCCGTTACTCATCTAGCCCAGCACACCTCGCCCCGCCGTGAGACTTTGCTCCGCGACTGGGAATTCCACCGCGGGGAAGAAGGTGAGTGGGAAAAGGTCCGTGTGCCTCACGACTGGGCCATTTACGGTCCCTTCTCGGAAAACAGCGAACTGTGGAATGGTACTGAAGGGTGGGTTAACAATCCCGGAAGGACCGGAGCTCTCCCGTGGGAGGGAATAGGCTGGTACAAAACTACTTTCAACGTTCCCGAGGGCAAGAATGCCACATTGCTTTTTGATGGCGCTATGAGCCATGCCACGGTGTATGTGAATGGAAAGGAAATCTATTCCTGGCCGAATGGCTACAGCGCCGTTCCCATTGATATCAGCGCTGCCGTCGTGCCGGGCGAGAACACTGTTGCGGTGCGCCTCGAGAATCTCCCGGCCAGTTCCCGCTGGTATCCAGGAGCAGGCCTGTACCGCAACGTGCATCTGATTACCACCGACCCTGTCCACATCCCCGTCTGGGGAGTGAAGATAACGACTCCGGAAGTATCTGCCGAAAAGGCCACGGTGTGCATTGAAACGACCGTGGAAGATGGGGGCAAAGGTGTGATGGTCAAGACGGCCATTCTGGGCCCGGATGGCAGAATTGTCATTCCGAGCGAAGCGAAGGAATCGTTCATAATCAATCACCCTGAATTATGGAGCCCCGGGCATCCGAGTCTTTATAAAGCCGTCACGTCCGTCTATGCCGCCGGCAGGCTGGTAGATGAAAAAGAAACCACCTTCGGCATCCGCAAGGCGGAGTTCATCGACGGGAAGGGCTTCTTCCTCAATGGGGAGCCTGTGAAGTTCAATGGCGTCTGCCTGCATCACGACCAGGGACCGATGGGGGCAGCTGTCAGCGTTCCTGCATTAAAGCATCAGCTGGAAATCCTTAAGGATATGGGCTGCAACGCCATTCGCACTTCCCATAACCAGCCTGCACCGGAATTGGTGCAACTCTGCGACGAGATGGGCTTCATGATGATGGTGGAGGCCTTCGACGAATGGAAAGGCGCCAAGTGCGAGAACGGATACCACAAGTACTTTGACGAGTGGGCGGAGAAAGATCTCACCGGGATGATCCGGTGCTTCCGTAATAACCCCAGTGTTATTATGTGGAGCACCGGCAACGAGGTGTGCCGGGTAAAGGACAACGCTAAGGAGGGCCTTGCCGAGGCGCAGTTCCTTACGAAGATCTGCCATCGGGAAGATCCCACCCGCCCCGTTACCGTTGGGATGCACATGTGGCAGCGCTTCCTGAAAAAGGAGTGGGTGGATGCGTTCGATGTCATCGGCGTCAATTATCACCCCTGGAAGTTCCTGGAACTCCGGAAGAAGGTGGGAGACCGCCTGATCCTGGGCGCAGAAAGCGGCTCCACGCTCAGTTCCAGGGGCGTTTATCATCTTCCCGCCGTCAAGCAGCGGGACATGACCCTTAGCCCGGACCAGCAGTGTTCTTCCTTCGATCTGGAGTCCACCTCCTGGTCCAACACGCCGGACTGCGACCTGGCCATGCACGAGGATTATCCTTGGGCTATCGGTCAGTTCGTCTGGACGGGATTCGACTACCTGGGAGAGCCCACGCCCTACGAGGATGGCTACTATCCCAACCACAGTTCGATGTTCGGCATCGTGGACCTGGCGTCTATCCCCAAGGACCGCTATTACCTATTCCGCAGCGTCTGGAACGAATCGGCGCATACGCTTCATATCCTTCCTCACTGGAATTGGGAG
>JAEENZ010000246.1 GCA_016283985.1 Bacteroidales bacterium | reverse complement strand
GCAAAGTGACGACATACTCCCCGATACGGCCGTCAAGGATCCTGGTGCGGTCGAATACAGTGGGGATGGATGCTATCCACCGGGTGGTCTCCTCCTCCTTCATGTAATCTGAAGGGGAATCACAAAGCATCTGGAGAGGTGCGTCGAATACCACGTAACATGCCAACTGGTGAGCGCGTGTTCCCATACTCATGGGTTTTTCGGACACCGAACGGAAGTCCCGACGGGTGGCATTTCTCAGCGCCCCCGGCGTATAATCCATCTGTCCTGCAGCCATTCGTATGAAAGGGATGATGACATCGTTTCGTGGCATGTCACAACGCTGCGGATTACACCATTTCAGATTTTCCAGACCAAAAACGCCTTCGTAGTTTATGACGTTAGGATATGTCCTGCTAAGGCCAACAGGTTTGAAAATGCCATGGAAATCCAGCAGAAGATGGTACTTTGCCGCCACTTCCGCATACATGTCGATGCGGTTCACCATGGCAGCCTCCTGCGAGTCGAAGAAATCTACCTTAAACCCGGCCACGCCGATTTTCGAGTAATGCTCGAAGGCTTTTTCCGGTTTGAGGCCAAGAGATCCTTTTGATACCCATAGCAGTACTTTTACACCCTTTTCCGCCGCGTATGAGCAAATGCGGGGGATGTCCAGGTCGTCTTTAGGCGTGAAGATATTCCTGTTCTTGTACCATCCATCATCAATGAGGATATACGACAGGCCGTACTTTGCAGCAAAATCAATATCATAGAGATATGTTTCCGTATTGATCCCGGCCTTGAAATCCACTCCGTACCGGCGGAACCCGTTCCACCAGTCCCATGTTGAGAGTCCGGGCCTGATCCAGGAGATGTCGTCGAGTCTGCATGGCTGAGCGAGCTGATAGACCATATTGTTGACCGGAAGTGCCGTTTCGTCCTTGCCGTATGCGATTATCCTCCATGGGAATGTCCTTGTGCCTGCTGTCACGGTCATATAATCGAGGTATTTCGCATCCTGCTCGTTCACATTGTTCGGATACGGAGGGAACTCCGCTTCGAATCCCGATTCCGTGGTTTTCAAGAACATTCCAGGGTAATCCCAGAGATCGGATTCCATTAGCAACAGGCGTCCCTTCTCACCGATATCCACATAGACTGGCATGAATGCAAGGTTACCGTCCGCCTTGGAAAGGTCTCCGGCCTTTACGGCCGCATACAGATTCTCGAAAGAAGACCTGTAGCGGTCACCGTCCTTCCGTTTGAGAACATAAGGGACGAGCATGTCGTAAGGGTTGGCAAAACTGAATTCGGCGGTTTCGGAATATACTTTCCGTATATCGGGTCGGTTGGTGACGAAACGGTATGCCACGCCTTCGTCGTAGGCGCGCAGTTCGAGGGACCAGTCCCCCTTCATCTTGAGAGTCAGCCAATTATATGTGGCATCGAATCCGGACTGACGGTAGAAGGGCGCGGCGACATGTTCGGAAACCGTCCCCTTACGAACCTTTAAAACCTTGGGATTCAGGCCAATGGTCCTCTCGTCGATGACCATTGATATCCGGTTGTCTTTCAGGACGGTCTCACCTTCGACCGAAAGCGACCATGACGTCTTGTCAGTCAAGGATACGGTCAACTGCAATTTGCCCGAGGGGCTTCCCAGTTTATAATCCTTGGCCGAGAGAGACGGCATGGCGATCGATGCTGCAATCAGCAAAAAAAGAATCTTTTTCATATTAGCATTAGCATGTCACAAAAATAAAAAAAGAGTGTTACTTTTGCAATATGACCAA
Source organism: Bacteroidales bacterium (assembly GCA_016283985.1). The sequence continues at coordinate 23,158 of JAEENZ010000246.1, read as the reverse complement.
AGGAGATAAAGTATGCATTCTCGGCAGTTGTTTTGCAAAAAGCATCGGCGAGAGAATGATTTCAGAAGGATATGACGTGTGCCTCAATCCGTTCGGGACTCTTTACAACCCCGTATCGATAGCCAATTCCATAGCCAGGCTCGACAGCGCCATCCCCTTCCGGCCGGAAGAATGCGTGGAGATGGGGGCGAACGCAGGCAAGATATGCTCCTGGTGGCATCACACGTCATTCGCCCGGGTCGATGCAAGGGACTTCCTCGACAATGCCAATGCCTCGCTCGCAAAGGCTTCCGAGGCCTGGAAAGAAAGCAACGTGGCCATTATCACGCTGGGTACGGCAAGGGTTTGGAAACTCGTCAGCAACGGAGAGGTGGTCTCCAATTGCCTCAAGCGCCCGTCCAGAGAGTTCTCGCATGAGATGCTTTCAGTCGGGCAGGTTTCCGCGATTCTGGGGAACATCGTGCAGAAGCATCCTGAAAAAGAATTCATATTCACCGTGAGCCCCATACGCCACATGGGAGAAGGCGCACACCTGAATACGCTCAGCAAGGCTACTCTCCATCTGGGCCTGGAACCAGTCCTGGGAGGGAGGGTCAGTTATTTTCCTGCTTACGAAATTCTCATAGATGAACTCAGGGACTACCGCTACTTCGCAGAGGACGGCTCGCATCCCACTAAAGAAGCGGCGGACATCATCTGCGGGCGTTTCCTGAAACGATAAAACCCCGCCTCACGGCAGGGTTTTCATCGAGTATAGTTTAGTTCGTGAATAGTTTTGTTAACTGTTTATGGCTTGTTAGAATAACACCTTAATTATTTCTTCTTTGCTTATATCCAAAAGCCGTGCCTTTTCTGCAAATTGAGGTAAATCTTCTTTCAAAAATTTCTCTTTTGCCTCTTTGCGTATGTTCTGAGCGGCATTTTCAGTAACAAAAAAACCTATTCCACGCTTGTTGTAGATTACCCCCTGGTCGGTGAGTGTTTCGTAAGTGCGGGCTACGGTGTTGGGGTTCACCCCTATCTGGGCGCCGAACTCACGCACGGAAGGAATCCTGTCCTCCCCCTTCAACTCTCCCTGGAGTATGCGGTTGCAGATACTGTCCGCAATCTGAAGGTAAATGGGTTTGTTGCTGTCGAATTCCATGGCTTAATGCTTTAAGGTCTTAATTCTGAAATAGATTCCAAGATCCAGGAGAGCGAAGCTGACTATATAGAATAGGTACAAGCCCGTGTTGAAGAGTCTCATAAGCCTGTCCTCGCTGATGTCCTGAGGCTGGATCTCAATATTCCCGCCGAAGATGAGTCCCACTGCCAATACTGCCACCAGACTGATGGCGAAGATGGAAAGGAAGGTGTAGACAATCTTGTTCTTGCGGAAGAATATAGCACCCAAAGTGAAGAGGAGGATATTGCCACACCATTCGAGATACAGCATGTACGGGGCACTGAATGCCAGACCCAGGTTCTCCGAATGCACTTCATCCAAAGCAGTTTTCAAGCCGTCGATGATGGTTACCAGTCCCATTCCGGCGTAATTGGAGAACAGCAGGGTAAGTATGCCGTCGCAGGAAGCGATGACGCACAGCCATACCGCCGGCAGCACGACGCAGGTAACCAGAAGCATTGAGAAGAACTTCTCGAAACGGGATGCCGGAAGGAGAATCCAGTCAGAACCGGCTTTCTTTTCGGTGATACGTCCATATAGCTGCACGGGGAAGAACAGCAGGGCCAGGATGAAAGAAACCATATATGCCGACAGAATGCCCGCAGTATTGAGGTTTCCAAAGTGCCCGTTGAAGACGAGGGATACCAATTGTACAATCACGAAGAACCATACCGGCATGCCCGCAATGGTAAGGACACTGATTCCGGCATTCTGCCAGGCAGAAACCAGATCATAGCGGAAATACTTTCCGAAACGCTTGAGATCGAACGTATTATTCATGGCTGAAAATTCCTTTTACGAGTTCCTTATGTTTGTGTACGGTGTTGAAGAGGGCCTCCACGTTCAGTTTGCTCTCTTCGCCCGTGGCGTTGGGGTAAACCTGGATGAATCCGCCGGGAAGCTGCTCGGTGTAGAGGCTGTCGGGATTGAGCGTGGTGCCATAATCGAAGTACAGCTTGGAGGTTATTTCCTCCACAGTGGCATTCAGCAGCACGTCCCTCTTGTCGAGGATGATGATAGGATCGATGATGTTCTCCAAGTCCTTCACCTGATGGGTGGAAATCACGATGGTGGAATCCTCGCAGGTGTAGGTCATCAGGGCCTTGCGGAACTGTGCCTTGGAAGGGATGTCCAGGCCGTTGGTGGGCTCATCGAGGAAGAGATACTTCGTGGAGCATGCAAGAGCGAAGGAAATCCAGGTCTTCTTGAGCTGCCCGGCCGACATGGCGTTCATCTTCTGGTTGGGATCCATCTCGAAAACCTGCATTATCTCCATGAACTTGTCCTGCGAGAAGCAGGGCCAGAAGCGGCCTTTCTCCTTGGCAAAAGAAACGGCAGTAGAGTTCAGGGGTGTAACTTCGTCCGGGAGATAAAAGATGGATGACAGGAAATCGGGATCGCGCTTGTAGGGAGTGAAACCGTCCACGTCGATGTTTCCCGTCTGAACATTTTTAAGCCCGCTCAGAAGGGTCAGGAGCGTGGTTTTACCCACTCCGTTCTCTCCCAGCAGGCCATAGATCTTCCCCTCTTCGAGATTGAGGGAAATCTTTTCCAGACACGGTGTATTTCCGTAGCTGAATGATATTTTGTCTACCTTTAACATAGTGTATTAGTTTAATAGTACACTGCAAAGATAGACATATTTTTTATACTTGCAAATCTTTTTTGAAAATTTTTTGCACAATGAGCGCAATCGCACCGTCGCCGGTCACGTTGCAGGCGGTTCCAAAGCTGTCCATGGCGATATACAGCGCGATCATAAGCGCCTGCTGCTCAGGGTTGAAGCCCAGTATCGAGCTGAGCGGCGCGAGAGAAGCCATTATCGCTCCCCCGGGCACTCCGGGAGCTGCCACCATCATGATCCCGAGCATCAATATGAACTCCAGGAACATCCCGAATTCCACCGGCATGCCGGACATCAGGCATACGGCAATGGCGCAGCAGGTGATCTTCATGGCACTGCCCGGCATATGGATAGTTGCACAGAGCGGCACGGTGAATCCTGCGACATCCTCCTTCACTCCGTTGGCTTCGCACTGCTTGAGAGTCACAGGAATGGTAGCTGCGGAGCTGGACGTGCCCAGTGCGGTAAAGTACGCCGGCAGCATGTTCCAAAGGAGCTTGAAAGGATCCCTCTTCGTGAACAGCCCTGCGACGACGAATTCATATATCAGCACGAGGATATGCAGCACGAAGATCACCACGATTATCATCGCGAAAACCTTGAGCACGCTGAACACCTTTCCGGTGGCGGTCATATCCAGGAATATGCCGAATATATATATAGGTAGAAGAGGGATGATAAGTTTCTCGATGACCCGTGCGACGAACGCCTTCAGTTCGGCGAAGAATCCCTTCATCACGGGCATGTCCGCATTGGCTATGCAAAGGCCCATGATGAACGAGAACACAAGGGCCGTCATCACGTCGAACATGGCAGGGATGGAGATGGTAAAGTACGGTGCGAGGGATGCAGCCTCCGTCAGGTCCGCCGCCGTTCCCACCTTGGAAACGATAGAAGGGAACATTGCATTGCCTACGCCGAAACCTCCCAGGGCCACCAGGACAGTGTCGAGATAAGCTATCAGCACCGTCACCAGCAGCATCTTCCCCGCCCCATGGCCAAGATCTCCGATCGCCGCGGTCACGAGGCCCACGATAATCAGGGGAATCATGAATCCAAGCAGCTGGGAGAAGATGCCGTTGAATGTGAGGAAAATCCTTGTGAACCAGTCCGGAACGAAAAGCCCCAGCATTACGCCGAGGCAAATCGCAATCAGAACTTTGGGCAGAAGCCCGAGTTTTTTCAGTTTCATTCTTCCGAAGGTTTCATGGTGGTGTAGACGTTGGTCACGTCTTCATCGTCTTCCAGAAGGCCTATGAGCTTCTCGAGGGTGGAACGCTGCTCGGGAGTGACATCCTTGAGCTCCACGTTGGGGATCTGTTCGAATCCGCCGGAGATCAGTTCGTAGCCGTTCTCTTCGATGTACTTCTGGATGGTGCCGTATGAAGTGTAATCACCATAGATGACGACTTCCTTGCTTTCGTTGTCGTCCTTGTCCACCACTGTCTCGTCGAAGACCTCTTCAGCGCCGTAGTCGATAAGTTCGAGCTCAAGCTCGTCGAGGTCCATTCCATCGGTTTCCTTGATGCGGAAGACGCACTTGTGGTCGAACATGAAGGCTACGCTGCCGCTGGTGCCGAGAGAGCCGCCGCACTTGTTGAAATAGCTGCGGACGTTCGCCACCGTGCGGGTGTTGTTGTCGGTCGCGGTTTCCACAAGATATGCGATGCCGAACGGGCCGTATCCTTCGTAGATTACCTCCTTGAAATCGCCCTGCTTGCTTTCGGTGGCCTTCTTGATGGCGCGCTCGATGTTCTCCTTGGGCATCTGCTCACTGCGGGCTTCTGCCATGAGGGCACGCAGGCGGGGGTTGCCGGTCACGTCCGGGCCGCCCTGCTTGACGGCGATCGTGATTTCCTTTCCGAGTTTGGTGAAGGTACGGGCCATGTGACCCCACCTCTTCATCTTGCGTTCCTTGCGGAATTCAAAGGCTCTTCCCATGACTTATTCCTCCACGGCTGCGATGTAACGGTCGATGTCGTACGCCTCGATGCTCTGGGGATACTTGTCCTTGATGATCTTGTAGCACTCAAGGGCGTCGGCCTTGTTGCCGAGCTGCTCGAGAGCAAGACCTTCCTTCAGCAGATATGCCGCAGCATAGACGTTATCGGCCTTGGCGACTGCCTTCTTGTAGGCGGAAACGGCCTCTTTGTACTGCTCAAGACCCACATAAGCGTCACCGATGCAGGAAAGGGCGCGGGCTGCCATGATGGGCTCCTTGCCGTTGTACTTCTTGAGATAGGAGATAGCGCTCTCGAAATCGCCGAGCTGGAGTTCGCAGATGCCGGCATAGAGATAGACGGCCTTACCGGCCTTGGTGCCGTAGCTGTCGATGATCTCGGTAAAGCCGAGCACGTTGCCGTCACCGTTGAGTGCGAGCTCATATTCTCCCTGCTGGAAGGATGCCTCGGCGGGGAAAGCCTGCTCCTGCGCTTCGGCGCACTTGGGCTGATAGATATACTTCTGATATCCGAGGATTGCGAGCCAGATCACGACGATTGCGCCCAGCACACCCCAAAGGATATTCTTGTACTTCTCGTAAAACTGTTCGAACTTGGAAACCTGGGTTTCGACCTGCTCCTGACGAACTTCTTCCTTGGTTTTGTTCTTGGTTGCCATATAACTTCTAATTTGATTTTCAATTAAGCCTGCAAAAATACAAAAATTGCCGGAGATTTACAATATCATTGATGAGCAGGCCTGAGAAGATCCAGGACGACCTTCACCGGATTGAAAGTCTCGAGCGGAACTTCTACGAAAAGGGTGTTCCAGCGGCTCATGGAGCCGTTCCAAAGTCCCGGCAGTTCGAGGGCGCGCAGTTCCCTTCCCTGGAAGCTCTTCGATGAGATGAACCCTGCATCGGGATCCACGTATTCCGGAAGATTGAATTTCTCTCCCTTGTAATTGCGCAGGCAGCATACCAGGTCCACGGGATTGAAGTGGGTCGCAGAATTGAGCGCAGCCATTGCGGAAGCATCGTTCTTGTTGATCTGCACGCTTTCCAGGATCTGAAGCGAGGTGCTTCCGTCCGCTTCGCGGATGACGAAGGGGCCGCCACCGGGTTCCCCCTGATTCTTGACCATTCCGCAGACACGCACGGGCCTGTCGAGTTTCGACCGCACGAATGCCACCAGTTCATCATCCGGCATTCCGGGTATCTCCACGCAGAGATCCTCTGCCAGGAAAGGAACGATCTCCCCCTTCACGAGAGCGAGTGCCTCTGCAGGAGATGCGTCATCCAGCCTGCGCAGATATCCGAATATGCGGTCACGCAGTTCCAGGGCCTTACCCATCAGCACCTTCTTGTAGCGGGCGGTAACGGGCAGATACTTCTCCACGGCAACGTTGTCTATGTTCTTGATGGATACAAGTTCCTCTTCCACCTCGTTCAGGTTGTAGATGAGGGCGCCATGGCCGGCGGGACGGCGGAGTACCGTGCCGTCATCGCAAAGGAAGGGCTCGTTGTCCGGAGTGACGGCGATCGTATCTGTCTCCTTGGACTGATACGTGAACTTGACATTGTATTTCACGCCGTACCTTTCCTCGAACTTCCCTTTCACTTCAGCCAGGGCGGTTTCGAACAGCTCGCGGTGCTCGGGAGAGATGGTAACGGTGAGATTCACGCTTCCATCGGCATTGCGCATATAATCCTGGCCTTCGACCAGATGCTCTGCAAGCGCCGTTCGTACCTCGGATGCATAACGGTGGAATTTGAGTACGCCTTTGGGCTTGCTTCCGTATCCGAGTCCGGGTTCTTTCAGCAGTTTTGCGGCCGTAGCGCAGCAATCGGCATCCGAATCGGCGGATGGTTTGCCGAACAGTCCTTCATCGTAGAAGGCGAAACTGCGGATGTTCGCCGTCAGCTTCCGGACGGCGTCGTTGGGCTGTTCAAGTCCTCCGAAAATATCCTTGAACATGCGGGAGGCCGCCCCCGAGGCAGGCACGAACTTGACCTTGCCCTTAACGGATGCCTTCTGAAGATAAGCGATGCACTCATCTTCCTCTGCAGAAGACATTACCGCAATGCCCCTTCCGGGAACTGCGGGAGCATCTATCTTCATCCAAGGGAATCCTTCCCGGAAATACTTCAATTGCTGTTCTGTGGTCATATCAGTGTTATTTGCGATTAATCTTTAAATGTAGAACTCGCGTCGGTAACGGTACTCCTGACGAATCTCGTCGAAGCGCTCCGGGTGTATCCGGAACATGAAATCGTCCGTAAAGACAGGGTAATTATACTGGAATACCGACGTGATCTGCCCCTGGGTAAGCCCCGTAAGGTCAAGCCTTACGGCCTCCAGTTCCTCCAGTTCCGTCGTCGGGAAGAACTCGAAGAGCGGTTCCAACCTGAAGAACCTGGCCACAGCACGGACCGCCGCGGCCGTCGCCCTCTGCTTGCCCTGATAGGAGTATCCGGCAATGTGCGGGGTGGCGATGGATGCCTTTGAAATCAGCTCTACATTAACGTTGGGCTCATTGTTCCAGGTATCGATAATTACGGGACCGAGTTTCGGGAATGCGGCAAGCAGGGCGTCGTCATCCACTATTTCCCCTCGGGCGGTATTGATAAAGAAGGCCCCGAACTTCATCTTGCCGAAGAAATCCGCATTTGCCATCTTCTGGGTACCGGGATTCAAAGGCACGCTCAGCGAAACTATGTCGGAATTCTCCAAAAGGTAATCCAGATCGACGAACTGGGCCGGGCCTTCGACTTCCGCACGCGGCGGATCGCAGAGCAGCACCTGCATGCAGAGGTGTCTCGCCATAGCTTCTATACGGGAACCCACATGACCTGCTCCGATGATGCCGAAAGTCGCCCCTGAAAGAGGAATTCGCTCACGGCTTGCAGCCCCGTAAAGGGCGGAGAAGACATAGTTCATGACCCCGCCGGAATTGCTGCCGGGAGCATTCTGGATGAAAATGCCGTTATCGTTGCAGAAAGGTATGTCGATATGGTCCAATCCAATGGCAGCCGTAGAAATGATCTTTACCGAAGTGCCGGCAAGAAGCTCCTCGTTGCAACGTGTCCTTGTTCGTATAACAAGGGCGTCAGCATCCATCAGGTCTTCATGGCAGATTGCTCCACCGTCTTTGTAAACGGTCTCGGCATAAGGTTCGAACACGCCCTTGATAAAAGGTATGGCCTGGTCTATTACGAATTTCATTTCAGTATCAGTTGTTTTACCGGGCCGTCGACGGCCTGCCCAATATACAGTTCGTTACCAGCCAGGGAGGAATTGATCTTGGCGACCAGCATGTCCTTCTGCATGGCAAGCTGGCTGCATATGACTGAAGATGAGAGTGTTATATACAGCTTGCCGTCCCGAAAAAAACGCTTGATCGTATATTCTCCCGCACCCGAAACCGCATCCCATGCGGAGAAGATGAGATTTGTGTTGTGAGTGGCGGCAGCGCCGCTCTCTGCAAGCATCTGCTTGAATACTTCCACCAGAGGCAGGGCGTTCTTGCGGGCTATCCTGTTATTACTCATTGCGGGTGAAGACGCCTCCCTTCGCCTCATAGTATGTGCGTTCGGACGTGATGCCGTCCACGATGGAATTCAGGCGCACCTTGTTGCAGTCCGAAAGGAAAATCTGCCCGAAGTCGTTCCCCGCGACCATGGTGAGCAGGTTCTGCACGCGCCCCATGTCCAGCTTGTCGAAGAGGTCGTCCAGCAGGAGGATGGGCGGGAAGCCCCGACGCTCCTTCATCAGGCTGTACTGGGCGAACTTGAGAGCCACCAGGAAGGATTTCTGCTGCCCCTGGGATCCGCACCGGCGTATGGGCCGTCCGTCCATCTCGAAGACAAGATCGTCCCTCTGTATGCCTGCGGAGGTGAATTTCAGGATAGCATCCTTCTCCCTGCGGGAACGGAAGATGTCCGTGAGGGAGCCAGATTCAAGGTCCGAGCGGTAGCTGATGCCTACGCTCTCCTTCCCGCCGGAAATCTGCGCATAGAACTCCTGTATCCTCTTGGAAAGGTCGTCCGCAAGCGAAGCGCGCATCTGGTAAACCGGTGTGGCGAAGGCCTCCATCTGACTGTCGATTATGTCCATCAGGGCCCAGTCCGGCTGGCCGTTCTTGAGCATGGCGTTACGCTGCAGAAGCAGTCTGGAATAGTTCTGCACTGCATTCAGGTACTCTGCGCTCATCTGCGACAGCACAGCGTTGCAGAACTTGCGGCGCTCCTCTCCCGTTTCGCTCACCATGGCCACGTCGGTCGGTGAGACCATCACCACGGGCAGGAGCCCGATATGGTCGGCAAGGCGGGGATAGGGCTTGTCGTCCCTGCGCAATTTCTTGCCGCCGCCGTCCACCTGGATGCTGACGCGGGTATCGGGACCTGAAGGCATTCCATAGAGCCCCGAAAGCGCGAAGCCGCTGCATCCGAAGCGGAAATTGAAACGGTCGGAAGTGGAAAAGGCGCTTTTGGTCATGGAGAGATACCAGATGGCGTCCATGAGGTTCGTCTTACCTTCCCCATTGCCTCCGGAAATGCAGTTTATGTTGGGGCAGAACTCCAGTTCCTGCAACTCTATGTTGCGGAAATCCTGCACGACTATCTTCTTCAGATCCATACCACAAATATAAAATATAATGGCTATATTTGCAAGTTAAAACAGTGAACTATGAGTTTGCAGCAAGATAAAATCAAGGCTCTTGTCGAGCGCAGGGCGAACGCCCGTCTCGGCGGCGGCCAGAAGAGGATAGACGCCCAGCACGAAAAGGGCAAGCTTACCGCCCGCGAGCGTCTCTCCCTCCTGCTGGACGAAGGCAGTTTCGAGGAATTCGACATGTTCGTCCAGCACCACTGCACCAACTTCGGCATGGAGAAATCGCATCCCGACGGCGACGGAGTGGTAACCGGCCAGGGAACCATCGCAGGCCGCCAGGTATTCGTCTTCGCTCAGGACTTCACCGTCAGCGGCGGATCGCTCAGCAAGACAATGAGCGAGAAGATCTGCAAGGTGATGGACATGGCCATGCGCTGCGGAGCCCCCGTTATCGGTCTCAACGACTCCGGCGGCGCCCGCATCCAGGAGGGCATCGACGCCCTCGCAGGCTACGGCGACATCTTCGAACACAACATCCTCGCCAGCGGCGTAGTTCCCCAGATATCAGGCATATTCGGCCCCTGCGCCGGCGGTGCGGTCTACTCCCCCGCCCTCACCGACTTCACCCTCATGGTCAAGAATACCTCCTACATGTTCCTCACAGGCCCGGCGGTCGTGAAGAGCGTAACCGGAGAGGATGTGGACCAGGAATCCCTCGGCGGAGCCAGCGTGCACGCGACCAAGAGCGGAGTAGCGGACTTTGCTGCCGAGAACGAGCAGGAAGGCATAGAGACCATCAAGCGCCTGCTCAGCTATATCCCCCAGAACAACATGGAAACGGCCCCGGAGCGCCCGACGGCGGATCCGGTCAACCGCATGTCCGATGCTCTCAACGAGATCATCCCGGACAACCCCAACAAGGCATACGACATGTACGATGTCATCCGCAGCGTCGTGGATGACGGCGATTTCTTCGAGATACACAAGGACTTCGCCAAGAACATAATCGTAGGATTCGCCCACTTCGGCGGACGCAGCGTAGGCATCGTGGCCAACCAGCCCAAAGTGCTCGCCGGCGTGCTGGACATCAACGCATCCCGCAAGGCCGCCCGTTTCGTGCGCTTCTGCGATGCCTTCAACATCCCTCTGGTCACCCTGGTCGACGTGCCCGGATTCCTTCCCGGCACCCAGCAGGAGTACGGCGCGGTCATCACCAACGGCGCGAAGCTTCTCTACGCGTACGGCGAGGCCACCGTTCCCAAGGTTACCGTCACCCTGCGCAAGGCTTACGGCGGAGCGCACATCGTGATGAGCTGCAAGCAGCTGCGAGGAGACATCAACTATGCCTGGCCCACCGCCCAGATAGCGGTTATGGGTGCCGACGGTGCAGTGAACGTCCTCTACGGAAAAGAGATAAAGGCCGAGACCGATCCCGCCAAGCAGGAGGTAGTCCGCATAGCCAAGAAGGCGGAATACGAGGAACTCTTCAACAATCCCTATCAGGCTGCCCAAAAGGGCTACATAGAAGATGTTATCGAGCCCCGCAACACCCGTTTCCGCGTTATACGCGCCCTTGAGAGCCTTCAGGGCAAACGCCAGGAGCTTCCGGCAAAGAAACACGACAATCTGCCGCTCTAAGCCATGATCGACATTCTGGATATGACAGCGGGCGCGCAGCGCATGGCCGAGACCGATCCTCACGGATGGACCCTGGCCCTGATCGCCGTCTCCACCGTTTTCACCGCCCTGGTGATTCTGTATTTTATCTACAGTTTCATCGGCAAAGCCTCCAATTCGAAGGTGTCCCGCGTGAAGCATGTCAGGAAGAGCAGGAAAGGATCCGCTCCCGATGCCGAGACTGCAGCAGCAATCGCAATGGCCCTCGAGGCCGAGAACGGCGGTGAGGTCAACGCCGCCATTGCCATGGCCCTGCACCTCTATTTCAACAATTCTGTCCACGACGTCGAGCCAGGCATTATCACTTTCGCTCCCAGGGCCACCCAGTGGAACGACAAATCCCTTACATTCAGAAAAACTCCAAGGAAATGAGTCAGTATAAATTCAAGATCAACGGCAAAGAGTTTGAGGTTGCCGTCAACTCTATCGAGAACAATATAGCATATGTCAACGTCAACGGTGTTAATTATAGTGTCGAAATCAACGGCGGACTGGACGTGGTGGCGCATGGCACTTCCGGGGCCCCCGAAAATCTGCCGATTTTTGGGGATAAGCCGAGGGTGGCACGTCCTGCGGAGGCAGTCTCTCCTGCTCCCGCCAGTGCCTCATCCTCTTCCAATGCAGGTGCCGGCAAGAAGATCGTCTCTCCCCTTCCGGGCGTCATCATCGACGTTTGCGTGAACGTGGGCGATGCCGTCAAGCGCGGACAGAAGATCGCCGTCATCGAGGCGATGAAGATGGAGAACGACATCCTGGCGGAAGCCGACGGAACCGTAACCGCCATCTACGTGAAGAAGACCGACTCCGTCCTTGAAGGAGCAGATATCGCCAGCATAGCATAAGCAATGGGCAATACGGTTATAGACAGCCTCCAGCAGTTCTGGCAGTTTACAGGATTTGCGAACGCAACCTGGCAGCATCTCGCGATGATCTGCATAGGGCTGCTGTTCATCTTCCTGGGAATCAGGAAACACTGGGAACCCCTGCTTCTCGTGCCTATTGGATTCGGTATGATCATAGGCAATATCCCTCTCTTTTTCGATCCTGCCACGGGCGAAGGTCTGCGCATCGGCGTCTACGAAGAGGGATCGGTACTGAACATACTCTATCAGGGCGTTCGTCAGGGATGGTATCCCCCGCTGATCTTCCTTGGAATCGGTGCCATGACGGATTTCAGCGCTCTCATCTCCCAGCCCAGGCTGGTGCTGATAGGCGCTGCCGCGCAGATGGGTATCTTCGGAGCATACCTTCTGGCCCTGGCCCTCGGGTTTACCCCCAATGAGGCTGGTGCAATCGGCATTATAGGTGGAGCGGACGGCCCTACGGCCATCTTCCTCAGCGGCAAACTGGCTCCGGAGCTGATGGGTGCGATTGCGGTTTCAGCCTATTCATACATGGCCTTGGTGCCGGTCATACAGAAGCCCATCATGCTGCTGATGACCAGCAAGAAGGAAAGGATGATCCACATGGCGAAGCCCCGCGAGGTGAGCCGCAGGGAGAAGATAATCTTCCCTATCGTGGGATTCATCTGCACCGCTTTCATAGTACCTTCCGGCCTGCCTCTGCTCGGCATGCTGTTCTTCGGCAACCTGCTTAAGGAATCCGGCGTTACCCGCCGCCTTGCCGAGACAGCCCGCGGACCGCTCATCGACGTGGTCACTACGCTTATCGGTTTGACCGTCGGTGCATCCACCCAGGCAGACGTGTTCCTTAACGGACGTTCCGTGCTGATCTTCGGCCTCGGCCTGCTGTCGTTCATAATCGCGACCTTCAGCGGAGTGCTGTTCGTGAAGATAATGAACCTCTTCTGCAGCGAAGACCGTAAGATCAATCCTCTGATTGGCAATGCAGGCGTATCAGCCGTGCCCGACAGCGCACGCGTCTCCGAAGCCGTCGGCCTCGAATGCGACCCGTCCAACCACCTGCTGATGCACGCCATGGCGCCCAATGTTGCCGGCGTTATCGGCTCAGCGGTCGCCGCCGGTATCCTGCTGGGATTCCTGGGATAGATTATAGTATTAGGATAAAAGAAAAGCTCGGGGCCTAGGCTCCGAGCTTTTCTTTAAGATGCTTGATCATATCCTGCGACATTGAATCCAGATCATAGTGCGGTTGCCATCCCCATTCGGCGCGGGCGCAGGAATCATCCATGTTGTCCGGCCAGGAATCCGCTATGGCCTGTCGAACGGGATCCACTTCGTAGCGCATGCGTGCGTCAGGTATTATCTTCTTAATGGCTGCAAACACATCTTCCGGAGCAAAGCTCATTGAAGCAATGTTGAAGGAATTGCGGTGGACGAGCTTCGAAGGATCGGCTTCCATGATATCCACGGCCGCCTTGAGGGCATCGGGCATGTACATCATGTCCATCAGCGTTCCGGCTGCGATGGGGCAAACGAACTCTAATCCCTTGACAGCAGCATAATAGATTTCAACGGCATAGTCGGTAGTGCCGCCGCCGGGAAGAGTAGTATAGGAAATCAGCCCAGGGAAACGTACCGAACGGGTATCCACACCGTATTTATGGAAATAATAATCGCTCAGGAGCTCGGTTGCCACCTTGGTTACTCCATACATCGAAGTCGGACGCTGGATTGTATCCTGAGGGGTGTCCTTATGAGGAGTGCTGGGGCCGAAGGAACCGATGGAACTGGGAGTGAAAACTGCGCAGCCATGGCCGCGGGCTACCTCCAGGATATTGATGAGGCCATTCATCTGGATGTCCCAAGCCTTGAGGGGGAACTTCTCCGCGGTTGCGGAAAGGAGGGCGGCTAGGTTGTAGATGGTGTCGATGTTATATCTCCCAACAGCATCCGCGATCTGCATTCCGTCCACCACGTTCACGACGGCCGAAGGGCCGCTTTCCAGCAGTTCTCCCTTGGGTTCGAATCCGGGAATGTATCCGGCTACAATATTTCCTTCAGGATGCAAGTGCCTGAGTTTCATGGTCAACTCAGAACCTATCTGGCCCGTGGAGCCTATAATGAGAACATTTTTCATTCGAGTGTTACAAATTACAATACAAATTTACTATTTTTGTTGTAATATTGAACCTAAAACGATAATCATATTATGTACGGTAAGTTTCAAAAGTATCTCCAGGATGAATTGAAAGCCATCGATGAGGCTGGTCTCTACAAACGCGAACGCAATATATGCTCGCCCCAGGGTGCGGAAATCACTCTTGAAGACGGCAGCAAGGCACTGAATTTCTGCGCTAACAACTATCTCGGTCTGTCGGACAATCCCCGGCTGATCGCCGCTGCCAAGAAGGCAATGGACGAGCGCGGCTACGGCATGTCATCCGTCCGTTTCATCTGCGGCGCACAGGACATTCACCGCAAGCTGGAGAAGGCCATCGCAAAGTATTTCCATACCGATGACACCATCCTCTATGCGGCATGCTTCGATGCCAACGGAGGCGTGTTCGAGCCCCTTCTGACCGCTGAGGACGCCATCATCTCCGATGCTCTCAACCACGCATCCATCATCGACGGCGTACGCCTCTGCAAGGCCGTGCGTTACCGTTATGCCAATGCCGACATGGAAGACCTCGAGCGCTGCCTTAAAGAGGCCCAGGCCCAGAGGTTCCGCATCATCGTCACCGACGGAGTGTTCAGCATGGACGGCAACGTCGCTCCGATGGACAAGATCTGTGAACTTGCCGAGAAATATGAGGCCCTCGTGATGGTAGATGAAAGCCACTCCGCCGGTGTTGTAGGTAAGACCGGCCACGGCGTTGCCGAGGAATTCAACCTCTACGGCCGCATCGACATCCACACCGGCACCCTCGGAAAGAGCTTCGGCGGAGCTGTCGGCGGATTCACCACCGGCCGCCAGGAGATTATTGATATGCTGCGTCAGCGCAGCCGCCCGTACCTCTTCTCCAACTCCCTGCCTCCTATGATCTGCGGCGCCGGTCTCGAACTCTTCAAGATGCTCGAGGAATCCGACGAACTTCACACCAAGCAGCAGGAGAACGTGAAGTACTTCCGCGAGAAGATGCTCGCCGCCGGCTTCGACTGCAAGCCTACCCAGAGCGCAATCCTCGCCGTGATGCTTTACGACGCTCCTCTCAGCCAGAAGTTCGCAGCCCGCATGGCGGAAGAAGGTATCTTCGTAACCGGATTCTACTATCCCGTGGTTCCCAAGGGCCAGGCCCGCATCCGCGTGCAGATATCCGCCGCTCACGAAAAGGAACACCTGGACAAGGCCATCGCCGCATTCATTAAGGTCGGTAAGGAACTTGGGGTTCTGAAATAGCGTGGCGGCTAAGTGCCTGAATAACAATGTAATAAATAAAAGCCTCCCCCTTGTTTTTGAGGGGGAGGCTTTATATTATAACGTTATGTGTCAGCTAGTTAGCCGCCACGGCATAACTAGGCCCTGAGCTTTTCTTTTGCGTATTCTGCGGTAAGTTTGAAAACCTTCTTCCGCGAGGACGGCGCTTCATACATGGCGTCGTTCATTATGCGTTCGCAAATTGATCGAAGGCCGCGGGCACCTAGCTTGTCCTTGATGGACGTATCTACTATTATATCCAGCACCTTGGGCTCGATCTCCAGCTTGATGCCGTCTATATCGAAGAGCTTCTCGTACTGCCGCAGGATGGCGTTTTTTGGCTCGGTCAAGATGCGCTTCAGGGCCTTGCGGTCGAGATTGTCGAGGCTCATGACCACAGGAAGACGCCCGACGATTTCGGGGATCAGTCCATACTTGCGTATATCCTGTGATTCCACATAGCGCAGCAGATTGTCCTTGTCCACCTTCTGCTTTTCGTCCGAACCAAAACCGATAACACGGGTATTCATGCGCTGGGCGATTATGCGGTCTATACCCTCGAATGCGCCCCCACAGATGAACAGCACGTTCTTGGTGTCGAAGTGGATGAATTCCTGTTCTGGATGCTTGCGTCCGCCAGCCGGAGGCACGTTCACCACGCTGCCCTCCAGCAATTTGAGCAGTCCCTGCTGCACTCCCTCCCCCGACACGTCGCGGGTGATGGAAGGATTGTCGCTCTTGCGGGATATCTTGTCTATCTCGTCGATGAATACTATTCCCATCTCGGCCTGGGCCAGGTCGTAGTCGGCATCCTGCAGGAGACGCACCAGGAGGCTTTCCACATCCTCCCCTACATATCCTGCCTCGGTAAGCACCGTAGCATCCACGATGGCGAACGGCACCATCAGCATCTTGGCTATGGTGCGCGCAAGCAAGGTCTTACCGGTTCCGGTCGGACCTATGAGCAGGATGTTGGACTTCTCCAGCTCGACGCCGTCGTCCGGACGGTCTATAACATTGTGGAGGATGCGCTTGTAGTGGTTGTATACAGCCACCGAAAGGAGTTTCTTGGCCCTGTCCTGCCCAATCACATACTGGTCCAGGAAGGCCTTTATCTCCTTCGGTTTGGGAACGCGGGCGTTGTCTTTACCTGCCATTACTTCTTCTTTTTACGGAGGATCTTGTCCACCATACCGTAGGCGAGGGCCTCCTCCGAATTCATCCAGTAGTCGCGGTCAGCATCGGCGAACACCTTTTCGAAGGGCTGTCCGCTGTGCTCGGCTATAATGCGGCAGAGTTCGTCCCGCGTCTTTTCTATCTCCTTGGCGGCGATGAGGATGTCGGATGCCTGGCCACGGGCTCCGCCCAGGGGCTGATGGATCAGCACGCGGCTGTGCGGAAGGGCGGCACGTTTGCCCTTGGTGCCGGCGCAGAGCAGCACGCTGCCCATGGAGGCGGCCATGCCCGTGCACACGGTAGCGATGTCGGGTTCCACTATCTGCATGGTATCGTAGATGCCAAGGCCTGCGGAAACGCTACCGCCAGGCGTATTCAGATAGAGGGTGATATCGGCATTGCTTTCGGTGCCGGATGCCAGATAAAGCAGCTGGGCCTGCACTATGTTGGCCACGTCATCGTCGATGGGAACGCCCAGGAAGATGATGCGGTCCATCATGAGGCGGCTGAACACGTCCATGCTGGCCACGTTCAGCTTGCGCTCCTCGATGATGGTCGGATTGATGTAGGAATCCATCGCCGAACCAAAGCGGTGAAGGGTCATTGCCCCCACGCCAAGCTCGGACTTGGCGAATTTCTCGAAATCGGACATGGTTATTTCAGTTCACGGAATTTCTCCGAAGTGATCTTCTTTGCCTTGACGGTAACCTCTTCCTTGAGCTTGCCGAAGACCTTGTTGTCTTCTACCTGCTCCACGAGGCGGTCGATCTGCTTGCGGTCGCTCATCATGTTCTGAACGGCCTCCTTCACGATTTCCTCGGGCACGTTGGGCATGCCGTACATCGCATACTGATAGTGCACGAAGCCGACTGCAGCATCCTGGATGTCCTTCTGCTCCACCTTGAAGCCGTACTTGCGCATGAAGGCGCTGCGGATGAGCTGCCAGCGGAAGTCTGCGAGGAAACCCTCGAAGTCCTTCTCGATATCTTCCTTGCTGACCTTGCCGCCGTTGGCCTCGAAGAGCCAACGCTTCATGAAGTCCTCGGGAAGGTCGAACTTGATCTTCTCCACAAAATAGTCGCGGATATCCTTGGTGAACCTCCATTCTGCCTGCTGGGCATACTCGGAGACAAGACGCGCGTCGAGCTCGGCGGTGAGATCATCTTCGCTCTTCTCTTCCTTCTTCTCCTCATAGTACTTCTTGAGGTTCTTGAGCATGTCCGCCTTTTCTTTTGCGGTGGCGGTGATGGTATACTTGCTGATGCTGTCTTCCTTGCCTGCTGAGACCTCGAACTCGGGATATGTAGCTATGTCGAAAACGAAAGTGAAGTCGTTTCCGTCCTTCCACTCGACCTCGGGCTGCTTCTCGCTTCCGAGAGGCTCGCCGAGCACGTTCAGCTTGTTCTCATCTATAAAATCCTGGAGTCCCTTCGAAATTACTTCGTTCACGGACTCTGCGAGTATCTGGTCGCCATATACGCGGCGCACTAGGCTCTCGGGCACCATTCCTTTGCGGAAGCCCTTGAAATCGGCGGTCCTGCGGCGCTGGGCCAGTTTCTTGCGTTCAATCTCTGCGTAGTCACCCTGTTCGATGTTCAGGGTGAGTTCGATGTTCAAGGCATCGACCTGTTTCTTTTCTAATTTCATTTCAGTAAACCTATTAATTTATTCTTTTTCTTCGGATATGCTATGCGCCCGTGATACATCTGGGCGAGATAATTCTTAAGTGCAGCCTTGACTATTCCAAGGTCTTTCACGCTGATCTCGGCATCCTCGAACTGGCCTTCTTCCATCTTGCCTGCAACGATATTCTCCACGAAGGCGTCGAATGCCTCGGGAGTATAATCCTTCAGGGAACGGGAAGCAGCCTCTATGCTGTCGCACAGCATGAGGATGATCTGCTCTCGTGTGACGGGCTTGATGCCCGGATATGTAAACTCCCCTATTTCCGCAGGGGAACCGCCGGCGTTCAGGAAACGGTCGTAGAAATAGCTGACCACGGTAGTTCCGTGATGCGAAAGGATGAATGCCCGGATGATCGAAGGAAGGCGGTGCTTCTGGGCGAGTTCATCACCGTCCGTAATATGCTTGATGATATCCCTGGCGCTCTGCTGGGGGGAAAGACCGTCATGATAGCGGCGCACCCCGTCGGCAGGGAGCATGGATTCATTCTCCACGAAGCACATGGGATTGAGCATCTTGCCTATGTCGTGGTAGAGGGCGCCGGCACGCACGAGCTGTACGTTCGCCCCGACCGCACCGGCAACGGCATCGGCCATGTTCATCACCTGCAGAGAATGCTGGAAGGTGCCGGGAGCCTTCTGCTCGAGTTCACGCAGCAGAGGCCCGGAAGTATCGCAAAGTTCCCTGAGCCGGTAGACCGACACCAGGTTGAAAATCTTCTCGAACAGGTAGGACAGCGGATAACCGGCTACACACAGGAAGGAGGAGAAGAAAAGCATCCATGCCATCCTGAGAATGTTGCCGCTTGCGATATCCGTCAGCCTCAGCCCCATGAACACGGTAAACATCACTGCAAAGGTGATGAAAGCGTTCAGGAACTGCCTCCAGCCACGGTTGAAGTGCTTGAAAGTGATCATGGAGATCAGGCCGCCTGCGAGGAAAATTGTGAAAACCGCCTTGCCTCCGTCTGCAAACAGAAGCAGCGGGAGCAGGGAAACCGTATATGCCATGACGACTAGCCTGTCGTCGAAGAATGCTTCCAGCAGAAGTGCGCAGAGCACGAACGGCACGGCGCAGAGGTAATCCGGGTAGCTTCGCGGCATCACGATCGATAGGACGGTGAAAACCGTAAAGACCAGCAGCAGATAAAGGTATTTGCCGCTGTCTGTGAACACCGTGGGATTGACCAGCCTGATAGAGAAGAAGAGGAAAACTACCAGCAGAAGGGCCGTAACGGCATTCCCCAGCCAGAACAGGAGTCCTCCGGTTGATGAACCCATGTTGGCATTGTACTCCTTTTCGTAGGAACCGATCATCTGGGCGATCTCGGCCGTCACCATCTCACCTTCGGACACTATCTGCTGCCCGGCGCTCACGTAACCGGATGTCGGAGAGACGGAGATGCTGGCATCGGAGCTGAGTTGCTCGCTGGCAAGACGGTCGTAACTGAGGTCAGGGACTACAAGATCCTGGGCGGCGACACTGCGAAGCACCGAATCCACGTTCACGCCGGGCCAACGGGAAGCCACCGAAGCGATGAAAGCCTCCCTGGCATCCGCCAGACGGGACACCTCGGAAACCGGCCTCGGGGCAGCACGCTTGCCATTCTGCACATAGATGACCTCGGAAGGGCTGTCGATACCGTCATCGCTGACTATTCCCCTGTCGTAAACCGACTTGAGGGAGGAGACCAGATCGGGGCGCAAATACTCGTACTCCCCCAACTCCATGGTTTCCGCCGCACGCACGTTGCGGGTAACGACATCGTCCAGATACTTGTAATACGGAACGATCTGTCCGGCAGCCTGACGCCTTTCCTCCATCAGTTCATCTTCCGACTTCAGGATGGGGAAATCGAATCGGGCGATGAGCGTTTCATGTTCCCAGGGTGCGCCTTTGCGATAATCATAGCGCAACTTTGCGCTGCGGGGCAGCACAAGCAGGATTACAAGGAACACCAGGAGGAGTGGGAGGAACTTTTTCATTTGAAGGGACTGTTAGCTTCTCTTGCGATGTATTTGTACGTGAGCTTGTCCGTCAGGCGGGGGAACAGCCTGTGCGCCCAGACGGTAGCCTTACCCAGCGTGGTGAGTGTGCAGGTGGACTTGCGCTTCCTCAGAGCCTTTGCAAGATGCTTAGCGCACTCTTCGGCACTCATCAGCTTGCCTTCGTCCAGCGGGGTTTCGCCCTGGGCGGAGCCATCTGCCGTGAGCGCGGCGTTGCGCACGTTTGAAGAAGTGTATCCGGGGGCGAACACCAGCACTCCGAGACCGTCTTTAAGGTGCTCGATGCGCAGGGTGTCCAGGAATCCGCGTATGGCGTATTTGGAGGATGAGTATCCGGTACGGGCGGGAAGGGCGGAATAACCAGCGATGCTGATCACTCCGACCACCTGTCCCTTACGCTCGAGCAGATAAGGCAGGGCATATTTCGTGCAGTTCACCGTGCCCCAGAAATTGACGTCCATCAGGGAATGTATCACCTTGAGGTCCAGGTCCTTGAACATGGCGCGCATGGAAAGCCCGGCGTTGTTCACCAGGATGTCGATGCCCCCGAAACGCTCGACCGCGGCATCAATGAGGGCCTTGGCATCTGCCTCGTCGGACACGTCGCACTTCACGCACAGCACACGCTCGGCGGGAGCGACTGTCGGTGCGAGTTCCTCCAGTTTATCCAACCGGCGGGCGGCAAGAACCACCTTTGCTCCGAGGCTGCCGAACAACCGTGCCGAGGCCAGCCCGATACCCGAGCTGGCTCCGGTGACGATTATCACTTTGTCTTTGAAATATTCTTTCACTATTTGACGGTCATTGCGGCAATGTCGTCGCCGTCATAAAGTCCGGCGTCGAGTTTTGCCTTGATCTCCTTGAATGCATTCAGGGTGTACTGCACGTCTTCCATCGTATGGGCAGCGGTGCAGACTATGCGGAAGATGATCATACCCTTCGGGATGACGGGATAGATGACCATCGAGCAGAATATCTTGTAGTTCTCGCGCAGGTCCTTGGCCATCTTGGTAGCCTGGGCTATACCGCCCTTGATATGCACGGGAGTCACGCATGCTTCCGCCTCGCCGATGTCGAATCCTTCCTTCTTGAAGCCGTCTTGGATGGCGTGGGTGATGGCCCAGCACTTCTTGCGGAGTTCGTCTCCCTCAGGGGAATCGATTATCTCCATACGCTTGAGGTTGCCTATCACGAGAGGCATGGGAAGGCTCTTCGCATACATCTGGCTGCGCATGTTGGCGCGCAGGTAGTTGATGATGTAGTGGGGGCCGGCGACGAATCCGCCGATGGATGCCATGCTCTTTGCGAACGCGCCGATGTAGATATCGATGTCGTCCATCACGCCAAAGTGCTCGGATGTGCCGCGGCCATGCTCTCCGAGGAGGCCGAATCCGTGCGCGTCGTCGATCAGGATGCGGAACTTGTGCTTCTTCTTGAGGGCTACGATCTCGTCCAGCTTGCCGAGGGCACCGGTCATGCCGTAGACGCCTTCGGTGATGAGCAGCACGCCGCCGCCGTTCTCTTCAGCCTCTGCACAGGCGCGGGTAAGCACCTTGTCGCAGTCGACCATATTGTTGTGACGATATTTATATTTGCTGCCTATGTGCAGGCGGATGCCGTCCAGCAGACAGGCATGGCACTCTGCGTCATACACGACCACGTCGTGGCGGGCAAGCAGGGCGTCGATGGTGGAAACTATTCCCTGATAACCGAAATTGAACAGGAATGCATCTTCCTTCTTCTCGAAATCCGCGAAAACCTTCTCGAGTTTCTCGTGATAACGGGTATGGCCGGACATCATACGGGCTCCCATGGGATATGCGAGGCCCCAATCTGCTGCGCCCTGGGCGTCAGCTTTGCGCACCTCGGGATGGTTTGCCAGGCCGAGATAGTTGTTCAGGCTCCAGTTGAGCACCGGGATGCCGTTGAATGTCATATGAGGGCCGAGTTCGCCTTCGAGGCGGGGATACATGTAGTAGCCGAAACCCTGTTCGAGATACTGGCCGATAGGGCCGCCGGAATCGCGTGCAATGCGATCAAAAATATCTAACATACTGGTTTATTGGTTTTAAGCATCAATATTTGCGTAATGTGCATTCTCCTCGATGAACTGCCTGCGAGGCGGAACATCGTCACCCATAAGCATCGAGAATGTGCGCTCTGCCTGGGCGGCGTTCTCGATGGTGATCTGGCGGAGCCTGCGGTTGGCGGGATCCATGGTGGTTTCCCAAAGCTGCTGGTCGCTCATTTCACCGAGACCCTTGTAGCGCTGGATGGTGTAACCCTTGTCGGAGCCCTTGCCAAGGCGCAGAGCTGCCTCTTCGCGCTGTTCCTCTGTCCAGCAGTATACCTCTTCCTTGCCCTTCTTCACCAGATAGAGCGGAGGAGTTGCCAGATAGACATACCCGTTCTTGATGAGGTCGAGCATGTAACGGAAGAAGAAGGTGAGGATTAGGCAGGCGATGTGACTGCCGTCCACATCGGCATCGGTCATGATGACCACCTTGTGATAGCGGAGACGGCTGAGGTCCATGTGCTTCTCGCCGGTTTCGTCTTCCTGAGCCACGCGCACGCCGAGTGCGGTGTAGATATTCTGGATCTCCTGGCTGTCGAACGCACGGCCTTCTGCGGCCTTCTCCACGTTCAGGATCTTGCCTCGCAGAGGCAGGATGGCCTGGTAACGGCGGTCGCGGCCCTGCTTGGCAGTGCCGCCTGCGGAATCACCCTCGACGAGGAAGAGTTCGCACTTCTCGGGATCGTTCTCGGAGCAGTCGGCGAGTTTGCCGGGCAGGCCTGCGCCTGTCATGACAGTCTTGCGCTGCACCATCTCGCGTGCCTTGCGCGCGGCAGCACGGGCGGTAGCGGCAAGCACTATCTTGTCGATGATGGTCTTTGCGAGCTTGGGGTTCTCTTCGAGATATATGTCCATCGCGGCCGCAGTTGCCTGAGAGACAGCGGACGTCACCTCGGTGTTGCCGAGCTTGGTCTTGGT
>JAEENZ010000245.1 GCA_016283985.1 Bacteroidales bacterium | reverse complement strand
ATCCGAAACGGAGCTTGCCGGCAATTTCGACGGCATAGGCATCCAGTTCAACGTGCCCAACGATACGGCCATCGTGCTGGAAGTCATCCCCGGCGGACCATCTGAAAAGATAGGTTTGCAGCCCGGAGACCGCATCCTCAAGGTGGACGAAAAGAATATAGCCGGCGTGAAGTTCCCTCAGGACAGCATGGTTCGCAAGATGCGCGGCCCGTCCGGGTCGAAAGTGACCATCACCGTCCTTCGCGACGGCGAGACAGTGCCTTTCGAGATCACCCGCGGCAAGATTCCCATGAACAGCCTGGACGCGGCATTCATGGTGAACGATACGACAGGATACCTCCGCCTAAGCAAGTTCGCGCGCACGACATATGAAGAAGTGGCCAGGGCAAGCGACAAGCTGGTCGCGCTGGGAATGAAGCGTATGATATTCGACCTCCGCGACAACGGCGGCGGTTTCTTTGACCAGTCTTTTCTCCTAGCGGACATGTTCCTGCCGAAAGGCGCAGGCGTGGTTTATCTGGAAGGCCGCGCGCAGCCGCGCCAAGATTTCAACGCCACCGGCCGCGGCAAACTCCAGGATGTGGAACTGGTAGTGCTGATAAACGAAAACTCCGCTTCTTCCAGCGAGATCTTCGCCGGGGCGATTCAGGATAACGACCGCGGAACCATCGTAGGCCGCCGTTCCTTCGGCAAGGGCCTGGTGCAGGAGCCGCTCTATTTCAACGACGGCAGCGGCCTGCGGATCACCGTGGCGCGTTATCACACACCTTCCGGTCGATGCATCCAGAAGCCATACTCCAGTGGCGAGGAGTATGCCTACGACCTCTATTATCGCTACCGCGACGGCGAGATGCTAAGCGCTGACAGCGTGAAGGTAGACAAAAGCGAGGAATACCACACGGTTGGCGGACGCACTGTCTACGGAGGAGGTGGGATAGTGCCGGACGTGTTCGTGCCAATCGATACCACCCGTGCCTCCGACTTCTACCTTGCCTGCAACAAGAAGGCTACTGCGATGCGCTTCGCCTCCGCCTATTTCGATTCTCACAAGGCCGAATTGCAGAAGATAGATGATTACAAGAAGCTGGAGCGATACCTCGATTCCGCCGGCCTGGAAAGCAGGTTCCTCGCCTTTGCTGCATCCAAGGACGAACTCCGTCCGAAGTCGGCGGCGGAATGGGCGAGCGAGAAGTCTTATATGATGACCTCCGTCCGAGCGCTGGTAGGGCGCTATTCCAAGCTCGGAGACGAGGCGTTCTACCATATTTACTTGGCGATTGACAATGTATTCGAAGTAGCATACAAATTATGAAACTGGACGGAAGACGCGAAAGCAGCAATGTAGAAGACCGCCGCGGGATGCGTGGCGGCACCGTGGGGCTCAGCCTTGGCGGTGTTCTGGTCGTAGGCCTGATAACCCTCCTGATGGGAGGTAACCTCGGGGATGTATTGAAGAACGTGGAAAGCAGCGGGGGAATCGGCTCGCAGGCCGCCCAGACCCGTGAATTCACCGCCGAAGAGGAAGCCCTTGCCAAATTCTCCAAGCAGATCCTCGCCAGCACCGAGGATGTTTGGAGCGCTTATTTCAAGGCAGCGAAGATAGGTGCCTACCGGAATCCCACTCTCGTTCTCTACACGGATGCTACTGCCACTGGCTGCGGCACGGGCCAGGCTGCCATGGGCCCCTTCTACTGCTCTTCCGACCAGAAACTATACATCGATCTCAGTTTCTTCTCGTCAATGAAAAAACAGCTTGGTGCAGACGGTGACTTTGCATATGCCTATGTGATTGCCCATGAGGTCGGACACCATGTGCAGAACCTTCTTGGCACTCTGGGGAAGGCGCATCAGCAGATGGCCCGTATGAGCAAGACGGACGCCAACCGTATGAGCGTACGAATTGAGCTGCAGGCCGATTTCTATGCTGGTGTATGGGCCCATTACGAGAAGCAGATGTTCAGTTCCATAGAGAAAGGCGACCTGGAAGAGGCCGTGAACTGCGCATCCGTCATTGGGGATGATTACTTGCAGAAGAAATCCCAAGGCTATGCGGTGGAGGAATCCTTCACCCACGGCACGGCCGCCCAGCGCATGCGCTGGCTCAAAAAGGGCATGGATACCGGAGATATCTCCCAGGGCGACACTTTCAGCCTGAGGGACAGCCAGTTATAGCATCTTCTTCCCGAACAGATAGAATTTCTGGTCGCCGAACCACAGGACTCCTTCTCCGCGCAGCGCAGTGTAGCTCGTGTAGAAGGAGTTTCCCGTATCCCTCGGAGAGAAAAGCACGCCCTTCGAGAACCACACGGGCTGATGCGCTCCCGGCACGAAAGATCCGTCCAGGCGGTAGAGCGGCCCGCGCATCTGATACGAGGTCATCCCGTTGAAATCGAAGGTGTCGTGCACCATCAGGAAGTAGCGTCCGCTCCTTGCTTCGGGTCCGGCGTAGTCGTAGATGGGGCAGGGGGAGCGCGGGTGCAGGATAGCGGGGCCTCCGTCGCGCATGCGGAGTATCTCCGGGCGGCTCCAGTGCCGGCCATCATCCTCACTCACGGCCCAGACAGGATGCCCGAGCGACGAGCGCATCACCGCGAACAGGCGTCCGTCCGGCAGGCCCACGATGCAGGCTTCCTCTATCGAATGCGCCTCCCTGGCTACGTAGGCCACGTCGTTTTCCACTTTCGAGCCATCGAAGGCCTCGTCCCCGGTGTTGAAGAAGGATATGCGGATGTCCCGGATCTCGGGGTCCTCGTCTATGTTCTCGTACTGCCAGAACTCCACCCGGCTAACGTCGCTTCGGTCGTAGCGCGAGCATCCGGCCAGATACTTCCCGTCCTGCCCCAGGCGCAGCGGCCTCTGCCACATGCACCACACCGGGGGGATGTTGGGATCGGCCGGATCCTCCTTGAAACGGATGGGGAAGGGGATGGTTTCGGTGGGGGACCAAGTCTCCCCGCAGTCATCTGAATATCGCCCGCAGAGGGTTCCGCAGAGGTGTTTCTTGAGGGTGGTTTCCTGGTTCCAAAGGCAGTAGAGACGTCCGCTTTTGCTGAGCATAGGCTGCTGCCAGGCTGCCACGGGCTTGGGATCGGCGAGGGTGGGGGAGCCGGCGAGAATCTTCGGTTCAGTCCATGTCTTGCCACCATCTTCGCTTCTGGAGAACACTACGTGCTCATCGTTCGCAGCCTCGAAGGAACCTTGCGTCCAGAAGGCATAGAGAAGGCCGCGGGCATCATCCTGCAACACATGGAAATGGTCGTTGAAGGTGTCCCCGGTCTTGGTGATATCGCGTTCGGACTCGCTCCGGGGCTGTTTGGGCACGTAGACCGTGAAGTCGTGCGGGATGACGTCGATGTTGGTTTCCGGGAACAGATAGTGCCAGTAGAAGTGTTCCGGCCAGCGTTGGCGGTAGTTCCCGGTATCGGTGAAATGCTTTTCCAGCGCCTCGTCGGCGGTGGCGTAGCGGTGGCAGGATACCGGAGACTGCGTGAAGACCGTCCACTGGCTCTGGCTGGCCGCATCCTGGTTAGGGAATCCCACCCATATCACAGTGCCGCTTTTTGGAGGGAAGGCCGGGTTCATGGTAAAAACGGTGGTGAGGACCGTGTTCTTATTGTAGATTGGCGCTTCGGTCAGGAGTTGGGAAAGATGCCTGCGATGGAACTTGTGCATGGGCTTGCGGGAGAATGCATCGGCTTGGAAGTCCCCGAAGAACGTGTTCTGGGCAAGGGTGTGACGCTTGATGTTATGGCTGTCGGTAAGAGTTGCCGGATCTGCGTAGGCCTTGCGGAAGCTGAAAGCGCCGTCTCGCCTGGGCTTATACCATCCACGCTTGCGCGCGTACTTTATTATGTCTTTGCTGCCGAGGAAGTTGACGGTATCCTTCAGGTTGATCTCCCCGATGGTGTAGTAGTTGGGGATGGTTGCGATTTCGTCGTCCGGCACGCGCTGCGCTACCCAATGCTTGCCTTTCACAACCGCTACAATCCAGCCTTCCTTCTGGTCGGCCACCAGGTATGAGCGCCCGGAATCCGCATAGCCGTATCTGTTTATGAGCGAACCGATTATGTGTACCGCCTCGCGGGCGCTGCGGGCTTTCTGGATTGCCGTCGTGCGTATTTCGTAGATTAGGCTTCCTGTGGCTCGATCTTCACGGGACTTACACTGGTCGGACGCGATGCACACCCCATATTCGTTGGCATAGCTGTCGCCGCTTGCCTGCCCCGGGAATTCGAACCACAGGTATGCCACGCGGTCTTTCGTTGCGGGCACGTTGTAGATGTTGAGCATCTGTTCGCCCCACTGATCTTCATTGTGGCCAAGATATACGTATCCGTCGGTGGTCGCGTTCCGTCCGGCGATTATGCCGAAGCACAGGATGGATATAAGGATAGTGTGCATGGGTCGTGGTCGTTGGTTGTTGTAAAGATAGTGAATTTTGTGGGAATGGGGGTTTTCATGTGAAGGGGAAGAGGGTTTTTCGGGTAAGGTCCAATTTAAAGGTTGACACCTTACCCGCTGGAAGTGCCTGGGAGGCCGAAATGCCGGTAAGGTCCCCGGCATGAAATTGGACCTTACCCGAAAGGCTGGGATTCCGCTTCCCATGAGCGCACCAGCGCGCATGATCCCTCTCTCACCTAAGGGATTTCGTCGGTCTTTGCCTCAGTAAAGACACTAGGGACATAAGGCGACGGGGTACATTAGGGGCAGCGCCCCTAATAAACAAGAAAGCGGCGCGTTTGCGCCGCTAATCCCGAACGAACCGCGAAGCGGTGAGAGAGGGATTCGAACCCCCGGTACGTTGCCGTACACCTGTTTTCGAGGCAGGCTCCTTCAACCACTCGGACATCTCACCCGGTGAAAGGGACTGCAAATATAGCAATTAATCTGCAATCCCAAACAACTTACATCTTCTTCACCCTTTCGAGGAATGCGCGGACGTGCTCAGTGTATTCCTCGGGATGCTTGGCGTATGAATTGGCATGGACTGCGCCTTCTGCAACCCACATTTCCTTGTAACCGTGGATCTTGGCATCGTAGTTCTTCTGCAGATGCTCGAAAGGCACAAAATCGTCGGCGTCGCCGTGGATGAACAGCATGGGACGTTCGCATTTGGCGAGCTGCTTCACGGAAGAAGCCTCCTTGAAGCCCCAGCCATAGCGGCTCTTGCAGACTATGGATGCGGAATTAAGAACCGGGAAGCTTGGAAGATGGAAGGAATCCTTCAGGTTGTGGGCGAACTGGTCCCAGACAGAAGAATAACCGCAATCCTCGACAAATGCGCGAACATACGAAGGCAACTCGTCTCCGCTCATCATCATGGCAGTAGCTGCGCCCATAGAAACACCGTGAACAACCATAAAGTCGTTGTGCCACAGATCGTTGGCAAGTGCAGCCCAGCGCTCCACGTCGAGGCGGTCGAGCCATCCCATTCCGGCAGCGCGTCCTTCGGAATAGCCATGATACTGCAGATCCGGCACCATCACGTTGTAGTTGAACTGATCCCGGTACATCTTTACCAGATAAAGGAACACGAGGTGATTGTCGGTATAGCCGTGCACGACCACCGCGGTGCCTTCTGCCTTTGCGGGATTCTTTGCTGGAGCATAGACAGCATGCACCTTGAATCCGCCCTCTCCGACTATGGTTGTGTCTTTGAAAACGCCGGTTTTGTGCAGATTGTCATACCATGCGATGACGCCTGGGCAGAGCGAATCCGCTTTGTGGCGGGTGCGTTCGATATCATCCACTCCGTGGGGAGTAGGCTTAAGTGCATAATTGCACATAAATTTGCCTGCGAGGCACCCCGTGAGCAGGGGAGCGGCGAGCAGAATGGCCATCAGCGGCCGTAAAATAGACTTTCTCATATTAGCTTAAGTGTTATTATTGTGCTACAAACTGGTAAATGATATATCCTTGCTGGCGGTCGGGTGCCGTGGTGCTCATCGAGAACTTCGACATCCTGGCAGCGCGCACCGCAAAGGCACGCAGGCATCCGTCGGAAGAAGACGAACTTTCATCCACCTTGGCGCCGACCACCGTTCCCTGCTTGTCCACGGTGATATTGATCCGCACTTCGCCCGCGCCTATGCAGCGGTATGCCGGGATGGGCAGGCGACTGGCCTTGCGGCCTTCCAGTTCATACTCCAGGACCGAAGGCCCGCTGTATTTAACCTCCTTCCGCGCATCTTCTTTCTTGGAAGGGGCCGGAGCGGCGATTATCTCATGCTCCACCTGCACTTCCTCGGCAGGGCGCTGCAGGTCCTGCTTCAGCCTTTCGGCTTCCTCGTACAGTTCCCGCGCATCTTCCGCCGAATGGCGGTCGTCCCGGAGCTCCGAACGGTCTACCGCTATGTTGCGGATGGGCTCATATCCTCCGGCGAGCATCTCGTTGAGGCGGTCGTTGATCGCCTGCTTCAGCTCAAGTTCTTTCTGGAGCTTTTCTATCTGCTCCATCTTGGTGAAGTCCAGCACGAAAGAACTCTCCTTCTTCCAGGTCGCTCCAAGCTGGATCGCCATCAGCACGATCAGCACCACCAGGTGCACGATCACGGTGATGTAGATTCCGGCCCTGTCGTCTCTGGAGATGCGCATAGCCTTTGTCTAACCGTTGGTCTTGTTCCTGCGCAGGGCCTTCTCAACAGTGTTCATTATCATGTTGATGGCAACCTTGTTGTGGCCGCCCTGAGGGATGATTATGTCGGCGTATCGCTTGCTGGGTTCGATGAACTGCAGGTACATGGGTTTCACCGTGCGGCTGTAGCGCTCGATCACCCACTCCACGTTCTTTCCGCGTTCGCGTATGTCGCGTGCCATCACGCGCATCAGCCGGTCGTCATCGTCCGCATCCACGAACAGCTTGATGTCCAGCTGGTCCCGCAGTTTCTTGCAGGTGAAGATGAGGATGCCTTCGATGATTATCACGTCCGCAGGTTCAACCTTCACGGTTTCGGTCTTGGAACGCGAGCAGCTGATGTAGGAATACACGGGCTGCTGTACGGTCTTACCCTCCTTGAGTTCGCTGAGTTGTTTGCAGAGCAGTTCCCAGTCTATGGCGTCCGGGTGATCAAAATTCTGGTTGCGCTTCTGCTCGTCCGTGAGATTGCTGGAATCTTTGTAGTAGGCATCCTGGGGGATGACCACCACGTCTTCCTTGAGGCGGTCCTTGATCGCCTTCACCACTGTGGTTTTTCCTGAGCCGGAACCGCCGGCGATACCTATTACCAACATATTCTAGAATTCTGCGTTTTTCGGAGTTCTCGGGAAGGGGATGACATCGCGGATGTTCTGCATGCCGGTCACGAAGAGCAGCAGCCTCTCGAAACCGAGGCCGAAGCCGCTGTGGGGGCAGCTGCCGAAGCGGCGGGTATCCAGATACCATTCCAGCGTGCGGTGGCTCATGCCGAGTTCGTCGATGCGGGCATTCAGTTTCTCGAAACTGGCCTCACGCTCGCTTCCGCCGATGATTTCGCCGATCTTCGGGAAGAGTACGTCCATGGCGCGCACGGTCTTGCCATCCTCATTCTGCTTCATGTAGAAGGCCTTGATGTCCTTGGGATAGTCGGTGAGGATGACGGGGCGGCCGAAGTGCTGCTCCACCAGATACCTCTCGTGCTCGCTCTGCAGGTCGACGCCCCAGGCCACGGGATACTCGAACTTGTGGCCGTCCGCAACCGCCTTCTCGAGGATCTCGATACCCTCGGTGTAGGTGAGAATCTTGAACTCGGTGTTCACCACGCCCTGCAGGCGGTCCAGAAGTTCATTGTCGTAGCGGTCGTTCAGGAACTTGAGGTCGTCGTAGCAATTGTCAAGGGCGTATTTGACAAGGCTCTTGATGAAGTCTTCGGCAAGGGCCATGTTGTCCTTGATGTCGTAGAAGGCCATTTCCGGCTCTATCATCCAGAACTCCGCCAGGTGGCGGGGAGTGTTGGAATTCTCTGCGCGGAAAGTGGGGCCGAATGTGTAGATTTCGCCGAGCGCGGTGGCACCGAGCTCGCCTTCCAGCTGTCCGCTGACGGTCAGCGAGGTCCTGCGTCCGAAGAAATCCTTGCTGTAGTCTATGCCGCCCTTCTTGTCGCGGGGGAGAGGTGCGTTTAGGTCCAGGGTGGTCACCTGGAACATGTTGCCGGCACCCTCGGCATCCGCCGCAGTGATGAGAGGAGTATGCAGGTAGACGAATCCCTTCGAATGGAAATACTCATGGATTGCGTACGCCATCTGGCTGCGCAGACGCAGCACTGCACCGAAGGTATTGGTGCGGGGGCGCATGTGGGCTACCGTGCGGAGATACTCGAAACTGGTATCCTTCTTCTGGAGAGGATAGCGTACAGGGTCGCATTCTCCGTAAACCTCGATTTCAGAAGCCTGGATCTCGACCGCCTGGCCGCTGCCTATCGACTCGACCAGCTTGCCGCGGACGGCGATGCAGGCGCCGGTGGTGACTTTCGCCAGCAGGTCTGCATCTACCGCGGTCTTGTCGACCACGATCTGGATATTATTGATGGTGGAACCGTCGTTCAGTGCGATGAACGCGATTTCCTTGTTTCCTCGCTTTGTGCGCACCCAGCCTTTCGCGAGAACCTCTTCTCCGGGTGCCTTTGCAAGAAGGTCCTTGACCTTCGTACGCAGTATTTCCTTAGACATTCCTTTTATTGCATTTTAAAAAGCAGCCCTCATAAAGGGGGCTGCTCTATCGATTCGGGGCGGTTTTACTCGCCCTTCCTTGCTGAGTACATGATCTTAAGCGCGGAGCAGCGCCGCAGCTCCTGCTTAACATCGGTGATGATACCCATACGTACATCCTGGTCCGCCCTGATGCAGATCTGCATGAAAGCGCGGTCGTTCTCGCTCTTGGAGTCACGCTCTGCTGCAACGAAGTCGCGGATATCGTCCACGGTCTTGAAAGAGTCGTTGAGCTGGATACGTGCATCGGTTCCGTACTGAGCCTGGAGGCTGCGGATAGGAGTTCCGATGTTTATATAGGAAGCGAGGTCTTTGCGCTCAAGTTTCACTGATTCCGAAGCCTGGGGGATCTTGACGACGACCTTATTTTCGGTTTCCCTCATCTGGGTCGTCACCATGAAGAAGAACAGGAGCATGAAAACGATATCGGAGAGTGAGCCGGAAGCGATTGCCGGCATTTCTTTCTTTTCTCCTTTCTTGAACATTGACATAGCTATATCCTCCTATCTTCTTCTTTTACCAACATCCTTAGGCTCGGCCTCGGAAATCTGCTGAGGAACGAGATCCTTGATGATTTTCTGACCATCTTCGTCAAGAGCAAGGAACTTCTTGCCGAATTCCCTCATCGAGGCTTCGTCGCGGAGTTCGTTCACGGCTTTCACAAGCTCGTTCTGAACGGCGATGTATGCCTGATAACTGGTACCGCGGTCGTTCTGCAGGGAGATAACGCCCTTCGAAACCTTGCGGGAGCCGAGGCCTGCGATCTCGGTGGGTTCCATTACGGGAAGGTTGGGATCGTCGGTGGGGTTCGTAAGGAAGATCTTGATCTTGTCTTTGAGCTGGCTAACGTCTATGGGTTCACTACCGGCCAAAATTCTGTCGGCGGAGTTAATCTTCACAATGATGATATTGCGGCGATTAACTTTCTGGTCCTCTACCTTCTGGTTGGGGTCGGGCATAGGAGGCAGACGACGGCTTAGTCCGGTCTGCGTTCCCATGGTTGTGGTCATGAGGAAGTAGCAGAGCAGGAGGAATGCAATGTCGGCCGTTGAACTCGAATTGATCGCGGGTGTTTTCTTTGCCATAGTCCGTTAACCTTTTTTGTTCGTGATCGCAAGACGGATTTCTCCGACAACGATGGAAAGAACTGCCACGATGCCGGCGAAATATGTCAGGTAGAGAATCGTATCGGTGAGTTTGAGCATGGGTGCGCTGGGCTGATCCATCGTGGTCAGGTTGAGCGCAGGGTCTCCGGGAGCAATCAGGTATGCAATGAAGCATACGATTGCCACCGCCACGAGCCCGAGTCCGAGTTTGACCAGGCTCTTGGGGTTGTTGATGGCGCCAATGATGAGGCCCACGATGACCACTGCTGCAATAGCGAGACCTACCATGATGTAGGTCCAGCCGAGCAGGGCGTCAACGTTGCCCTCTTTCCAGCCGCCGACGAATCCCACTACAAGCAGGACCACGCTGACGACGAGAAGGAGCACCATCGCCCATTTAAATATTTTGTTAAGATTTTTCATTACTTCTTTCCGTATTTGGTGAGTACATCGATGAGGCTGATGGAGCTGTCTTCCATGTCGATGGTGATGCTCTCGATCTTAGCAAGGATGTAGTTGTAGAACACCTGGAGAATCATAGCAACGATGAGACCTGCCACAGTGGTGATAAGGGCGACCTTCATACCGCCTGCCACGACGTTCGGGCTGATATCGCCGGCTGCCTGGATGGCGTCGAATGCCTGGATCATACCGATAACGGTTCCGAGGAATCCGCGTGAAGGAGCGATGGCGATGAAGAGGCTGATCCAGCTGAGACCGCTCTCAAGCT
>JAEENZ010000244.1 GCA_016283985.1 Bacteroidales bacterium | reverse complement strand
TGACCAGCTCCTGCTTGCGAAGTGGGTAATCCGCAACCTGGCCTACAAGTATGGGCTGGACGTAAGTTTCGCTCCGAAGATCACGACCGGCAAGGCCGGATCCGGCATGCACATACACATGCGCCTGATGAAGGATGGCCGGAACGTCACGCTGGGCCCGGACGGCAAACTTTCCGAGGAGGCGCGCCGCGCCATCGCCGGGCTCATGGACATGGCCCCGTCCATCACCGCGTTCGGAAACAAGAATCCTACCTCATATTTCCGTCTGGTTCCCCATCAGGAGGCTCCCACTAATGTTTGCTGGGGGGATTGCAACCGTTCCGCACTTGTGCGCGTGCCCCTTGGCTGGAGTTCCGGCACGGACATGTGCTCCAAGGCCAATCCGCTTGAGCAGCAGGCGGATCACGACATTACCGCGAAGCAGACTTTCGAGATGCGCAGTCCCGACTGCTCCGCGGATATCTATCAGCTGATGGCCGGTCTTTGTGTGGCTGCCAGGAAGGGACTTGAAATGCCCCGTGAGGAGGCTCTCCGAATCGCGGAAGAGAAGTACGTGGACATGGACATCCACAAGAGAGAGAATGCCGCACGTCTTGCAACCCTGGAGCAACTTCCAACATGCTGCATGGAGAGCGCCGACTGCCTTGAGAAGGTGCGTTCGGTCTATGAGGATGCGGACGTGTTCCGTCCGCGCATGATCGACGGTATCATCAAGGCACTGCGCTCATATCACGACGAGTCCCTGCATGGTGAGGCCCGCGGCGACACCAAGCTGATGCGCAGGCTTGTGGCACAGTATTTCTACTGCGGATAGTGAATAATAGAAAAAATGACTATATTTGCATCCCCGTTCCCAGTGGACGGTACGCCACTTTAGCTCAGCGGTAGAGCAGCGCATTCGTAACGCGCAGGTCGGGAGTTCAAATCTGCCAAGTGGCTCTTGAAAAGGGAGGTTCAGGCCTCCCTTTTTTCTTTGGTCCTGCCGGCCAGGCTGACAAGGAAGGAGCCCAGCGCGCCAGCGCAGATTGAGCCTGTCAGCACGGCAATCTTGCCCATGTCCCGCATTGCGTGAACCATTTCCTGGTCGCCGAATGAAAGGGTATCCACGAAGATCGACATGGTGAAGCCTATGCCACCCAGGCATGCTACTGCAAAGAACATGGGCCAGGAGGCCTTGGCGGGCATTTCTCCGACCTTGCATTTGATTGCAATCCAACTGAACAGGGTGATTCCGACAGGCTTGCCGAGCAACAGGCCAAGGAAAATGCCCATGCTTACGCTGCCAAGAACTTCATTGAAGTTGAACATATTGAAGTAGCTCAGGTCTACTATCTCGACCCCGGCATTTGCCAGTGCGAACAGCGGCATTATCAGGAAATTGACCCATGGCGAAAGGGCTACCTCGAGGCGGTATGTCATGTCCATCGACCCCTTTCCAATCTTGCCGAGTTTCTTGAGGCAGTGCCTCTGGGGGCCGTTCGGGAAGGTGTTGGATGGCACGTCTGCAAACTCCTGGAAGCGCCGGGTGTATTTCAGCCACCTGTGTTCGAACTGGGACTTATTGTATCGGGGAGTGGAAGGGATAAGGAAGGCCATGACCACTCCGGACATGGTTGCGTGTATGCCGGAATAATAGAACAGCACCCAGACTACCAGAGCAAACAGCAGATATGGGAACACGTGCTTTTCTCCCAGTTTTCTGAGAAGGAAGATGAACACGACTACCAGCAGAGCTATTCCCAGCAGATTGAGGCGGATGGCTCCGCCATAGAACAGGGCCACGACCAGTATAGCTATCAGGTCGTCCGCGATGGCCAGCGCGGTGAGGAATACTTTAAGCGATACGGGTACCCTTTCTCCAAGGACGGACAGAATGCAAACTGCGA
This sequence comes from Bacteroidales bacterium, assembly GCA_016283985.1. The sequence continues at coordinate 21,190 of JAEENZ010000244.1, read as the reverse complement.
AGGCGATGTCCGTGGCTGTGGGAATGCCCCATCCGGAAGCAGCTGCAGTGCCGTGATTCACCAATGTATAGATGAGCGCCGGGGCGACAACTCCTCCGAATGCGGCAATTACGGGCAGAAGGGCCTTTCTTGGAGAAGACAATTCTCCATAGGCGATTTCCCGTCGTATTTCAAGTCCTACGGTAAAGAAGAAAACCATCATCAACACGTCGTTGATGAGCCTTTCGACCGTCAGGTCCCGGGGGATATAAAGGTTCAGCGCCCCGTCCGGACTGGCTATGTGGAGGGTGAATGCGGTATGCAGGAAATCATTGTAAAATACCTTCGTGAAAGGAAGGTTTGCGAGCAGCATCGCCACAACCACGCAGGCCAGAAGGATAACTCCCTGTGCCCATGGCTGTTTGCTGAAACGGCGGCTGCGTATGTCAAAGTTGCGTATACCCTTGTTCCAGGTATATATTGGTATGAGTCTCACGACTTGAACTTATCTTTGAGTCTTTCCAGTTTAAATTGCTTTTCCAACTTGGCGAACTGCGCCTTGGTGTCCAGGGTGAAGTTAGCATCCTGTACCCATGAATAGTATGCGGGCTCGGCCTTCCAGACTTCGCGGGCAGTCTTGCCCTTATGCTTGCCGAAATTGATGTAGACCTCGCCGTCGTCCCCGAGAATCAGGTGTCCGGAAAAGTCTACGTATTTCTTGCCCACGAAGGCCGCAAGCGACTGAACGTCATTCTTCAGTACCTGCTCGCGGTACTTGTCGGGTTCCTTATAACGGTCCAACTGGGCTTTGAGCACCTCGAAGGTGGCCAGCGTGTCGGCTTCTGCCGCATGGGCGTTCTCGAAATCCTCGCCTCCGCAGTAGAAGCGGTAGGCGGCACGGAGGTTCCTGGGCTCCATGGCGTGGAAGATGTTCTGCACGTCCACCATGAGAGGCTCGTGCAGGTTTACTGTCTCCACTTTCGCAAGCAGGGCTCTGGCATCCTCCTTCTTGGCGGCCGGGGTGGAAACGGATGAAATCCTGAGCTGGCAATACTGTTTCACGCGCTCGAATTCCTCGGCCAGCATGGGAAGGTCGAATTTGGCGGAGTTGAATCCGGCAAGGTCGCTCCCTTTCAGCCAATCGGCTATCTCACCGGCTACGCTGATGAAAAGCGGGCAGTCCTTCAGGTCTTCGTCGTGAACGCCGTTGACCTTGGAGGCATCTTCGCTTATGTGGCGCTGGCAGTTGTTCTCGTAGTCCCACGGACGGATCTTCCATGTCTTTACTTCCGGATCAGGATTGCCGGGAAAGACCTTGACAAAACTCAGTTCTATGATCGAGTCCGAAGGAATACTGAGCCCCGTGCTTTCTATGTCGAAGAAAATCAGGGGCCGTGTAAGGTTCAGATCCATAATCAGTTGATTCTAGGAAACCATGATCGGCATCAGGATGCCGCAGATCTTCTCGTTTTCGGCTTCTTCTTCGGAAGGAACTATCAGGGCCGCCCGGCGTGCATCTGCGAACTTGAGAACTACCGTCTCGCAGCTCATGTTGCCGAGAATCTCGATGAGGAAGGATGACTTGAATCCGATTACGAGATCGGCTCCGCTGTAGTCGCATTCGAGCTTTTCATATGCTTCGGTGGCAAAGCCGAGGTCCTGAGCTGTGATTTCCAGCTGGCCGGGCTTGAGTTCGAACTTGATATGGTTCGAAGCCTTGTTGGCGCAGACGGCCACGCGGCGCACGGTGTTCAGGAGCTGGGCCCTGTCGATGCGGAGCACGTTGGCGTTGTTCTGGGGGATGACGTCGCGGTAGCGGGGATACTTGCCCACCACAAGGCGGCATACCATCAGGGTTTCGCCGAAGGTGAACACTGCGGTGGCATTGTCGAAGGTGACGGTGACGTCTCCGGCTTCCTTGTCTACGATGGCCTTCAGTACGCCCGCGGGCTTCTTGTGAAGGATGAAGGATGCGACGGCCTCGGACTTTACGTCGTCGGTGGTGTAGCAGATGAGCTTGTGGGAGTCGGATGCCACGAGGGTGGTGGCCTCGGGGGCGATGTCGAAGAAGATACCGTTCATCGCGGGACGCATCTCATCGTCAGCCGTGGCGTAGATGGTGCTGCTGATGCCGTCTACCAGGTTCGCTGCGGGGATGGTGATCGAGATGGCTTCCGCACCTGCGCCTTTGATTTCGGGGAAATCTTCGGCAGGGAAGAACGGAAGGGCGGAATTACCGTTGGACCATACGCACTCGAAGGACGAATCCGAAGTGGTGTGGATGTTCACCGGCTGGTCCGGCAGTGCCTTGAAGAGGTCGATCATCTGGCGTGCGGGCACGGCGATGTTGCCTTCTTCCTTTACATTCTCCACGGGTACGGTCGTACGCAGCGTGAGCTCCTGGTCGGAAGCGGTGATCTCGAGTTTGTTCCCTTTGACTACGAAAAGGAAGTTCTCCAGGATGGTCAGGGTTGTCTTTGCGGGGATGGCCTTGGAAACATCAACCAGGGCTTTGAGCAATTCGGCACTTGAAACGTTGAATTCCATATATCTTCTCTTTTTACTTACCTATTTTATCCCTCGCGCGAGGGTATCTGCAAATATAGGAATTAATGATGAATAATTTGGCATATCTTTTGATTTTTTAAGTTTCCGTCAAAAGACAATAAAAACAAAAGATATGAACAAGAATATGCTAACGATTATCGCATCCGTACTTTTGAGCGGGCTGACAGCATTCGGCATCGTCAAGGCCAACCAGCCCGATACCCAGACAGCATCGACACAGACGTCCTATTCCATTGACGGTTCGGCATACCGCACTGTCAATCTGTCACAGGACAACTATCCCGACTTCACCTATGCCGCCGAGTCGGCGGTCGATGCGGTAGTCTTCGTGAAAGTCACCATCAAGACCACGCAGCAGTACAATATAGACCCGTTCTTCCGCTTCTTCTTCGGAGACCAGTTCCCGCAGGCGCAGGAACGCGAGCAGCAGGGGAGCGGATCCGGCGTAATCATCCGCCAGGACGGTTACATAGTGACCAATAACCACGTGGTGCAGGGAGCGAGCAAGATAGAAGTGACGATGAACAACAACAAGACCTACGAGGCCAAGGTAATCGGCACCGATCCTGCGACCGACGTGGCTCTGATCAAGATAGACGCTGAAGGCCTGCCCATCGTTCCCATCGGCGATTCGGACAAACTCCGTCTCGGCGAATGGGTGCTTGCAATAGGTTCTCCTCTCGGAGAGCAGCTCCGCGGCACCATCACAGCCGGCATAGTCAGCGCGAAAGGCCGTTCCATGCCCAACACGACGGGTGAATTCAAGATCGAATCCTTCATCCAGACCGACGCGGCAGTCAACCCCGGAAACTCCGGAGGAGCGCTTGTGAACAAGGCCGGCGAACTGGTGGGCATCAACACTGCGATCGTGTCCCAGACGGGCGCCTATTCGGGTTATTCCTTCGCGGTTCCCTCCAACATCGTGAAGAAGATCGTCGGTGACCTGATCGACTTCGGATCCGTGAAGCGTGCGAAACTCGGAGTTTCAATGAGCCCTGTTACGCAGGAAATTGCAGATAAAATGAAACTTTCTTCGTTGGACGGCGTATATATTAACGAGGTTTTGAAAGGCGGAGCCGCCGACAAGGCCGGAGTCAAGGAAGGAGACATCCTGCTTTCAATAGATTCCACGGTCATCAAGTCGCCGGCAGCGCTTCAGGAAAAGGTCAACAGTTTCCACCCCGACGACAAGGCTGTCCTAAAGATTGTCCGCGACGGCAAGGTTAAGGAACTCCCCGTGACTTTCCAGGGCACGGAGCAGATTACCGGCACCGTCAACGATGATGGGCAAACCGCTTTCTACGGCGGTGCGCTCAAAGAAGCGGACAAGGACAAGCTCGCCAGGTTCGGGCTCAAGAAGGGAGTTGAGATCGTCTCGGCCGGAAACGGCGCGCTCGGCAAGGCGGGAGCCACCGACGGCACGATCATTCTCTATGTGAACGACCAGCCTGTTTCCAAGCCTCGGGATGTGATAGATATCGCGTACCGCAGCAAGAGGGCCGTCTACATCGAAGGCGTCGATGCCACAGGAAAGTCCGTCTACTTCGGCTTCGCGAAAGACGAATAAGAGTAAATGAGACAATTAAAGATTACAAAATCGATCACCAACCGCGAGAGTGCCTCGCTGGACAAGTATCTCCAGGAAATCGGCCGCGAAGAGTTGGTATCGCCGGAAGAGGAAGTAGAACTGGCACAGCGCATCCGCAAGGGTGACCAGGTAGCATTGGAAAAACTCACGAGGGCTAATCTCCGATTCGTGGTATCTGTTGCGAAACAGTATCAGAATCAGGGACTTAGCCTTCCTGATTTGATTAACGAAGGGAATTTGGGCCTCATCAAGGCCGCCGAGAAATTCGACGAAACCCGCGGTTTCAAATTCATCTCCTACGCAGTGTGGTGGATCCGCCAGAGCATACTCCAGGCCCTGGCCGAGCAGTCCCGCATCGTGCGCCTGCCTCTGAACCAGGTGGGGTCGCTCAACAAGATAAACAAGGCCCTGAGCAAGTTCGAGCAGGAGCATGAACGCCAGCCTTCCCCCGATGAACTGTCGGAGATGATAGACATCCCTACCGACAAGATAGCGGATACCCTCCGCGTCAGCGGCCGTCACGTGAGCGTGGATGCCCCCTTCGTCGAAGGCGAAGACAACAGCCTGCTGGACGTGCTGCCCAACGACGACAGCCCGATGGCGGACAAGGGCCTCACGAACGAGAGCCTCAGCATCGAGATCGAGCGCGCCCTTCAGATCCTTACCGGACGCGAACGCGAGATCATCAAGAGTTTCTTTGGCATCGGATGCCAGGAGATGACTCTGGAAGAGATCGGCGAGCGTCTCGACCTTACGCGTGAGCGTGTGCGTCAAATCAAGGAAAAGGCCATACGCAAGCTCAAGAAGCCTTCAGCCAGCAAATTGCTTAAATCTTATCTGGGATAAAGAATGACCCCTGAACAGTTTATCTCCGCAAAGGCCGCCCAGGCCGTAAAGGAGCTTTATGGAGCCGAGGTCGACGCTGCAACCCTTCAGGTGCAGGTGACCCGCAAGGAATTCGAGGGAGACTACACGCTTGTAGTCTTTCCTCTTTTAAGGATATCCCACGCCGCGCCCGATGCAACCGGTTCCGCCATCGGCGAATGGCTCGTCGGGCACTGCCCCGAGATCAGCGCATTCAACAGCGTGAAGGGCTTCCTGAATCTCAGCCTCAGCAATCTCTACTGGCGCGAGGCGCTGGAAGGAATCGTCTCCGCAGGGGAGGATTATTTCAGCCTTCCCGCCACCGGAAAGAAGATAATGGTGGAGTTCTCATCTCCAAATACCAACAAGCCCCTTCATCTCGGGCATATCCGCAACAACTTGCTGGGTGATTCGGTGAGCCGCCTGCTTACCGCAGCCGGCAACGATGTCATCAAGGCCACGCTGGTGAACGACCGCGGCGTGCATATCTGCAAGAGCATGTATGCATGGCAGGAGCGCTTCGACGGCGCAACCCCGGAAAGCACCGGCAAGAAGGGCGACCATCTTGTGGGAGACTGTTACGTGGAGTTCTCCAAGATGGAGAAGGAGGATCCTTCCGTGATCGACAAGGTCCACGAGATGCTGGTCAAGTGGGAGCAGGGAGATCCCGAAGTGAGGGCTCTCTGGGAGAAGATGAACGGATGGGTGTTCGACGGGTTCGACGAGACTTACCGTGCCCTTGGCATCAGCTTCGACAGGACATACTTCGAGCACGATACTTATCTGCTCGGCAAGGAATTGGTGCAGAAAGGACTCGAGAAGGGAGTTTTCGTGCAGGATCCCGACGGCAGCGTGTGGTGCGACCTCACCGCCGACGGCCTCGACCGCAAGCTCCTGCTCCGTTCCGACGGCACCTCGGTCTATATGACCCAGGACCTTGGGACCGCCGAGCGCCGTTTCGCCGAATACAATCTCGACAGCCACGTGTACGTGGTCGGAGACGAGCAGAACTACCACTTCCAGGTGCTCAAGCTCGTGCTTGCCAAGCTGGGTTTCGACTGGGCGGAGCGTATCTACCATCTCTCCTACGGAATGGTGGAACTGCCCGAGGGCAAGATGAAGTCCCGCGAAGGCACCGTCGTGGATGCCGACGACCTTATCGAAGACATGTACCTCGAAGCGAAGACCACTTCGGAGGAGTCCGGCAAGCTTGACGATGTCAGCGATGAAGAGAAGGATAAACTCTATCACATGATAGGCCTGGGTGCCCTGAAGTATTTCATCCTGAAGGTGGATCCGCGCAAGAAGATGCTCTTCAATCCTAAGGAGTCCATCGACTTCAACGGCAATACCGGTCCGTTCATCCAGTATACCCATGCCCGCATCTGTTCCATACTTCGTAAAGCTGAATCCGTCTGTCAGATTCAACCTGGAGCGGAACTTTCTCCAAAGGAAATCAGGTTGGTTCAGCTGTTGAACCTGTACCGTCAGAAACTGGCGGAAGCGGCCGACGCGTTCTCTCCTGCGGTGATGGCGAACTACTCCTACGACCTTGCCAAAGAATTCAACCAGTACTATCACGAGACTCAGATACTGCGCGAGCCGGACGATAAAGTTCGGAGCATGCGCCTGGTGCTGATAAATGCTGTGGCACAGGTACTTGCGCATTCCATGGCACTGCTCGGCATAGAACTTCCTGAAAGAATGTAGTATTTGCTATTGCAAATTCAAAAAGTTTGCTCTAATATTGTAGCGGATTTAACACTATTACCTATGCCACAGGACAACAAGAAAAGACGTGTAATCAGCTACGAAAATATGTCGGACGAACTCGCGGCGGCTTTCAACGCGAAGTATCCCGGCGGTTTCAACGACTGGTTCCAGGATCTTACCAAATATACCAAGCCGGACGGTACTCCTTTTTATGCAGTGACTATCGAAATGCCGGATTCCATATGCCTTATCAAGATCAAGGTGGAAACCGATGACCTCGAAGACATAGAGCGCTGGCTTGAAGGAGAGGAGAATGCGGAGAACGAACAGGTCGCAGGGCCTTCGGCCGATGCCGACCCGGGAGCAGGTCCCCTGCCGGACGACAACATCTCCCAGTACGGAGGGGATGATGACGTGTCGGACGGCGATTAGCCGCTTATGAAGCTGCCATACATAAAGTTCAGCGAAAGCACTAAACTCCTGCTGCTCAGCCTTTTAGTGGGGCTCTGCGCAGGAGCTTCTGCTGTTGCGCTGCTCAAGGTGATAGGCTTCATTCATGGTTTGATTTCGGGCGGACACTTCCTTTTTCCGGCGCTAGGCATGCTGATCTCGCTGGTGCTCGTCCGCTATCTTGTGAAAGACAACATAGGCCATGGAGTTACCAAGGTGCTGTTGGCGGTGTCCCGGAATGAGTCCAGGATCAAGCCCCACAACATGTGGTCGTCGCTGCTTACCAGCGCAATCACCATTGGTCTTGGCGGTTCCGTGGGCGCCGAGGCTCCTATCGTATACACGGGAGCCGCTTTCGGCAGCAACATCGGCCGTGCGGCAAAACTCTCGTACAGGGGAGTGACGGTGCTGCTGGGCTGCGGTGCCGCCGGAGCAATAGCGGGTATCTTCAAGGCTCCTCTGGCCGGAGTCCTTTTCACTTTGGAGATCCTTCTTTTCAACATCTCCATGAGTTCCATAATGCCCCTGCTGATTTCTACGCTGACCGCCACGGTGGTGTCGTACGTATTCATGGGGCCTCAGTCGCCGTTTGCATGTTCGCTGGCTCCTTTCAATATGGGCAACATGCCATTCTACCTGGTGCTGGGCGTTTTCTGCGGCCTGATGTCGCAGTATTTCACGAAGTTTACCCTGTGGCTGGAAGACCGTCTGGCCCGAACGTCCCGCAGTCCCTGGCTGAGATGGGCCATATGCGGTGCCGGGCTTACCCTGCTCGTGTGGCTTTTCCCTCCTCTTTTCGGTGAAGGATATGATTCGGTGGGACACCTGCTTAACGGAGGCACTTTGACTCTGGGCAGTGACACGAATCCTCTTATGTTCCTTCTAAAGTCCCCTTGGGGCATGCCGGTGTTCCTGCTGTTCGTGCTGCTGCTGAAAGTTGTCAGCATGACGCTGACGAATTCGGGAGGCGGCGTTGGCGGGACCTTCGGCCCCACCCTTTTCGAGGGGGCGATTCTTGGATTCCTGATCGCCCGTACGGTGAATCTCTGCGGGCTTTCCCTGCCGGAGCAGAACTTCGCCCTGGTGGGCATGGCCGGACTGATGGCCGGGGTCATGCAGGCCCCGATGACGGCCATCTTCCTGATAGCCGAGATTACCGGCGGATACGATCTGCTTCTTCCCCTCATCCTCTGCGCAACGGTATCTTACGGGGTTACGCGCATCCGCGAGAAGTATTCCATATACACTAAGCGCATAGCCCAGAGCGGGGACCTGCTTACGCACGACAGCGATCTCGCGGCTCTCACCCTGATGAAGACCGCCGACTTGATACGCGACAAATACCCCCGTCTCCATGCCGACGACAGCCTGCAGGACGTGTCTTCCGTAATCTCCGGAAGCACGGCCGCCGTTTTCCCGGTGCTGGATGAAGACGGCAGGTTCGAGGGGGTGCTGGAGATGGACGACATACGCAAGCATGTCTTCGATTCCGAGCGCTTTTCGCGGCTTCGTGTGCGGGACCTCATGCATGCTCCGGTAGATTTTATCTATGAGGACGAGCGTATGGAGAGCATCATGCGCAAGTTCGAGCGCCCCGAAGTGTGGCGTCTCCCCGTGCTGACGCGCGAGGGTATCTACCTCGGTTTCATCTCACGTTCCCGGCTCCTTGCCGCCTATCGGGAAGAACTGAAGCAGATAACGGCAGAAGACTAGCATATGAAAGAAATCTATATCGACCATATTGCAGGCCTGATGGGCCTGAAGGCATGGCAGGTGGAGAACTGCGCCGACATGTTCGAAGAGGGCGACACCATCCCCTTCATCAGCCGCTACCGCAAGGAGAAGACCGGAGGGATGGACGATTCGGAGGTTGCGGAACTGAAGCACTGGGTGGACGTCTTCGCCGAGATGGAGAAGCGCAAGGAAACCGTGCTGAAGACCATTTCTGAGGCCGGGGCGCTGACGGATGAACTGCGTGGGAAGATAGAGAACTGCGTGGTTTCTTCGGAGCTCGAAGATCTGTACCTTCCTTTCCGGCCTAAGCGGCGCACTCGTGCCACCGTGGCGAAAGAGCTGGGCCTGGAGCCCCTGGCGGATGCCATGTGGAAGCTCCGCACCCGCAGCCCGCGCACGGATGCCGCAAAGTTCGTCAAGCCCGGAAAGGTGGAGGATGCTGATGCGGCCCTTGCCGGAGCGAGGGACATAATCGCGGAGCGCCTCAGCGAAACGGCGGTCATACGCGAGAACCTCCGCCAGATATTCCGTGGCCGCAGGGTGGTTTCCAAAGTGACGAAAAAGGCCGAAGGCCCCGAGGCGGACAAGTATCGCAGCTACTTCAACTGGTCTTATCCTCTCGATAAAGTGCCCTCACACAGCCTTCTGGCGATCCTCCGTGCAGAGAACGAAGGGTTCCTGAGCGTCAGCGTGGATGCCGATGCGGAGCGCTGCGACAAGAAGATATACTATGATTTCTGCCAGATGCAGGGTTATCCCGGAGGAGAACTGGGGGAGCAGATACGCGAGGCCGTCGACGACAGTTTCAAGCGCCTGCTCGAGCCCTCCATCAGTTCCGAGGTTTTGCGTGAGGCAAAGGAAAAGGCGGATATAGAAAGCATACGGGTATTCGGGGACAATCTGCGCCAGTTGCTTCTGGGGGCCCCTGTCGGGCAGAAGCGTACGATGGCCGTGGATCCCGGATTCCGCAACGGCTGCAAGATTGCCTGCCTGGACGAGAGGGGAGGGTTGCTCTATCATACGATCATCTTCCCCCATCCTCCCCAGAACGAGAAAGTCAAGGCGCTTATGGCTGTGCAGGACATGCTGGAGAAGTACCGCATCGAGGCCGTGGCCATAGGCAACGGAACCGCCAGCCGCGAGACCTCGGAATTCTTCAGGAAAGTTGCCCTGCCGGACGGATGCAAGGTCTGGACGGTGAGCGAAGACGGCGCATCCATCTATTCCGCCTCCGAAGTCGGCAGGGAGGAGTTCCCCGATGAGGACGTCACCGTCCGGGGTGCAGTTTCCATCGGCCGGAGGCTGATGGATCCGCTGGCCGAGCTGGTGAAGATAGATCCCAAGAACCTGGGGATAGGGCAGTATCAGCATGACGTCGATCAGGCCTTGCTGAAGGAAAAGCTGGACAATACCGTCGAGGCTTGCGTGAATGCAGTAGGCGTGAACTTGAATACCGCCAGCCCGTATCTGCTCCGCTATGTTTCCGGAATAGGACCTCAGCTTGCCGCGAACATCGTTTCTTACCGTTCCGAGAACGGAGGATTCCGCTCCAGGGCCGAATTGAAGAAGGTTCCGCGCCTGGGTGCCAAGGCTTTCGAGCAGTGTGCCGGCTTCCTTAGGGTGAAGGGCGCTTCCAATCCTCTGGACGATTCGGCGGTGCATCCCGAATCCTATTTCGTGGTGGACAGGATGGCTGCAGACCTCGGAGTAAGCGTGAAGGAACTTGTTGGGAATGCGGAACTCTGCTCAAAGATACAGGCGGAGCGCTATGTGCAGGGAGAGGTCGGTCTGCCTACGGTAAACGACATTCTGAAGGAATTGGCCAAACCCGGCCTGGATCCCCGCGAGGCGGCATCTGACTTCGCTTTCGCCGATGACATACATGAGATCGAAGACCTGAAAGTCGGAATGGAACTGCCCGGCATTGTGACCAATATCACGGCTTTCGGTGCATTCGTGGACATCGGCCTTCACGAAAACGGGCTGTTGCATGTGTCGCAGCTCGGCCCTCGCGGCACCGACCCTTCCAAGGTGCTCAAACTGCATCAGCAGATACGGGTACGTGTGCTCGCCGTCGATCTCGACCGTTGCAGGATTTCATTGGGATTGGTGAAATAATTTTTATATATTTGTCATTCACTAAAAACTAACGATTATGGCATCTATCAGCGATTTGATTATGCAGCAGGTTAAATCCGCTGCCGGTGGGGTATCCATCCCTTCCAATATCAAAGATCAGGTCCTCGGCGGTCTGTCCGACTCCATTCTTGGCAGCCTTACCCAGACTGCGACCAAGGCAGGGGGAGTGGATACCATCAAGAATCTCCTTACCGGAAAGGCAAATGCGGCCAGCAGCCCCGTCACCGCCCTTGCAGGCAACCTGTTCAAGAAGAACGTGGTCAGCAAGCTTGGCCTCGGCAGTACCCTGGGCACATCGCTCACCGCCCTTATCCCCGGCATCTTCAGTAAGCTTTCCGGCATAGTCAAGGATCAGGATGGAGACGGCGACGTGGACATCAACGATATTATAATCGCCCTCACCGGAAAGAAATCCGCCGGTTCATCGCTCCTCGGAGCCGCAACCGGGCTTCTGGGTGGCCTTCTCAAGAAAAAATAGATGAAAAGCAAACTGGTCATAATCCCCACCTACAACGAGATCGAGAACATCACGAGGATAATCCGTGCGGTTTTCGGCCTTGACGGTGGATACCATATCCTCATAATAGACGACGGCTCTCCCGATGGAACCGCAATCGCCGTCAAGAAACTCCTGCCTGATTTCAAAGACAGGCTGTTCCTCATCGAGCGCAGCGGAAAACAAGGCCTTGGAACTGCGTATCTTACTGGTTTCCAGTGGGCCCTGGAGAGGAGTTATGACTATGTTTTTGAAATGGATGCTGACTTCTCGCACGATCCTTTCGATCTCGCGAGGCTCCTCAGCGCCTGCGAAGAAGGTGCAGACCTTGCCATCGGTTCCCGTTACTGCGATGGCGTAAGCGTCGTGAACTGGCCTATCGGCCGCATCCTGATGTCGTACTGCGCATCGATCTATGTCCGCAAGACTCTGGGCGTGAAGATTTTCGACAGCACGGCTGGCTTCGTCTGCTACAGCCGCAGGGTTCTCGAGACCATGGATTTGGACGCAATCCAGATGAAAGGATATGGCTTCCAGATAGAGATGAAGTATACTGCGGTAAAACTTGGCTTCAGGCTTGCCGAGGTTCCCGTAATCTTCGTTAACCGAAAGGAGGGAACGTCCAAGATGTCCGGAGGCATATTCGGCGAGGCTTTCTGGGGGGTGCTACGGTTGCGATTCCGCAAGATAAAAGCAAAAAAGACAGCTTGACGGCTGTCTTTTTTTTTGCTGTGGGCGCAGACGGATTCGAACCGCCGACCCCGTGCTTGTAAGGCACGTGCTCTAAACCAGCTGAGCTATGCGCCCTTGAAAAGCGGGTGCAAAGATATAAAAATTTTAGAACACCAACAAATATAATCCTGCTGCGAGAGCTGCCCCCACTGCGGGACCTGCTACGGGTACCCAGGAATATGCCCAGCCGCTGTCGCGCTTGCCTGCAATGGGAAGAACCGCGTGTGCGCAGCGAGGACTTAGGTCGCGGGCCGGGTTCATCGCGTATCCCGTGGTTCCACCGAGAGACATACCGATGGACATGATTACACAGGTGACTGGCCAGCTGCCAATGGCACCGATGGAAGCATCGGCGTTCCCCACAGTAAATACGTTGCTGCCCCAGCCGATGGCCAGGATGCAGAATACCAGCAGCCAGGTGGCTACGCACTCGCACCAGAAATTGCGCCATTTGTTGTCTATTGCCGGCATGGTGCAGAAGGTGCCGAGAATCGTATCGGGCTGGTCTGCAGTGGCCTTATAATGATCTTTGTAGAAGGACCATACAAGGCATGCGCCCAAGAATCCTCCCAGCATCTGGGCAACGACATATCCTGCCACGGATGCCCAGGGGAAGAGCCCTGCTATTGCCAAGCCGAGAGTCACGACTGGATTCAGGTGTGCTCCTGAAACCGGACCGGCGATAAGTACGCCAAGCATCACTGCGAATCCCCATCCCATGGCGATAACCACCCATCCGCCGCCTTTTGCCTTGGATTTGTTCAGGGAAGTGGCGGCGCATACACCGTCGCCGAGAAGCACCAGAACCAGGGTGCCTATGAATTCGAAAACATACTGTATCATAGCGTTTTACTTGTTTATTGTTCTTGAAATTGCATCTGCCCATCCTGCCTTCAGCGGAGCTACGTCGGCGGAAGAAGGAGTGAAGGTGCGTTCGGCCTGCCACTGGCTGCGTATCTCGTCGGGCGAAGCCCAGAATCCTACCGCCAGACCGGCCAGGTAGGCAGCACCCATGCCGGTAGTCTCTGTGACCTTCGGACGAACTACTGTGGTGCCGAGCACGTCGGACTGGAACTGCATCAGCAGGTTGTTGCGGGATGCGCCTCCGTCCACCTTGAGCTCGGCCAGTTTCACCCCGGCATCCCTTTCCATCGCCGACACTATGTCCATGGTCTGGAAAGCGATGCCCTCGAGTGCTGCCCGGGCGATATGTGCCGCCGTGGCTCCGCGGGTGAGTCCGCAGATGGTGCCGCGCGCATCCTGATCCCAGTAGGGAGCACCCATTCCGGTGAGCGCAGGCACGAAGTATACTCCACCGTTATTAGGCACTGAGGATGCCAGGCCCTCGATTTCGGAGGAACTGCGGATTATGCCGAGGCCGTCGCGAAGCCACTGAACTACCGATCCTCCGACGAAGATGGAACCTTCGAGGGCATAGTTCACGGTGTCGCCGATCTTCCATGCAATGGTGGTGAGGAGTTTGTTCTTGGAGAGAATGGGTTTCGTGCCCGTGTTCATCAGCAGGAAGCAGCCGGTGCCGTAGGTATTCTTCACCGAGCCGGGGCTGGTGCACATCTGCCCGAAGAGGGCGGCCTGCTGGTCTCCGGCTATGCCTGCGATGGGCACTTCGTGGGCGAAGATGGTGGTCTTCGTGCGGCCGTAGACTTCGGAGGATGACTTGACTTCCGGCAGCATGGAGGCGGGAATGCCAAGCAGGTCCAGCATCTCCTTGTCCCACTGCAGTGTGTTGATGTTGAAGAGCATGGTGCGTGAGGCGTTGGTCACGTCGGTGATATGTACTTCGCCCTTTGTGAGCTGCCAGACGAGCCAGCTGTCAACAGTGCCGAAACGCAGTTTGCCGGCTTCGGCGCGCTCGCGTGCACCTGGCACGTTGTCCAGTATCCACTTTATCTTGGTGCCGGAGAAGTAGGCGTCTATTATGAGGCCGGTCTTCTCCCGTATCTTGTCGGTAAGCCCTTTTGCCTTGAGTTCGTCGCAGAACGCTGAAGTGCGGCGGTCCTGCCAGACTATGGCGTTATGGACGGGTTTACCGGTCTCGGCATCCCACACGATCGTGGTCTCACGCTGGTTGGTGATGCCTATGGCTGCGATGTCCTTTCCGTTGATACCTATCTTGGATATGGCCTCGGCGATTACGGCTGCCTCGGATGCCCATATCTCCATGGGATCGTGCTCGACCCAACCAGGCTGGGGGAAGTGCTGAGTGAACTCCATCTGTGCCACGCTGCAGACATTGCCGTCGTGGTCGAATACAAGCGCCCGGGAGGAACTGGTGCCCTGGTCGAGGGCAAGAATGTATTTGGTCATTTTTAGTGTTATTTTTTAACTTTGCATAAAGATACGATTTTTTATGGAAAGAGTAAAAATTTTCCGTCCCGCTTCCTTCAGCACAGCAGAAATCCGCAGGATTGCGGCTGCCGCCGACAGTGATTACACCATAATCTTCACACGTCCTACAGAGCTCAAGTTCGTGAACTTCGGCCTCGAACGAATGGTGCAGGTTGCAGACGACACCGCCGCGGCAATGGTATATTCCGATCACTTCAACGGGGAGGAACCGGCGCCGGTGATAGATTATCAGGAAGGGGCTCTCCGCGATGACTTCGATTTCGGGGGCGTGCAGATGTACAGGACTTCGGTACTCAAGGCGGCGGTAGCCGGGATGGAGGATGATTATGAATTCGCCGGACTTTATGACTTGCGACTCCGTGCATCCAGGATAGGAAAGTTCTTCCATATTAATGAATACCTTTATTATGAACTGGATACGGACAAACGGGATTCGGGCGAGAAGATCTTCGATTACGTGGATCCCCGCAACCGCGCGGTGCAGGTGGAGATGGAGAAGGTCTGCACGCAGCACCTCAAGGCAGTCGGAGGATATCTGAAGCCCGTTTTCAAGGACGTGGACCTTACGGAAGGGAAGTTCGTTTACGAAGCATCGGTGGTAATCCCCTGCAAGAACCGCGTACGCACCATAGGAGATGCAATCCGCAGCGCTCTGGCCCAGAAGACGGACTTCAAGTACAATGTGATAGTGGTAGATGACAATTCCACCGACGGCACCGTGGACGTCATCAAGTCTTTCCTTGGGGATGAGCGCCTCGTGTACATCGCCCAGGACAAGAGCTATCATGCGATAGGCGGGAACTGGAACGCCGCCCTGCATCATCCGAAGTGCGGCCGCTTTGCCCTGCAACTCGATTCTGACGACTTGTACAGCGATGAGAATACGGTACAGAAGTTCGTGGATGCTTTCCGCGGGCAGAACTGCGCGATGGTGGTCGGCACCTACAGGATAACGGATTTCGACCTGAACACCATCCCTCCCGGAGTGATAGACCATAAGGAATGGACTCTCGAAAACGGACGCAACAATGCCCTGAGGGTCAATGGTCTGGGCGCTCCGCGCGGATTCTACACCCCTCTGCTGCGAAAGCTTAATTTCCCCACCACCAAGTATGGTGAAGACTATGCCGTAGGCCTCCGTGTGAGTCGGGAATACCGCATAGGCCGCATCTACGACGTGATGTACAACTGCCGCCGCTGGGAAGACAACTCCGACCACGGCCTGGACATCGCGAAAGTCAACGCCAACAACCTCTACAAAGACCGTCTGCGTACGATTGAGCTTGCTGCCAGAATAGCACTTAATGCTCGCACCGGCAAATCCGGCATACAGGCCTGATGAGCATTTTTCTGCGAAGAAGTCCTGTATGCCGGATTTGTGGAAAAAGTTGTATATTTGCAGCCGCTTATTACGGGGATGTTCTGGTTTTGACAGCACTGATTCTGGTAGGTAAGCACGCCGGGCTTTCGGAGGCTGGCCCGTAAATCTCAACCGACAAAAAATTAGCTGGCAACAGCAGATATGCACTCGCTGCCTAATCCGCCAAGCGGATTGGCTTAATCGGGGCGCCTAGGATGCGCTGCTGACGAGTATCCCTCCGCCTTCAAGGCTTCCATGTGCGGACCAAGGGGTATCATCCAGGAAGTCTGCACGCGGGGACTCCCTTAAACCGCGCCAAGACTCAGGGGATAAGTTCCGATTTGCCCGCCTTCCGGCTGGCCGGCGCCGACAATCAAAGGAAGGATAAGCGTGTAGAAAGCCCATTGGGACTTTGTTTGGACGGCGGTTCGAGTCCGCCCATCTCCACAAAAAAAGAAATGCCGCACGACCGTGCGGCATTTCTTGCGGAAAGACAGGGATTCGAACCCTGGAGCCGCTTTGGGCGGCCACGCGCTTTCCAGACGCGCCTCTTCAGCCACTCGAGCATCTTTCCTTTGGGACTGCAAATATAGCAAAAAATTTACATATCGTACGTTTTCTCTTTCTTGCGCGTAAGCTTCTCCTTCATTGCATCCACGCAGTCGGTGATCGCCTGCTCGAAACTGTGGGAATTCCTTTCGATGATGAGGTCGTCTCCCTTGACGTGCATCTGGATCTTGGCCTGTTTGTTGTCGGGTTCGGAAAGAAGCGACAGGGTCACTTCCGCCACGTCTGCGGCACCCAGGAAGAACTTGTCCAGTTTGGATACTTTTTTCTCGACATACTCGATCAGCTTCTGGTCGGCGTCGAACTTGAGGGTCTTAATCTTGATCTCCATTTTTACCTCCGTTTTTATTTGCCCTTGGATGGGCGTTGTTGTATACTTTCTTGAGCCTTTCTATGGTGTTGTGGGTGTAGACCTGAGTTGCTGCGAGCGAACTGTGCCCAAGCATCTCCTTGATCGAATTCAGGTCGGTTCCTTCATCGAGGAGTTCGCTCGCGATGGTGTGCCTCAGCACGTGCGGCGATTTCCTGCCGGTGAATCCTTCCGAATCGGACAATTCCTCTTTGACCGCCCTGTCTACGAAGACAGGATAAAGCCTGGCGTTTTTCAAAGTCCGCAAAAGGGGAGTACCGCTCCCTGTTCCGGCCCCCAACATATAGTCGGCTGCTCTCAAATATAGCAAAATTTCTGCATATAATGAAGCGGTGACGGGAATTTCCCGCATCTTGTCGCCTTTGCCGAGTACTGATAAAGTCATGCGTCCCGGGTTCAATGAGCTCTTGTCCAGTGAGATAAGTTCGCTGCGCCGTATGCCCGTGCAGAACAGCATGGAAATGATCAGGCGACGGAGCCTCCGTTCATAAAGGTCCCTGGCTATGGGATCGGACGTAGGAAGGGATAAAAGGAATTCCAGGGCGTCCTGGTCGGCATTGCACTCGGTCGTGGAGAAATACTCCTGCATGGCGTCCGCCCTGTAGAAGACAGGAAGCCGTTTTTCTTCCTTCGGCCTTCGGACCAGCCGGACCGGATTTGAAGAGAGTTCTCCCTTTTTCATCAGGAACTTGCAGTAGCCGCTCAACACGCTGAGGTGCAGGCCTACGGTACGTGCGCTTTCTTTCTTCTCGTCAAGCAGATGAACTTCGTAGTTGCGTATGTCGGTGGGAGTGAAACGTGGCTCCACATCCTTGAAAAAGAGTTTATACTCGTTCAGTATATCTGAATACAACTTTTTCGTACGCGGAGAATACCTGCGCACGCCGGCAATATAGCTTATGTATTCCTCTATTTGCACGGGGTGAGTCCGTATTCAGGCGCTATCTTGCGCATGAGCGCGTCCGCTTCCTCGAAATTGTTCCCTATCTGACCTTCCAGGATGGCCTCTTTGATTACATCCTTCAGCTGGCCTATGGTGTTGCAAGGCTCTATGCCGTACACCTCCATGATATAATCCCCGCTGATGGGGTTTTTAAAGTTGCGCAGGGCATCCTTTTCCTCCACTTCCACCAGTTTCTGCTTCACCAGTTCGAAATTGGCGCGTATACGGGCCACTTTCACTGGATTCTTGGAGGTTATGTCGGCGCCGGCCAGCGTCATTAGGTCGTCGATGTCGTCGCCTGCATCGAAAAGAAGCCTGCGGACTGCGGAATCCGTGACTTCATCGTCGACCAGAGCGATGGGGCGCATGTGCAGCCATACCAGTTTCTTTACATATTTCAGCTTATCGTCCAAGGGGAGCTTGAGCGAAGCGAATATCTTCGGGACCATCTTCGAGCCGACCACGTCGTGTCCGTGGAAGGTCCAGCCAAGTTTGGGATCGTATTTTTTTACGACTGCCTTGCCCACGTCGTGCAGGAGGGCGGCCCAGCGGAGCCAGAGATTGTCGGATTCGGCGGCAACGTTGTCGAGCACGGCCAGGGTGTGCGTGAAGATGTCCTTGTGCCCGCGCCCGTCTATGGTCTCGACGCCCTTCAGCGCAGATATCTGAGGCAGTATGCCCTGCAGAAGCCCAGCTTCGTCCATAAGATAGAAAGCCATGGAAGGCCTGGAGCAGAGAAGCATCTTGTTGAGCTCTTCCGCTATCCGTTCTCGCGAGAGGATTTCCATGCGCGGAGCCATCCTCCTCATCGATTCCATGGATTCCGGAACGATGGTGAAGGTCTGTTCCGGGGTGCTGAGCCTGGTGGCGAACCGCACTGCCCTCAGCATGCGCAGGGGGTCGTCCGAGTAAGTGGTATCGGGATCCAGAGGGGTGCGGATTATGCCGGCGGCAAGGTCCTTGATCCCACCGAAAGGGTCCACCAGCGCTCCGTAGTCTTCCTCCTGCAGTGAAAATGCCATCGCGTTGATGGTAAAGTCCCTGCGGAGCTGGTCGTCCCTGAGGGTGCCGTTCTCAACAATGGGATTGCGGGATTCGCGGCGGTAGGATTCCTTACGGGCGCCCACGAACTCGATTTCATCCCCTTCGTAGTGAAGCATGGCCGTTCCGAAGTTCTTGAAATATGAGACGGTCTTGCCAGTCTTCTCGCCGACTGCCTGCGCGAAGTCTATGCCGCTGCCTTCCACCACTATGTCGATGTCGTTGCACGGACGGCCGAGGAAGCAGTCCCGCACATATCCGCCTATGGCGAAGGCACGCACGCCACGTTCGCGGGCCACCTGGCTCACGATGCGGAAGATGTCTTTCTGGACGTATTGTGCTGTTACCGTTGGCATGACTCTTTCATCTGTTGATATGTGGGGAAGGCGTTCGCCGGTTCGAAGCCGTCGCCATTCCTTTTATATACGTAAGTCTCTTTTCCGTTTGTGAGGAAAATGAATTTCACTTCCTGTACGGCTGTGTAGCGCAGGGCCTGCTCGGCCACGGCCTCGCTGATGGGTACGTCCGGGCGCTTGCACTCGACTACCGCGAGCGGGCTTCCGTCGGAGGCGTAAACCACGATATCCGCCCTCCAGTTCTTCTGCCCGTATTTCATGGGCACTTCGCTCATCATCAGGTGTGCCGGAACCAGGCTTTTGTCGGATAGGATGCCTATGAACCACTGGCGCACTCTCTCCTCGGGAGTGGCGGCAACCCATTTGCGGCGCAGGGGGTCGAAGTATTTTTCGGCGTCAGGCATTCAGTATCTTGGCTGTGAGTTCGATCAGGAGCTGGTCCGGAGGAAGGGCCGCGCCGTCACCGCCCTTGCCCTGGTAGTCGAATTCGCAGAGCATGGAGATGACGTTCATCACGGACGGCATCGGATAGTTCCGGACGGCGGCATCGTATTCGCGCAGGAAAAAGGGACTGACTCCCAGGATGGCGGCGCGTTCCTGCTGCCCCATGCCGGGATTCTGCTTGAGGGCGGCCTCGTATTTGAGCAGGCGGTAGAAGTGGGTATACAGGGCGCTCACGGCCATAGGCATGGCGAATTTGGCGGCCGTGCCTATGTGGGTGGCAATCTTCAGGGCCTTGGCCGAATTCTTGAGCGACAGTTCCCGCGTGAGCTCGAATACGCTGAACTGGCGGGAGATGCCGACGTTCTTCTCGACATCCTCCACCCTCACCTGGGTGCATCCTTCGGGGAGATTCCGGAGAAGTTTTTCCGTTTCCGCCACTATGACCGAGAGGTCGGTGCCGGCGGATTCCCCGAGCAGTGCCGCAGCCTGGGGCTCGATCTGAAGCCCGCGGCCGGCATAATAGGAACTGATCCAGCCGGTGATTTCATAATCCCGGATGGCTGGGGAGTCCAGCACTATGCCGTTCTTCTGAACGGCCTTGTAGAGCCCCCGACGCCTGTCGGCGGATGCCTTGTGCATGAGCAGCACAAGCACCGTGGAATCCAGCGGCTCGTTGCAGTAGACGGCCAGGTCTTCGATGCCTTTCATCTGCTGGGCCTCCTTTACCACGACCAGCTGGCGTTCCGCCATCATGGGAAAGCGTCTGGCGGTCGTGACTATCTGGGACGCGGTGACGTCCGACCCGTAGCAGATGGTTTCGTTGAAATCCTTTTCGAAGTCCTGGAGGCAGTTGTCGACGATGGCCTGGCAGACCAGTTCGGGGTAGTATGGCTCGTCTCCCATCAGCAGATAGACGGGCGCGAAACGGCCGTTCTTCACATCATTGATGATGTCTGAACTCTGCTGGGCGATATTGACGGTCGTTTTAGCCATATCAGCACAAAAATACAAAATAAATTTTGCTTTTTTCTCTGCTTGAAGTTAAATTTGTGGGTTAAGATAAATTTAATCGCAATGGCAATAATCGAATGCAGGGAAGTCTGCAAAAGCTTCGGAGAAAAGGTTGCACTGGACCATGTCAGCCTTGAAATACCCGAAGGCGGAATCTTTGGTCTGCTAGGCCCCAACGGCGCCGGCAAGACGACGCTGATCCGCATCATAAACCGTATCACGATACCCAATGGGGGAGAGATACTTTTCAAAGGCGCTCCCATCACCCAGGCGGATGTGGAGAAGATAGGATACATGCCCGAGGAACGCGGCCTCTACCGCAAGATGAAGGTCGGCGACCAGGCCATGTACCTCGCCCAGCTCAAGGGAATGAGCGCTTCCGCCGCCCAGAAGGCCCTAAAGGAATGGTTCGTCCGCTTCGGCATCCAGGACTGGTGGGGAAAGAAAGTGGAAGAACTCTCCAAG
>JAEENZ010000243.1 GCA_016283985.1 Bacteroidales bacterium | reverse complement strand
AGGAAGAAACTTACCATGACGAAGATTGTGATGAGTAGTAGCCACCATAGCTTCCGCGATGGCATCGTCAGATATGCACTTATTCCCTTGATCGTAATGATAACACCGGGAATACCCCAGAAGGCAGCAGCAATATAATAGAGACAATTCCTGTTCATACCGAGCTTTTCACCCTGCAAAGTTCGGTATAAGAGACGGGATATTTTAGGCCGTGATGGGAAGGATTTAGGATTATCCTTGCATCTTCTTTCGGAAAGCAGATGGCGTCAGACCTGTTTCTTTCTTGAACAGGCGCGAGAAATAGGACTGATCATCAATACCGACGGCGGCTGCGATGTCTATGATGGGCTGACTTGTATCCGAGAGCAGGCGCTTTGCCCGCTGAATGCGCACTATATCGATCCATGCACCCACGCTCCGGCCCGTGTGCTTCTTCACCAGACGACTAAGATAATTCTCGCTGATTCCAATCTCAGATGCATATGAAGCAATTGTTCCGGGCATCTTTCCAGAATTGAAAACAGATTCCAGGAACTGGCTGACCGATGCCGGGAATGATGCTTCCCTGGCCGGTTTGATGCGGGAAAGAAGCAAATCAAGACCCTTCTCCACGAACACCTGGTCGCCTTTCTCAAAAGAGTTTGCCATCATATTTAAAAGCTCGCCCATAAAGGCACCCTCATCGAACCAGAAACCCTGGTGAAGAGGGACTGACAGGTAGCGGAGCGGCCGGGTGTCGGACAGAAAGGACGGGGCAAAACCTCCCGTGTACCCAACTGCATTCTGGTAGAAGCGAATGGCAAAAGGGCTCTGCTGGGGAATCAGCAAAATCTGCCCGGGCTGGCATAGAAACGGCACGGAATCGACTTCTATAAGCACTTCTCCCGATGCCACGTATATGAACCCTATAAGCGGAATACGGGCTTCGGGCACTTTGACAGGCTTGACGTAACTCGTGGTGTCCATTCTCCGGATAAAGAATGGAATGGATGAGAAATCCGCTGTTGTGTGCTGTGCCATATGTCCGCAAAGATAAGAATAAATATCCGCCCGGCGCTTTCTACATTTTTTCCTAACTTTGCAATCAGAATTTGGCAATTATGCGAGAATATCTGCTCTCTCTTCTGAACGTAGTCTGTGAAATGGCTCCATATCTGCTGCTGGGCTTTCTCATCGCGGGTATCCTGCATGTATTTGTGCCGCAGGGTTTCTATAGGAAATATCTTTCGAAGAATAACAAGCTGGCAGTACTATGGGCTGCGTTACTCGGCATACCGCTGCCTCTGTGCTCCTGTGGAGTTATTCCCACCGCCATCGGCCTGAGGAATGAAAAGGCCTCAAAAGGCGCAGTTGCATCCTTCCTGATTGCCACGCCCCAGACTGGCATAGATTCAATACTGGCTACCTTCTCACTGATGGGCTTGGGTTTTGCCATCGTCCGTCCGGTGGCAGCACTGATTACCGGAGTTTGCGGGGGATTGCTGGTGAGCCGGCTGGTCCCTGAAGATGACGCGGAGACGACATCGACCGCATCCTGCAATGTAGAAACCGGAAACAAGATCTGGCGCGTGCTCAAGTATGCTTATTTCAAGATGATTCAGGACATCGGCGGGCGCCTGGTAATAGGCCTGCTGGTGGCTGCACTTATCCAGGTAGCCATCCCGGACGATTTCTTCCTTCATTTCGGGAGCCACCCGCTGCTGCAGATGCTGGTGATCCTTGTGGTGGCCGTGCCGATGTACATCTGCTCTACGGGCAGCATCCCTGTTGCGGCCGCTCTCATCATGAAAGGATTGTCCCCAGGTGCCGCGCTGGTAATGCTGATGGCCGGTCCGGCAGTAAACCTGGCCTCCATCCTGGTAGTCCGGAAAGCCATGGGAAGGCGTTTTACATGGATTTATCTACTCGTCATTATTGTCTTTTCCGTTCTCTTCGGACTGCTTGTCAATGCCATAGGAATCGACACCGGCGCGGTGTCCCCGGGCGACGCCTGCTGTGAGGGCAAAGCCGCTTTGCCCAGCGTTTTCAAGATTATCTGCGCATCTGTATTAACCTTATTGATAATAATTGCACTCACTATGAAACTCTTTGAAAGATTCACCCACAAGGCCGTAGAACCGGACACGGCCGTCTATACCGTAGAAGGCATGCACTGCAGCCACTGCGAAGCCGCCGTATGCCGCGCAGTGGAAGATATTCCCGGAGTAGAATCCGCGAAGGCAAGTGCTTCGCGAAAGACCCTCACCATCAAAGGTCCGGCAACGGAAGATGCCATCCGGATGGCTGTCGAGAAAGCAGGTTACACGTTTAAGGGGAAGCGGCCCGTGTCATGAATCACAACAAATAGGGATTGCCCCTGCAAAGGAAAGAGCATACCTTTGCAGTGTAAAAGGCGGTTATCAATATTAGCAACCATATTTGACGGTCGCCACAAAGGCGGCCGTTTTTATTTGAAAAAATAATACTTAAATCTTAAAAGCATATGAAAACTGCATTCAAAATCATTCTGATGGCAATTGCCCATCTGTTAACATTCATCCTCGGTGCCGCAAGCGGCGCCATTCACCCGGCATGCTATGCGTACATCGGGGCGCTTCTGCCCCTGATATTCGCTTTCATCTATCTATACACGTGCTCCATCATCCGAGGTTTCGGGGCGGCGACAGCGCTGAACGGATTCATTCTCGTCTTGTTCCTGATTGCAGGCGAAGCCGATCTTGGCTATATTATCGCTACGGTTGTTTTAACGGCGCTGGCCGAACTGCTCAGGAAGGTCTTTGGCTATGACACGAAAAAAGGAGTCCGCTGGAGTTTCATTCCCTTTGCTTTCTCCTTTTTCGCCTACATCTCCCACTGGTGGACAGATACGGAGGGATCTCTGGCCGCAGCCGTCGAAGAAATGCCCGCGGGATATGACCAGCTGATGATTCCTGTCATCAACAATATTCCGGTGATGATTGTCGTACTGGTCCTGACCATTCCAGTTGCCATCCTCGCCATGCGTCTGGCGGAGCGGAATCTAGAGCCTACAGTTTTGCCTTGAGCCGCTGGCGAGCTTTGGTAACGGATGCAGGGGGGAGATGGCAGTTTGAACTGGGAGGAGTGTATATGAGTCCCGGCTATTCCCGGAACCGGCGCCGGCGCCGACAGCAAGGCAAGAATGTAAAAAAAGTTCCTATATTTGAAACGCAAATAAAGTAAAATATCTTATGGAGCAGAAGTTTTGCCAGAGTTGCGGAATGCCGCTCACTCAGGAAATCCTTGGCACCAATGCCGATGGAAGCAAGAATGAAGATTACTGCATATACTGCTATAAGGACGGGGAGTTCCTGCAGGATTGCACTATGGAAGAAATGATTGAACACTGCGCCCAGTTCGTGGACGAGGTGAACAAAGGGCTGCCGCAGCCCATTACGAAGGAAGAGTACATCGGCCAGATGAAGATGTACTTCCCGCATCTGAAACGTTGGCGCAAGGAACTGACACTTGCGGATTCCATGCCGGAGAATCCCGCTCTGGCCGGAGTGAAAGAACTCATCGGCAAGATGGCCGATACGCTTCCGATTGCCTTCATCTCTTCCGTGGATGATGAAGGATACCCCTGCACAAAGGCCATGCTCTCCCCCCGTGTGCGTGAGGGGATCAAAGTATTCTACTTCACCACCAATACCTTCTCCCTGCGCGTAGCCCACTACAAGGTCAACCCCAAGGCCAGCATCTACTTCTGCGATGCCGAGGGCTTCAAGGGGATGATGCTGCGCGGCACGATGGAAGTATTGACGGACGCCACCTCGAAGGAGATGATCTGGCGCGACGGCGACACGCAGTACTATCCCGGCGGTGTCACCGACCCGAACTACTGCGTCCTGAAGTTCACCGCCTCCGACGGCCGCTTCTACAGTGATTACTATCCGCGCAGCTTTGTGATAGAATGAGTGACGAAACGCATTTGGTAGCAGGCTCCATCGGCCTGCTGCTTTGGCTACTTTTGTAAAAAATTGTAACTCATATGGCTTGCAGTCCTGACTTTGTACAATACATCATCGACCAATGTTCTGGCGCTGGTGAGATTGCCGTGAAAAAGATGATGGGAGACTATTGCATCTACTGCGACGGCGTTCTATTCGGCCTAATATGCGACAACAACTTCTAAG
>JAEENZ010000242.1 GCA_016283985.1 Bacteroidales bacterium | reverse complement strand
GCGCCATTTCCAGTACCGTTGAAAACAACACCTCAATGAGCCGCGAACTCAGGGTTGGTGGTATCATCGGAGGAACCGATCCGGAAAGCGCAGGATGCGAACAGATCTATCGTTCCTGCATCAACCGAGGTACCGTTACAGTTGACGGTGCTCTCAAATCCGGAGCCTCCGTCCGTGTCGGAGGTATTGTCGGTAATGCTTACGAATGCACAACCATCGACCAGTGCAAGAATTTCGGCAACGTCGGTAGTGTCGTAGGAGGTAGTGATGCCGGTTCCGCTGTCTTTACCTTTGGCGGCATTCTTGGATATATTCAGAGCCGTACCGCATCACGCTACCAGCAAGTGACAGATTGCATCAATACCGGAACGGTTTCCTCTGTCCGTAATTACAACAACCAGTATCTTGGCGGAATCGTCGGCGGTGGCACTACCGACAACAACGTTTATCCTCAGGTTAATGGTTGTAAGAATTTTGGCAATGTTTCCGCCACCAAGACTACCAATACTTTGGTTGGAGGCCTTTGCGGTTATATCAAATACACCCTGGCCAACAGTTCTAATTTCGGTGATGTGTCCGGTGGCGCATGGAACGGGGCCGTTGTAGGTGACGGAAACGGCAGTGCCGTTGTGACAACTGGCATCCAGGTCGGAGACGGCGTTGAAGTCACCGGTGCTGCCAATGCCGGAACAAAGTATTCGGAAGGCAGAACGACCTATAGTTTCACCACGACATTGACGGCTGAAAAGAAATGGTTCAGCGGCTGGTCCGATGCGCCTATTACCGCTACTGTCGTAGCACAGGAGGCCTACTCAGAATAACTACTGTTAATCTTTATCAATCAGCCCGGCAGGCTTTGCCCGCCGGGCTGATTGTTTTTAGGCTGCTGTTTCGACAATATACAAGACTGTTTTTTATTGTCTATAGACAAAGAAATCATAATTTTACAACTTTTATTGTTTACGGACAATATTTTTGTATTATCTTTGTGCTCAACAAAAGTCAAGTAATATGGAAGTACTTACTAGAAAACACTATGCAGATATCGTTGACTCCTGGTTGGGTAAAGGGAATATCATCGCCCTTGTCGGTTCCCGCCGAGTGGGGAAGAGTTATGTCCTCAAAGATTTCATACAGCGCCATAAAGACGAGGATGATATCAACATAATCTATATAGACAAGGAAAAGAAAGCCTTCAACAGCATTCAGACAAAAGATGATCTGAACGCATGGATTGAAGCTTGTTTTATTGCCGGGAAACACAACTGTATCCTAATCGACGAAGTTCAGGAAATTAAACAGTTTGAAGATAGTGTTTGCAACTGGTACACCGAGGAGAATACAGACGTTATCCTCACGGGTAGTAATTCAGATATGCTATCCGGAGAACTGGCCACCCGACTGTCCGGCCGTCATGTCGAAGTTCGTATTCACCCGCTCACATATACTGAATTTCTTCAGTTCCATGAGATGCAGGACAGCGATGAACACTTGATGACCTATCTGAACTACGGTGGCCTTCCTGGCCTAAGGAGAGTAGGACTGGAAAGCGATGAGCAGGTCTGGGCCTACATTACCAGCGTGTTCAATACCATTATTCTCAAGGACATCATAGAACGTCATGACATCCGGAATATTTCGTTCTTGAACAATCTCATTGATTTCTATGCCGACACCACGGGCAAGCTCACCTCCGCCAACAGCATCTCCAAGTATATGAAATCGCAGCAGGAAGATGTTTCTCCCAATCTCATCCTTCTCTATCGGGGTTACTATGCCGAGGCCTTCCTACTGGATGTAGTGCAGCGCTATGACATCCATGGCAAGAAGCTTTTTGAATCCAATGAAAAAATCTATTGGGATGACCTGGGCCTCCGGAATCTCAGGGCTTCCGGTGCCATGGACTCTTACATAGAGAAGGTTATTGAAAACGCTGTTTACAAGCACCTCCTTTATTTGGGATATGAGGTAAATGTCGGCGTCTTGAATGCCGGAGAAGTGGATTTCGTCTGCCGCAAACCCGGTAAAACAATCTATGTACAGGCTAGCTACATCATTTCAGGGCAGGACACGCGTGACAGGGAATTCGGCCCGCTTGAGAAAATCAAGGACAATCATCCCAAATACGTCATCAGCGCCACACCGCTTTTGACTGAGCGTGACGAAAACGGTATCACACATCTATCATTGAGGAAATTCCTGAAAGAAGGATTATAGAGGACAAGTAGGGTAATCCGTTATTTTTCCGTATATTGCATATATGAGTCTTACTGTCCTGCTTCAACTTATACTGGCCGTTTCTGGCCTGAAGACCGAACACCTCACCAACCCTCTGGGGATAGACAACCCGGCGCCTCGGTTCTCGTGGCACATGGAAGACGGCCGCATGGGAGCTGCCCAGGCCGCATATCGTATAACAGTAGCCTCTGACTCGCTGTCATTTGAAGGCGCCGTCATCTGGGACTCCGGACGGATACCAGCAGGCGACATAGTGGCAACATACGCCGGTCCGACGCTTGATCCATGCACCCGATACTGGTGGAGAGTGAAATGTGAAGATATGGACGGCAAGGAGGTGCAGTCGGAGACCGTCTTCTTTGAAACAGGCCTCATGGGCCAGCACAACTGGCGCGGAAACTGGATTTCCGACAAGCAGGGCGCCGACTTCAAACCGGCACCCCGTTTCCGGGAGGAATTCAAGACACGGGGAGGCATAGTCAGGGCTCGTGCTTATATTTCTGCAGCGGGGCTGTATTCAATGTATATCAATGGCGAAAAAGTCGGTGACAGGATACTGGATCCGGCATTTACGCGCTTCGACCGGAGGGTGTTGTATTCGACCTTCGATGTTACGAGCTTGGTCCGGGAAGGCGCAAATGCAGTGGGAGTCGAGCTCGGCAATGGCTGGTACAATCATCAGGCAGTCACCACATGGCATTTCGACATAGCACCTTGGAGAGCACGACCAGCTTTTTGTATGGATATCCGCATCCACTATGCGGATGGCAGCGAGCAGATTGTATCTACCGGTCCGGGCTGGCAGACCTCATCATGCGGCCCGCTTGTATACAACAATATCTACACTGGAGAGCATTATGATGCCAGACGCGAAATGTCGGGTTGGACTGAGCCGGGATTCGATGAGAAAGACTGGGTCGGTGCGACACTTAGAAGTTGCCCGGCTGCACAGATCAGCTCCCAGCAGATGGTTCCTATTCGCGAAAGTGAAGAAATCGAGGCAGCCAATATCATTAAAATCAACAACAACCGTTGGATTTATGACTTCGGTGAAAATATGGCGGGGAATGTCCACCTGCGCATCACAGGCCCCCGTGGAACAACTATTGAGCTGACATACGCTGAAAGACTTAATTCAGCAGGTCGTGCCGACCAGGATAATATCAACTATTACTATTTCGGCGACCGCAATGCAGAGCCTCTCCAAACTGATATAGTGACGCTGAACGGCGAAGAGGTATGCTTTGCCCCACAGTACAGTTACAAGGGTTTTCGATACGTTGAGGTAAACGCTTCATCTTCCTTGAAATGGGGAAAAGAGCAGTTGAAAGCCGTGAAAGTACATAGTGATGTTCCCGAAGTCGGTAACCTGTCGGCTTCCGCATCCATCGTCAACGACATCTGGCAGGCTACTCGCAGAACCTATCTGTCCAATCTTCCGGGCTATCCTACCGATTGCCCTCAGCGGGAGAAAAACGGGTGGACAGCCGATGCCCACATTGCCGTGGAATCCGGGCTCTACAATTATGACGGTTTTACGGTTTATGAAAAATGGCTTGCAGACCATCGTGACGAACAACAACCGAACGGATTGCTACCGGATATAATACCGACTTGCGGCTGGGGATATTGGAATCCAGCTGCAAATGGTAACGGACTCGACTGGACCAGCACTATCGCCTTGATACCGTGGGAGTTGTATCTGTTCTACGGAGATAGCAAGCCGCTTCGGGACTGCTACGACAGTATCCGTCGTTATGTAGATTATGCATTGACGCTCACTAAAGACGGATTATGTTCCTGGGGCAGGGGAGACTGGGTGCCTGTTACGACACGATCCAACAAGACGCTGATCTGCTCCTGCTTCCTTTATAAGGATCTAGATATTCTCTGCCGTGCGGCAAGTATCTTCGGTTACGATGAGGATGCGGAGAAATACGGAGCCATCGCAGAAAGGGTCCGAAAGGCCATCAATGATAAATATCTTGACAAGAATTCCGGCGTTTATGCCGGCGGCATGCAGACCGACCAGAGTCTGCCGCTTTCGTTCGGTATCGTGCCAGAAGAGAATAAGTCAGCCGTTGTAGGTGCCCTTGTCAAGAAAGTAGAGGAAGATGGATATCATATAAATGCCGGTGTACATGGTGCCAAGGCAGTGCTGAATGTCCTTGCGGCCAATGGTTACGGAGATATGGCGTACAGAATCGCTTCGGCTCAGGACTACCCGTCATGGGGCTGGTGGCTGGTCAATGGTAGGACGACTCTCGTTGAGAATTGGCGTATCGATGCTTCCCGGGATAATTCTGACAATCATGTAATGTTCGGCGATATAGCGGCCTGGTTCCACCGGGCCCTGGGCGGCATCAATCCTGACCCTGATGATCCTGGATTCCGTCATATCATCCTTCGGCCGTGTTTTCCGAAAGGGCTGGACGGTTTTTCCTGTTCGTATGATTCTCCCCGCGGGCGAATAGATGTTTCATGGAAACGCAAGGGACGTAATGTGGCTTTCACGGTTACTGTCCCTTGCGGGGCTTCTGCTGCATTATTCTATCCTGACGGACGTGTGGAGGAACTTCTTTCTGGAACTCATGAAACCGCTATAAGGCTTCCCAGGTAAGATCTCGCAGACAGCGTACCTGAGCCTCTCCTTTTACGAACTCTCCTCCCACCGGGTTGACAGGATAGTATCCTAAGGCCGAGAAGATATACCATGCACTCATCTGCCCGCAATCGTCATTTCCGCAGAGTCCGCCAGGCTCGCAGCGATAGAACTCCTTGAATACCTGGCGTATTCTTTCAGCAGCCTTGTCCTGCCTGCCTGCCAAAGTGTAAAGATATATAACGTGATGGCATGGCTCGTTTCCGTGAGAATACTGGCCGATGAGTCCGGTGATATCCTGGACAGAGCCGGTTATTGTTGAAGGAGGACTCACTTCAAACAGCGTATCTAGTTTCTCGACAAACTTCTCCCTTCCTCCAATCAGTCCGATCAAATCCTCCGGATCCTGTAAAACGTGCCATAAATAGTGCCAGGCACTGCCTTCAGTGTAATCTCCGCCCTGTTTGCCTGCATGGGCATAACGGTATGGCTCGAAAGGCTCCCTCCAGTTGCCTTGGGAATCTTTTCCGCGGAAGAAACCGGTAGAAGGATCGAACAGATTGCGGTAGTTCCTGCTCCTCTCATAGAAAAAAGCGTAATCATCTTCTTTCCCAAGGGCCTTGGCCAGCATTGCGGCGCACCAGTCATCATAACAGGATTCAAGTGTGCGGGATACGGATTCTTCTTTCACTATGTCGAAAGGATAATATCCGTATTGGTCGTATACAGTCCAATCGGACTTGGGGTGAGGAGTAGTAAGTGTCGCCTTGACTGCACTCCATGCGCGTTCAGGATCCACGCCCTTCAAGCCCCTGAGGCAGGCGTCCACTACAGTTGGCACCGAATGGTTCGCAATCATACAGTAATTATCTTTCCCACATAGTCCCCATACCGGCAGATGCCCGCGTTCCTCGCTCTCAGAAAGCATGCTGTTTACCACATCCGCCTCAATAACCGGGGTAAGGAGTGTCCGCAACAGATCCGCTGCCCTGAAGGTGTCCCATTGGGAGAATGTGGAATAGTGAAGCGGTTTACCGAGGTCGCTGATTACATTCGGCTGAAAGTAGAGATGATACATGGAAGTGTAGAATGCAGTGAGGAGGCTGTCCGGAGCTTCTACCGGAAGCAGTTTGAACAAGTCTTCCCATTTGCGTTCAGCCGCTTTGCGGACCTTCCTGAAATTCCATCCGGGTACTTCGGCCATATTGGCGTGAGCCCCATCTGGCCCTGTGTATGACAGCGCAATCTTTACCTTCAGTGGTTTTGCCCCAGGGCCGAAATCGAAGGTGTATGCCGGAGCTTTGAAACCCGGGTCAAAACAAAGCGTATCACAGGCTTTAATTGGCTGGTTGAAATGTATTTCGTACCACAGATCATATCGAACCCAGCTGTTTGCCTTGATATAGCCGCGGATAGTCTTGCTGTCCGGCATGTCTCCCCGCCATTCTTTAACGGCACCTCTAAGATTGACATTGGGAGTGGAGGAATTCGTCCTGATCTGCACGCTCTGAAGATTCACTAACAGTTTGCGCTGCAATGTGGAATAACGCATCTCATAGCATGCAACCCTGGGTGAACATGTAATGTCCACTTCCGTTCCGTTGTCGGGAAGTTTAACTGAATAATGACCTACGGAAGCATTTTCATCTTCCTTGCGGCTGGCAAAATCCTGTCCATGTTTGTCGGAAAACGGCATTATTAGCACGTTGCATAGCGATGGGCAGCCCGTGCCGCTGAGCCGGTTCTGGGTAAAACCTGTAAGTAGAGAATCGGACCAGTTGTATCCGCTGCAGTATTTCCAAAGATAATTGCCGGTTTGCGGGCCTGGTTGAACCATGCCCAGGGGACACGCAGCTGCGGGAGATGTATGTCCGGTATAGTCGGTGCCTATGAAAGGATCAACCCACCTGCCGAGAGGTTTTGTGCAGGAAGTCAGGCAGATGACGGTGCAAAGTGCAATGGAAAATATCTTTTTCATTCGTTAGATTTTTAATTCAGGAAAAACAAGATCGGCATAAATCGGATAGTGATCTGATATGTATGGCCTGCCGGCGTAGGAATCGGTGACAACCTTGAAACACGGGCTTACCGGGAATCCCCGGTAGAAAATATAATCGATTTTCTCGAGATTGTCTCTGGTAAATTCGCCGAAACCATTGAATGAACCTATGGTATCGGCATCTTCGGAACAGAACCTGGTATTCTTCATCAGGGAGGAAATATCGGTTAGGCAACTGTCATCAGGGAATACGTTGAAGTCTCCTGCGAGTATCATTGGCAAGCCGTTGGGGTTCATGCTCTGAATCCTTTTGTAGATCAAGGCAAGTCCTTCCCTTCGGGCGGTCACGCCGATGTGGTCGAGATGGGTATTCACAAAATAAAACTCCCGTCCGGATGCCTTCTGCCGCAAAAGAGCCCATGTTGCCGTTCTTCTGCAGGCTGCATCCCACCCTAAGCTCGGAACATCGGGAGTCTCGGAGAGCCAGTATGTTCCCCAGGACAGAATCTCAATGCGGGTAGTGTCGCAGAATACCGACATCTGCTCGCCCTTTTTCTTTCCGTCATCGCGCCCGACACTTACGCATTTGTACTCAGGACACTGTTCGCATATATATTGTATCTGGTCTTCATAAGCTTCCTGTATCCCGAAAACGGCCGGACGAATGTCCCGGATCATAAGTGGCGTTGCATCGCGCCTGATTTCCCATGCGTTGTCTCCATCCCGGGCTCTGGAATTACGGACGTTGAAAGACATTACCCTCAGGGTGGGGGGAGTGTCTTCCCGTGGCCAGTCATCGGAACGGAAAGGCCCAGCCGGAATACCCCAGGTGCTGTAGAGATTCCCTGGCTTCCAATTGCGGAAACTGTATCTTACCGCCACGGGATTTGGTACAAGGGGACTGCTTACGACAATTGTATTGTGCTCTTTCAACCGTCCAGTAGCGGGATGAAAAACCCTGTCGTTCCCAGCAAGTTCCAATCCGGTGATATCCTGACCCCAAGGTGCAAGCCCCTGGGCGTCCGTCTTCATGGTAACGATGGCCGTTCCGTTCTCGAACTTTGTGCTTTCGTAACAGGGAGCGGTGGGATTGATACCCTTGAAACCATAATCGTTGATTAGCGCCAGATCGGCGAGGCGCGATCCAACTTCTTCTTTTCTACGGGGATGGATGACCCCGTATTCTCCAAGGTCGGTGGTGGTCGCTATGCCGCTGTGCGGGATGCCTTCCAGGGATTTCTGCTGTGATTCACAGAAATAGCCGTATGTAAAACCGTCGGGATCGCTGTAATAATAAGGAGCTATCTGAACACAATAGAAAGGCGCATCGGGAACATGGAAAAGCTCCCGCATCATGGAAACATACTCTTTCTGGAGTCGGACATATTGCTTGGGCCTATCCTGATTCGATTCCCCCTGATACCAGAGCATCCCTTTAAAAGTAAAGGGAACCAGCGGTGCTACCTGTCCGTTGAACAGAGCCGATGGGGCCTGCTGCTTCAACCTCGGTTGTTTGGACTCTCCGAGAAAGCATCGGTCGAATTCTCCAAAGAATTTGTTCGTTACTGTTTCCTTGTCCATCCATGCCTCGATCGTTGAGGCGCCCCACTCTGTAATGATAATTCCAACAGGAACATCCAGCATTTGATGGAGTTTCAGTGCAAAGAAGTATGCAACGGCGCTGGTTGAGGCTACGGCTTCCGGCGTGTTCTCTTTCCACCGGCCTTCGATATCCCGGACTGGAGTGGCGGCCGCCTTATGCTTGACGGTAATCATCCTGATTGGAGTGCCCGGCTTGGCGGTCATTATGATTCTCCCCGCTCCTTCTGCAGGCTGGGAGCGGAAGCCGCGCATGGGCATCTCCATGTTCGATTGGCCGGAACAGAACCATACTTCTCCTATCAGGATGTTGGTAAGGATTGTTTTTTCACCATCCGATATCGTCAGTTCATATGGCCCGCCCGCTGAAGGGGTGTGTACTTTGGTCATCCATTTGCCATCCTTGTCCGGTTCTGCGAAATACTTTTCTCTGGACCATGAAGTTTTAATGCTGACTTTGTTTCCGCTATCGGTCCAACCCCATAAGGCGACATCACTCTGTTGCTGCAGCACCATATCGCTGCTGATAACTGATGGTAGGGTGACTTTGGCGCTGACAGCCGTGCCGCCAAGAAAGGCAAGTGCGGCAGAAATAATGAATATACGTAATCTGTTAGTCATACTGCTTATTGTATTGCCCACCATTTACCTTCCAATTTCCTGTCGGTCACTCCTGGACTGACTCGGAAAAGTGCACATCCATGCGGAGGGAGGGTTGCTTCCCAACGCTCCTTATCGTGTATCTGGCCGACATCTTTCTGACGCCAAAGGTCACGAACTTTCTGGATGCCGTATAATCCGAGTTCCCTCGGACAGAAGCTGACTTTGCTATCTTCATTTTTGAGATTGAACAGGGCCACGGCAAGGGCTCCGTCTTCGAGGAGTTTGACATATATCAACCTGTTCTTGTCAGAACCGAAGGCATTTTTTACTCCCATGAATCCCAACGGGTCCTGGTTGACATCAATGACCTCGCGGTTGCACAGGAGACTGATGGTAAAGTCATCTAGGGCAGCCATATCGCAACCTATTAGCAGGGGCGATGCAAGGATCGCCCATGCAGTAACGTGGGAGTACTGTTCCCAGGGTGTCAGCTTTGTCCAGTGCGGATGAAGATCCCATCCACCAACCTTCCCCAATACCATCATATCGGCATCGGGCCAATGGGATGGGGCGCAGTATCCTGGCCACGAGGCCTCTCTGTCGAATGCTATGCTGGATATGCTTGCCCAGGTGTCGGTAATGTCGCCTGCCGTCCGCCAGCAGTTGGCCATTTCTCCCATCCAGGGGCCTAAAGCGATTCGCGTTGCATTTGAAATACTGTAAACTATATCCCGACCGGTGGCATCCAGGGCCTTGCGCATGTCCTTCAGGCAGTTGATATCGTTCAAGAACCAGTCGTATTTCAGGTAATCAACCCCCCACTCGGCCCATTGTTTGGCATCGGCTTCGGCAAACGAGTGCTTTCCGAAAACAAATAGTTCTTCCTTATCGTATTTGGTTGCATCCAACTTCATATATTCATCAACCATTCCTTCCTCCACCCACCAATAACGTCCATCCTGATTATCGCAGGAAGAACCGATATGGCCCGCGTACGTGGATATCCACGGCCCGGAATAAATGCCAAGTTTGAGCCCGCGCGAATGAAGTGAATCTCCCAGAGCCTTCATGTCCGGGAATTTCTTGTTGGGCTGGATGGCATTGTATTTTCCTCCACGTACTCCCTGCCAGCCATCATCTATGTTTATATAGTTCCAGCCATAATTGGTCAGTCCTTTCTCGTCCATTGTCCTGGCTGCTTGGAGAATATGATCCTGGGAAACTGAATTACCATGGCAGTTCCAGGAGTTCCATCCCATTGGAGGGGTCAATGCAATCTGGTCACCTATGATTATTCGCAACTCCCGGGTGTCACTCCCTAAAGAATTAGTGGCCGTGATTTGTACTTTGTACAGCCCCTTCCGTGCAGCTTTTCCCTTGATTATTCCTTTTTCGGGATCAATTTTCAGGCCTCTGGGTAATCCTTTGGCGCTAAAACGCATAGGCCTCTTGCCGGTTGCGGGAATCCGATAAAGGAAATCTGTCTTGGGGTGGGCTCCATAAACTTTTGGCCCATTAATAAGTGGGGTTTCCGGTGCCGCAGGCGTTATAATATATGAGGAATAATCCGGAGCGGTTTGCGCCAAGGCAAAACCTGTGATAAGTAATAAGGGAAGAATAGACAAACGTTTCATCATGTTTCTGCAAAATACAAATAATAATACGAAAAAACAGGGTTTTACCCTACAAAAAGGTTATAATTGACAAAGTATTTATTCTATGAAAAAGACAATCATAATCGTTATTGGAATGATCCTGACTTTATCCGCATTCGCCCAAAGTCAGACTATCCGTGTTTTTTCACACCGTGGAGGCCGTATTGAACACGATGAGAATACTATGCAGGCTTTTGAGGCCAGTGCAAAGAATGGCTATCGCGGATTTGAAACCGATATCCGCATGACAAAAGACGGGGTATTGGTCATTACCCATGACTCCACCTTGGATCGTACAACGAACGGCAGCGGACATGTGGAGGAGAAGACCTGGGAGGAGATCCGTGCATTGGACACGAAGAAAGGGAATAAAATGCTGACCCTTGATGAACTTCTTGAATTCCTGAAACCGATGAAAGGCCTGTATGTTGAATTCGAACTTAAGACAACACCGGTAGAGTATTATCCAGAACCTCGTCTTCGTGAGTACTGCGACAAGCTTTACAAGGCAGTAATGGATGCAAAGCCTGCCGATGCCGAATTCATTTTCACGTCTTCCGATTACCGTGGCCTCCGATATCTTCAGCAGATGCATCCCGGAGTTGACATGCTCCTGATTACCAGCAAGCCTCTGAACAATGAAACCATCGCCCTTTGCAAGGCAATGGGAATTTCACGTATCGGGGCTGTGATGGAAGGTACCAGCCGCGAAGCCGTGACCAAAGCTCACAAGGAAGGGTTGACGGTCAGTCTGTGGCCTGGACAGAGTGTGAATGATTTTGTTCTCGGAGCTTATCTGGGAGCTGATTTCCTTTGCACGGACATTCCCATCGAGGTTAAAAAGTTCGCTGCAAAGAAAACGCCCTGGCTGAAGGTCATCTACTAGCCTGCGGAAACATCGACACCCTGAATTTGGTGCAGTTGTATGGCACCAGGGTGATATTTGTCATGGCCGGTTCCGACCGGCCATCTTCGTTTTCCAGAGCGGGGACTTTGAGCACCGTCGGCACGTCCTCTATGCGCCAGCCCCAGCGGGCGGGCATCTCGCCGTTGCGCACGACCTCTATCTGCGAAGCATCCTCCACAGCTAGTTCGTAGTCGCTTTTCTGCCCGGGAACCACGGTGTTCTCGTCGATGTCGTAAAGGGGAAGTGCGTAGAGCAGCGGGCCGTAATCCACGCAGGTGTACTTCCTGCCCGCTAGAGTATCCAGGGCATAGGGATGCACGCGTCCCCATTGCGGCTTGGTGAAATAGGAATTCTGGGGGTAGCAGTTGTCTTCCACCTCATACACTCTGGGTTGCATAGGCAGGCTGATGACTATCTCATCGCCGTCCTGCCATTTGCGCTTAACACGTAGGAAGCGGCCGTAGTAGCTGCCGGAAACGCTCTTGCCGTTAACTGTCACCGTCATGCCTTCGCACCATTCCGGAACCCTGAAATAGAGGGGGATCCTTTGAGCCTTATCGGCCTTCAGGTTGATCCGGATTTCATCCCCGAATGGATAGGCGGTGGTGCAGGTGAATTTTAAGCCGTCCGCTTCGATGCTGCAGGGGCCGTAGAGCGCGAATGCGTATCCGCCGCCGGCCGCGGCCATGCACATATTCTGTACGTAGTTGGGGATTATCCAGTTGCTGCTTCCGACGCAGCAGAGTGTCTTGTTACCGGTGGGGGAGTAGACTATCTGCCTGCCGGGCCCGGGAACGGGAGGCGCTGCGGGGGTATCCTCATCGATGCGGTTAGGGCTCTGGTAGTAGCTCATGGTCTTGAAATCGCGGCTGACGGGCACGGGGCCTGCGTTGAGGAAGGCTCGTTCCACCTGGTCCGCCCAGCGGGCATCTCCAGTGATGCGCAGGAGCCATGTCTTGGTCCACATCGCGGCCGGGATGTCGCAGGTTTCGGTGAAACGGTACGGGCCTATGCCGGAAATCCATTCCTCGGCCGAAACCACGCCGTAGGGCAGGCCGTTGTATCTGTCGCCCCATTCCAGAATGTGGATGGTGGCCTCGAGTTCCTTCCGGTCGCCGGTCCAGAGAGCCAGCAGTGCGGGCACGCGCGCTACTTCGTTGAAGGTTACTCCGTGAATGGTGGCTTCCTGCCAGATCCTATCGTAACGGTCTTTTTTATCGAGCAGCCGCTGCTCTTGATCCTTCTGGGTGGGTTCTGCTGCGTAATCCAGCATTGTCTGGAGGATGGCCCCGTTGCCTGTGAGCATGCAGGTTTCGGTCATTGCATCCAGATTGACGGCCCCGCGCACCATGCCCTGGGTAAGTCCGGCTTCAGGCCCGTAGATGTCGTCCTGCGGGGGTTTAAGGAAATAACCGGAGGAATAGACCTTCTCCAGTGCTTTCAGAATGCGTTCGTCACCGGTAGCCTGATAGTACGAAACCAGACAGCGGCCCATAAGCCCGTGCGCCCAGTTGTTGAAAGAGCCCTTTCCCTCATCGCCATTTTCTTCCTTCACTATATCATCGGTTTTCCACCAGATAAAGGTGTGGTTGGGGCTGCTCAGGACTCCGTCCACCACGCCGTCAAGCCTCCGGGTGGTTTTGCGGATGATGGCGGTGTCGCCGAGTTGGTAGCCGAGTTTGAGCGCACCGTCGAGCCAGTAGGCGCTCTGCTCGAGAAGCCAGCCCGTGCTGCTGACCATGCCGTCGCCTTCGCTTTGGCGGGCGCTGATGTCGCGCCCCAGCCATCCGTACGCGAAAACCTGTTCGTATTCGTCCAGATGGCCCGTGATGCCGTTTGCGGCATCTTCCGCCCAGTCGCGGAGCCATCCTTCGGGCTTTATAGCGCCCACATCCAGAGGGGTGAAACGTACTGGTAGTCTGGTTTCGTATCTGCCGCTGCCTTTATTGCAGCCCATGACGAGTATAACCAGAATGATGCTGGCAAAAAATGTCTTGATTTTCAGCATGTTAATAAAAACAGAGTGCTTGAAACCAAGCACTCTAATTATTGTATATCATTAATTGTCAGCAGGTTAAGCGCCACGGTGTTCAGGCGGACTCGGAGCCAACTCTCCAGGCGGCCCCGGTCTTCATCGGGCAGGGGGGAGGAACAATAGACGATAGCCAGGATGCCGTCTGTACGGGTGCTGTCGGCTTCAACCGTTGCGCCTCGGGATAGATGCAGGCCGGTAACCGAAGGATACTGTGCAATGGTTTCGGCAGTAATCTGTTCGTAGGGTATGCGCTTGCCGTTCAGCGAATCCAAAGTGGCCTGGAGGGCAAGGATTTCGTTCTCCTTAAGCTCCAGCTGGCGGTCCATCCTTTCATATATGCCTTCCACCAGTTTCTTGGACTGGTCGTCGGAATCTACGGCGTTCTCTTTGATTTTCAGTTCGTTGGCCTTGATTCCGTATTTACCGGCGAGTTCCACGAGATCCAGGCGCTCCTGATCGTTCAGCGCTTCTCCGGAAAGATACAGGGTTACCGCCCGGTCGCTGCCGTTGCTGATCTTGTAGTCGTAGATGTAACTGCGTGCGACCATCCTGTTTTCACTCACGAAGGTCTGGGCGTTCGTGGTGAAGTTGTTGTTGCGTATCATGATGAACGCAGACCAGATGCTGGGCACGGTGACCAGCAGCACTACGGCGGTGATTACGGTGCGGGTGCGGCGGGCAGTCCTTTCATCGGCGAAGCTCTTCTGGTGGAAGTGGAGGTACTTGCATGCCAGATAGGTGGCAAACATGATGAAGATGGCGTTGATGGTGAAGAGGTACATTGCGCCGAAGAAGTAGTGCATGTTCCACTTGGCGAGGCCGAAGCCAGCCGTGCATAGCGGAGGCATGAGCGCCGTGGCGATGGCAACACCCGACATCACGGTTCCCTTTTCCTTGCGGGCCTGTTCCAGGATGCCTGCGAATCCGCCGAAGAGTGCAATGAGCACGTCGTAGATGGAAGGTGAGGTGCGTGCCAGCAATTCGGTCGGGTTGGCCAGGTTCAGAGGTGAAAGCAGGAAGAAGAGCGAAGATGCTATCAAGCTGATTATCACCATTATAAGCAGGTTGCGCAGGCTGTCTCCAAGCAGTCGGGTATCGTTGAGGCCCAAGCCGAGGCCCATGCCGATGATGGGTCCCATGACAGGCGAGAGGAGCAG
>JAEENZ010000241.1 GCA_016283985.1 Bacteroidales bacterium | reverse complement strand
GTCTTGTCGAAGCTGGATGAACCGCGGACGGAGAAAGGCTTTATGTTGGAGCAGAGTTTCGCCACGTCCGGAAGAGCGGCAAGCTTCGCCTGCGAGGCGTTGGCCAGGCCGGGCGTGGGAATATCCGGACAGCCGTTCTTGTAGGCGTAGATATCCACTACGCCGAAGCTCATGCCGGCCAGCATGTCTTTTATCTTCTCCAACTCTCCGGAATGCATGGAGAGCACGTTGATGCCAGTCACGTCCAGCACCACGGTTTCCGCCAGGTCCGTCTGCTTAACTAGTTTCTCATAGATTATCTTGCCGTCGCCCTTGACGGTGAACCAGGCCTCGGCACCGTGACTCTGCTGGTCCCACGGTCCTATGACGAAGGATACCTTATCGAAAGCCTTCTGGAGCCAGAAGTAGGCGAAGCCGCTGCTGATGCCCTCTCCCAGTTCCTGGCTGGCACTGAAGGCTATTCCGGAGTAGTACTGGTTGCGGTTGATGCTCATGTGCTTCCACTCTTCGATGCCGCTCCAGTCGTGCGTGGTGATAGGTTTCGACCAGCCCCTGTGGCAGATAAGATGTGGCGTGATGTCCTCTACCAGGTTGACCTTTTCCTTTGCCACAAGGTTTGCCTGGGGCCTGGGCGGGAGCTGAGGTGTCTGGCCTTTCTTCCAAAGCTTGACGTCTCCGAAATAGATACTCTCCAGGCCGGACCAGTTCTCGAAACGGAGTATGTCCACGCCGCTTATGTCCAGGACGTATTCTCTGGGGGCGTCCCAGCAGCGCACCACCTCGTCGACCAGATTCCGCCCATCCGCCTTTACCAGCACGATGTCGGCCCCCTTGTCGTTTGCGGCAAAACGATTAGGCTCCGAGCTGTAGCTCTGGCCGGGGCCCATCACGAAACTTATCTTGTCGTACTCCCCTTTCAGCGAGAAAACGGCATAGGCATATTCCTTTGCCTCGTCGTTGAGCACACCGTTCCAAAGGGAGAACCCGTCCGTGTAGGGATGGATGGAGATGTAGAAGGTTTCCCTGTTTTTATAATCGTATATCTGCGGCTTGTACTTCCTCGACTCGACGGGCTTGAGGCTGCGGATAAGTTTCACCTGCGCCCCGGCATTCAAGGCAAGGAGGATCGCCATGAGGGATAAGAGAATCTTTTTCATGTCTTTCACGGTTTAAATGGAACAATGGTCGGGATCGTCGCAGAGCTGACGGGCTTTCGACTGCCTGGGAGAAGGAATGGCTTCGCCGTTAAGGGCAGCAGCAATCTTCCAGGCCATCACCGTTCCGAGCTGCACCTTGCCTTCCGCGTCTATCAGATATAAAGAAGGTATCCACTTTACGCCGTAGTCGGCACCTACCTTGGATTCTTTCTTGCCTGCAGGATCGAAGAGCTGCACTCCGGGAAGATCGTTCTCGGCCGCAAATTTTGTGAGCGCCTCGAACTCGCGGTCGAAGGATACGGACACAAACTGCACTTTGGCCGGATCGGCTTTCGCATACATGGCCTTGAGTTCAGGCACCTCTGCACGGCAGTCCGGGCACCAGGATGCCCAGAAAACGAGCACCACCTGCCTGCCGCGGAAGTCGCTGAGTTTCACTTCCTTTCCTTCTATATCCTTGAGTATGATCTCGGGGGCATCAGCACCCGCCGGCAGCAGGTTCACGGCATACTGCGGATCCTGGTCGATGTTCTTCCCAGCTTCCGTCCAGGCATTGTATCCTCCGAGAAGGTTGAAGACCTTCTTGTATCCGGCCTTGGTCAAAGCCTTGGATGCGGCAGCGCTGCGGCGTCCGCTCCTGCAATATAAATAAAGGGATTCGGATGCATCGAAAACTGCATCCACCTTTGCAAGGAAATCCTCCCCGTTCCAATCCACGTTCACCGCCCCGGGGATGCTCCCCTCCGCAAACTCTTCAGGTGTGCGCACATCCAGGATGCATGCGCCCTCCTTCACTGCAGAGGCAAACTGTTCGACATCGATGTTCTTATAACCTGCGCTGCAGGCAAACAGGCTGAGAAGAGAAAACGCCATGACGATATATGCTTTCATACTTTTCGAGTGTTACTATGCAAATATAATCAAAATTGCCATCCAACACCCAATGTCATGTCAGCATAAAAAGATTTATCGGAAAAAGAGGGAACAGATGCACCTCCGATGCTGAAAATCAACTTGTTATAATGAATGATGACACCTGCTTCCAAAGACAGACCAGCACAGCTGCGGTCGGACACCATAGCCCAATCGCCAGCGGAATCCTGCCACAGGAGACGGCGGCGGCCGTATCCGCATCCGCCATAGAGCGATCCCCAGCCGACAGGATGCCATAGTGCACCGGCAGACAGGTTCAGGCGGGATACCCGGGAAATGCCGGAAGTCCAGATCTTGCCACCTCCCGGAACCGTTCCGTCCGACAGGCACTCGTACCCATAGCGGGACGGCGAGAAATTGCTTCTTCCGGCAACATAGGCTCCCCACCGGCCATAGAGGGCACAGGCCTTGATACCTGCGGAGAAGTCCGGCACCAGCCCGGCCTCGGCAAGAAGGAGGACATCCGGACGGAGCTTTCTCCTTGTGGGGTTGGATGCAACAGCGCATCCTCCAGCGAGATTGTCCGGCAGTGCGGGGCATGCCAGAAGAGGTGCAGGAGAGGTAGGGATGGACGGAATCAGGATAGGAGCAGTACTTCGCACGATACCATCAGAATACATCTGCCTGATGTCTGCCACCCGTTGGCGTTGTGCAGCCGTAAGCTGGCCGGAAACGCCCTGAAGCTGGGTCTTCAACCCGTTCAACTGGCCTGCCAGGCGGGCGAGTTCCGCACGCGGGACCTTTTCGCCCGAAGCCACGGACTGCTTCACCCTAATACACTCCGCCGTGATGGACTCGTAGCGGTCGAGCGCATCATCATAATCTCCCGACTGGGCAAAAAGTCCCAGAGGGAGAAGCATGAGCAAGAAAAGGACGCAGCCGTTTTTCATCATACAAAAATACTGATTTCCAGCGAAAAAAGCGTATCTTTACGATATGAACTTGGAAGTGTCAGGATTCTTCGCCCCGGCCGACATTTACGATGTCGGTAAAGGCGGTTTCACCCTGATCCACCGTTCCGAAAACGGATTCTTCGAACTGTACCGGGGTGAACGCGCCGGGCATTTCCGGGTTTTCAAATGCCTGAGTCCGGAGTTTCGCGGCAGCCTCATCCACGAGACTATGCTCCAGAAGGAATTCGAAATCAGTTTCTCCCTCAGGCATCCGGGCATTAGGGAAACCTATGCCTATCTGCAAATAGACGGGCTGGGCAGTTGCATCGAGATGGAATGGATAGATGGCTGCACCCTGGCAGAGTATCTACAGAATGGGAAGGCGGATGAAGCCTTTTTCCGCCAGACAGCCGGCAGCCTCTGCGATGCCGTGGCCTATCTCCATGCCCACCAGATCATCCACCGGGACATCAAGCCTTCCAACATCCTCATCACACATCAGGGGCATTTTGCCAAACTGATAGATTTTTCGCTGGCCGATTCCGACAGTTTTTCCCTGCTCAAACAACCTGCAGGCACCCGCAACTACGCTGCGCCAGAGGTTATCGCCGGCCAGCCGGCAGATGCCCGAAGCGACCTGTATTCTTTGGGAAAGGTGCTCATGGAGATGACCTCCGGTCACCGCAAGGCCCTGCGCAGATGCACAGCCACCGCCCCTTCCGGGCGATTTGCAAGTGCGGAAGATTTGAAGGCCGCCCTGCTCCGCAAAAGGCCGGCGTGGCCATGGCTGGTGGCGATTGCCGTCGTTGCTGTAGTTGTTGGTTTTCTTTTGTGGGGATTCCCGATCAGGTCGGTGAGGACGGAAGCGGATTCCGAGATGACGGCTCCAACTGCCGTAACCGACACTCTCGCCAAGGCTGCCCCCGTCTCTACCGTCATGGGCAGCTCCGACAGGTCATCTCCAGCTCCCGGAAAGACAGCGGAAGCCGTCCGCGAAGATGACGTCGATGCCATCTTTCGCCAAGCAACGGAGCTGTTTGAATGAACTCTTTTTTCATTAAAGAGTGTTTTGTTTCTAAAAATCACTATATTTGCAGAGTTTTAGAAACAAGATATATGGATTTCCTTACTTTTAGGACTCATATGTACCCTCACGGATGCTTCAACATCAACCAGGTATTGTTGTGGGAAAAGGATTTTGACCGCAACAACTTAACGCGTTGGTGCAAGAAGGGACTGCTAGTAAAACTCAGGAATGAACATTACGCATTCCCGGAGTACCGGCTGGTTTCCGGATTTGCACGATATATTGCCAATCAGTTGTATAAGCCCTCTTATATCAGCCTGCACAGTGCCCTTTCATTTTACGGCATTATCCCGGAAGAAGTGGTTCAGCTCACAAGTGTTTCTACACTCAAGACAGCAAGTTTCTCAAACCCTTTTGGCACCTTCCACTATCAGAATGTAAAGGAATCATTGTATTTTGGCTACGAGATATCGACCATGACGGATGGAAGAGGGATCCTGATCGCCACTCCGGAAAAAGCCCTCTTGGATCTCTTGTATCTTAATCCCTTTTACAAAACAGA
The DNA here is from genome assembly GCA_016283985.1 of Bacteroidales bacterium. The sequence goes on along the minus strand of JAEENZ010000241.1, from coordinate 3,474 downwards.
ACAGGACATGGAAGAGTTGCGTCTGGATTGGGACTGGATTCAAAATGATATGGATTCCGAACGTTTCTCCGATTATCTTTCCCGCTTTGAGAGCCATGCACTGGAAAACAGAGTATCATTCCTTAAATCAGTTTACGAGATATGATTGACCTATCTTTTATCCGCAGTTTTTTCCCGATTGTCATAGCCAGCGACAGCAGGTTCGACCGCTATATGTTAAAGGAATATCTGCAACTACTGATTCTGGATTACCTGGCCAACTCGATGTATGCAGGTAAACTGAATTTCATTGGAGGCACAAATCTCCGCCTGATTCAAGGGATTGACCGCTTTTCAGAAGATTTGGATTTTGATTGCAAGGATTTTGATGAGGATGAGTTTCGGACAATGACAGATGGGATTGTCAGATTCCTGCAGCAGAATGGACTGGTGGTGGAAACCCGTAACAGGCACAACACAAAACTCACCGCTTTTCGCCGGAATCTGTTTTTTCCACAGTTGCTGTTCGATCTCGGACTTACAGGGCATAAGGAAGAGCGTTTTCTTATAAAGATTGAAGCCCAGGACCAGGGGGCGTCCTATTATCCTGAGATAGCAACAGTGAACCGTATGGGCTTTTTCTTCAACGTGCAGGTCCCGCCATTAAGTGTACTATGCGCCATGAAGTTTTGCGCCATTCTGGCAAGGCAAAAGGGGAGGGACTTTTACGACGCCATTTTTCTTCTTTCGAAAACCCGTCCCGATTTGGATTTCCTTTGTGCCAGAACCGGGATATCGACAATGGATGGGCTGAAGGATTCTGTCTTGGAATGCCTGAAGAATACAGATTTGAGTATTAAGAAGCGAGATTTCGCGCACCTGCTTTTCAGTGCATCCAATGCAGACCGTATCTTGCAGTTTGACACGGTAATAAAAGAGCTTATTCCTTCTCCAGAAGATTGAGTCCCCCCTGCTTGCCTGCGATATAGGCGAGGGTCATCCGCCCGTCGCGAAGGATGCCGGGCAGCATCAAAGGCAGGCCGTGGAAGAAACAGGGAGCCTCGAAACGGTCGCCCACCTGGAGTTTGGAGTTGACGGATTCCAGCACAGTAAAAGAATCTTCCCCCTCGTAACAGAGCCGCACCACTCGGTTCGGCGCCCAGCCAATGCGGAGGATATCCCCTTTTGCCAGGTCGGATGAACGGATAAAACTGGTATCGAGGTACTCCGACGTCTCCCCCACGCCAAGGCATGCCGCGCGGAATGCGCTGAAATCCTTGCTGCCAACATATCGGGCAAGAATGTCGAGGGTGGAAAGATGAGGGGCCGTGCGGAGCGAAACATATCCCCAGAGGCGCTTGAGGGTGGATGAAGACAATCTCTCCCCCGTGGTATGTTCGATGTTTACTGAAAGGGATTCGAAATCGTTGGTCGTGGCGACACGACGTCCGTATCGCTTTTCGACTTCTTGCAGCAAATGATTCAGTTCCGGAATTTCCATATTCAGTTTTTCCATTCCTTGGGTATTGAAGCATAATCCTTCCAGCCGGCAGTCATTCCGCCGACCAATTCACTTCCGTGTCCGTGAAAGCAGTCGTTATACATCGAAGGGGTCTTGAACAGTTCTGGGTATTCTTTACGCTCGTAAAGATGGACTTTCTTGCCGCTTACAAGAGTATAGGGAGATTCGTTCTTAACATTTATGCAATCGTAGAAGGTGCCGCTGAAAGCGAAAGCCTTCCGGTTGCGATCGAAAAGGGTTTCCGGCACGGACAAAAGGTTTTTACAATCCGCAAAAGTATAGATGAATCCCCAAGCCTCAACGCAGTCGTCGAACAGACCCTCAGGAACGCTCTTCAGCGATTCACACTGGAAGAAGGTCATTTCGAAGTCATCGGCCAGGGAGCAGTCCAGGAAGATGTGGGGAGGGATCTCTTGCAACAGTTTGCAGCTATTGAATATCCCGCTCAGATTCTCCGACTTACAATGAGCGAGAAGGCTGTCAGGCACGTGTCGAAGACTGCTGCAGCGAGTAAAAAGGAACTCGGCGTGAGTGACGTTTGCAAATATCTTCAGGCTATCTGCTGCAACCGATTCCAGTTTGCTACAGTCTACGAATGCATTGGCATAATCATCGGTACCCAGGTCGCCCCAGCGCTTTAAAGCGCGTATCCTGTCGGGCACAGGCATATTCTTGCCTTCGTGGAAAGTGGAAAAACACTCAATCTTGCCCGCAATCGTCACATCGTACATGCCATTCTCCTTGTATCTGTGTGTAACCCAGTTATCGCCAGTATACTCGTCGTTGATGTAATCCAGGTTCCCGTCTCCCCAGTCGATGGTTACCGCCACCTTGCCCCTCAAGGGAAGATAGACGCTTCCCAAACCCTCGGCGCTCACCTGGATTATCATAGATTTCGGCCCGTCCGGTTTCGGCGGGCGCGGGATAATTGGATCTTCCTCTATTCGAAATGACTTCTCTACGCTCTCCAGCCGCGTTTTGCCATTTCCGGCGTATGCATAATAAAGATAAAGGCCAGGCTCTTCAAGTGCAGGCGAATCTGCAGCAAAAGTCTTATCGTCGATGACCGTTCCCGGCAACTGCACGAACTCGGTGCCCTCGAGATGATAACAGAAACCGCATTCCGTCAGCGCCCCGGTATCGTTCATCGTGCACGAGAACCGCACCGACCCGTCACTCCACACGCTCGCCTGCACCTCCCCCATCTCCGGCTGCACGAACCCCGCCGGCGACGGATCCCCCACGCAAGATGCGAGGGACGCCGCTACAAGAAGTGTAACAATCAGGCCATGGCGCATTATGGGTATAAATATACGAAAAAAGTATAATACCTATTAATCATTCGAGTGTTGGAGATATTCCTGAAGTTTGCACCTGATAATTAACCACATTTTTCTCCGCATTGTCCAACGCCCAATGTCTCACATGGTTTCGATGTATAATGAACACCAATAGAATGATTACAGTCAACAATAAAACCCCCGTTACAATTCTTAATTTGTCAAGGACTTTATCTCTAATGATTTCCATAATTACAATCGTTTTCCTAAATAATCATAATACACATCTTCGGATGAGTTGAAGAATAATAAAAAAGTAGTATGCCGTTTGACATAAATACTATACTCTTTAAAAAGAACTTGCATCCCCGCATCCAATACCGTAACCTTTTTACTCACATTATTTACAGACAATAAGGCAGTACTATTTTTCCCGCTATAATAATTATTGGCGATGACAAACGTGTATCGATCATCCGATGACAATCTCATTTGTGACCTATTAACAACGCCCGTCAACTTTGATGCGGTTTTAAATAAACCATCTTCATATTCCGCCCTAAATATTTCCTTAATTTTTGCCGCCATTTTTTGTTTAAACGAGTCACTGTCGAGTTGACTAGCAACGCAGCTTATTCCCAACAGGGGGAAAGACACATCATTTTCAATCTTGGCCGAGCCATTTGACAATGT
>JAEENZ010000240.1 GCA_016283985.1 Bacteroidales bacterium | reverse complement strand
AATGGCCGGAAAATGGTTTTGCCACTGCTGATACATTGCTTTGAAACAGAAGCAACAAAGGCAATAGGCGAATCCATATGGCCACTTGCAAGTTCCTGTCTTTATTCTGGTAGAAGAAAAAAGATGATCCTGAGAATCTGCCGGTGCAGTCACCTTGGAAAGAAAGTGATATTTTGCATCGGGGAAATAGACTGGTCAATGATGTATTGTACAAAGTCAGAATTACAAGCCTCAGTATTCGTCTTGATATTCAAAGAAATAGAAGTCCGTCCAGCCGGTGTTCTCGGCATAGAGGTGCTGTTTGCCGCGGTACATAAAGCCTAGGCGCTCGTATAACTTGTGAGCAGGTGTATTCGTGGCCAGGGCGTCAAGTCGGATCGCCTTCATGCCCTGGCTTTTGGCCAGGCGGATAGCCTCACGAATCATCTCCGAACCAATGCCGCTCCCCTGTTTCTCGGGACTTACGGCCAGGATATGAATCACGGCCGCTTCATCATCCGCCACACTCCGGGACCATTCGATTGTGTGGTAATCCGCTCCCTGGTACATCGTGACGGCCAAGGCACCAACGATAACATCCTGCTCCTTGTACAGATACAGGCTGCCATCCTGGATATATGCCATTATACCATCGGCCGTAGGGTGCTTCCCTTTTTGCCAACGGGCAAAACGCTCTATTTCGGGAGTACGCTCCGTCACGTCGTTATAGAACGACAGTACGGATGCGTAATCGGTTATGGATGCCTGCTGTAACTTCATAATGCCTTTTCCACCGGCACCTGGATGATGGTGAGCCCTTTGGCGGGATCCTCCTGGTTCCAGATACCGACGATGTAAACGGCGCGGGGAGCGGGAGCGTCTGGAAAAGCAAGAATCAGAGAACCATGGAGCACTCACTCAATCACAAAACTCCGCGGATAGAAATCGCTGTAGAAGCGGCCGTCGGTGGCAGTGAATTTGAGGACACAGTAGTTGGGGTCGGTGACGCCGCCGGGGTAATATTGCTCGTCGCCGTCGCGCCAGATCATTTCCTTCGAGGCAGCGTCCATCAGCACCTCCATTGTACCTCGCAGCATCATACCCTTGAAGCCGTCTGCATCACAGAAGTAAACACTGGCTTTTGGGTTGGCTTTGTAGTGAGCTACGCGCAGAGAGAAGGTGTTTGTGGTAAAATAGAAAACCTTGATACCCTCGCGTACACGAGGCGAGAGCATGGCCTTTGTGCAGGGGTAGCCTTCATTATCCACGGAAGAAATGAAGGCGATCGGAAGTGTATCGGCCATTTGACCGATGAGTTCCTTCACTCCGGCCAGAGCGGGATTCTCCGGCATGGAATCCGTAAGTGTCAGCTCCTTGCGCCAACGTTTCAGATGTGGGAAATACATCTTCATCTGGCCGATGTATTCTTCCTTGGTAATCGGCTGCGGCAGACCCTTGTTCATCTCGTCCACAAACTGGGCGCAGTGCTCAATCATCTCTTCCATCGTACATTCCTGCAGGAACTTTCCCTCCTTGTAGCAGTAAATGCAGTAATCTTCATTCTTGCTCCCGTCGGCATTCGTACCGAGGATTTCTTCCGTGAGCGGCATTCCGCAGCTCTGGCAAAACTTCTTTTCCATATGTTCACTGATTGTCCAGATATTTACGCTTGCAAAGATAGTGTCTTTCCCCGAAAAAAGTTGACTCGTAAAACACAAGTTAACGTTGTTTATTTATCAAACGAGGAAGCGCGAACTGGATCACTTCGAGGCAAAATGGTTGATCTCCCGGGCGATGAGGCGTTTCGCCAAAAAATGAGTAGATTTGCGTCATGGAATACCTGTCCAAGCAAAGATACGACGAGATTGCCTCCGAGTTGAAGCATCTGATCTACGAGGTTTATCCCAAGGTGCAGGACGACCTCGCGGAGGCCAGTGCCCAGGGGGACCGAAGCGATAATGCGGGCTACCGCGAAGCCAGGCGGAACCAGGCGAAAACCATCAGCCGGATCCGTTTCCTGCAGAAGATCCTGGAGCATTCCCGCGTAATCGATCCCGACGCCCTCCCCAAGGACAGGGTCTGCCTGCTGAGCCGGGTCGTATTCACGAACCTCGCGACAAACGCCCGCATGACATTCGAGATCGTCAGCCCCCACGAGATGGACCTCGAGGCCGGCAAGATTTCGCTGAAATCCCCGATCGGCGCCGCCTTGATGGGCAAGAAGGTTGGCGATATCGCCGAAGCCCAGGTCCCCTCCGGAACCCTGCGCCTGAGAATCGACAGCATCACGTCCGGACAATGAGGGATTTCGCGGCCATTGATTTCGAAACGGCCAACGAGTGGCCGAGCAGCGTCTGCAGCGTGGGAATCGTGATCGTACGCGGCGGGGAGATCGTGGACCGGTTCTACAGCCTGATCCATCCAGAGCCGGAGTACTACCAATGGTTCTGCCGGCAGGTCCATGGCCTGGGCCCTGAGGATACGGAGGATGCTCCTGTCTTTCCCGATGTCTGGGAGAAGATTGAACCCCTGATCGATGGGCTTCCCCTGGTCGCCCATAATGCCCGCTTCGATGAAGGCTGTCTCAGGCAGGTGTTCCGCGTGTACCGGATGGACTATCCGGACTATGAGTTCCATGACACCCTGGCAGCGTCAAGGCGTTACTATGGCCGTTTGCTCCCCAACCACCAGCTACAGACCGTCGCCGCCGCCTGCGGCTACGACCTCACGAACCACCACCATGCCCTCGCCGATGCCGAGGCCTGTGCATACATCGCCTTAAAGTTGCTTTGAGTCATTTCCGGGATTTGGCAAATCCGCTGATTATTCATAATTTCGTATCCATGAAGAAGATACTCGCTATCATGGCCGCTCTTTGCGCCATCGGTTGCACCGGCAACGTGGATCCGCGGCAAGGCGGCGACACGGCCGTTACCCAAACAAGCCTCCATGATATGAACAACAACCAATTGAGAAACAAGATCGTGAAAGCCCTGGACGAGATGAAAGCCAAGGCCGTCGAAATGGGCATCCAGGGCGTGGCTGCCGCCTCTGTCCTCAACAAAGGCGAAACGGACGACTGGATCGGTGAAATGAAGGTCGTGGGTACGCCCTGCAATGAGAAAGAAGGCTGGAACCTTGTCGCCATCGCCTGGTCCAAGTGCGGCGAAGTGATTGCTACCGGGGCCGACAGCGGCAATCCGGACCACCAGCCGATCATGGGGGAACTGGGCTTTGTCGGGGGCGCCTATGACGAGTTCGAAGGCTGCAAGATGGCTTTCGCTTTCAGCGGC
>JAEENZ010000239.1 GCA_016283985.1 Bacteroidales bacterium | reverse complement strand
CAGATAGCCCATCATCTCCACGTTGACGCTGTATTCCCCGCGCACCACGTTGCTCAGGAAGGCTTTTCCCTTGGCATCGGAGAGGGTGAAGTTGGTGATGATGGTGTCCTTTGCCGGCTTAAGATATACCGATGCGAAGGGCACGGGCTCTCCGGAAAGAGAGTCTGCCACCTCCATCATCACGAAGAAGGCCCTGTCACTCCCCTGGCCGGGGCGGATGCGCATTCCCGTGGGCTGGCCCCACGCCGGAGCGGCCGCCCAAAGCAGCAGGACAATCAAGAGAAAGCGTTTCATCATTTTTGTTCAGGATATAAGATAGCCGTAACCATAGGCTGAGCAAGGATTGTGCCTATACGGGCGGCAACGCGCTCGGGGGTGAGCCCGTCCACCAGGGACGGGTAGCGTCCGGGCAGTGTCCAGTCTTCTTCGCCATAGTAGATGGAATCCCGAACATAGGTGGCGTACCAACTGCTCTTCTGAAGGTTCATGGTGTGCTCCTTCTTCAGGTTCGCCCGCACGTCGGCGAGGGTCTGGGCCATGGAGGACGGATCCGCCACCAGCTCGCGCATCACGCGGAGGCTCTCATCCACCAGCAGGGTGGCATCTTCCCCCTTGCAGGAGAACTGGACGGTGGTGCGTTCCAGATAGGAAGGATACAAGGTCGATGCCGCCGATACTCCTACGCTGTACACCTTGCCCATATCCTCACGCAGGCGGGCCATAAGCGCGGTGCGCAGCACGGCCTTCACGGCACCGAGCTCCATCTGGTTCTCCACGACGGTGAAGCCGGGGTTGTCGGTGCCCTGGAATATCAAGGAAGCCATCGTCCGCTCGGTCTTGGATGTGTGGCGGATGAGGGACGTGTCCCTCCGGGGGACGACCCGGTCTGGCGCCAGGCGCTCGGTGCGTGCCGGGCCTCCCGGCAGAGCGGCAAGATACTGCTCCACATAGGGCCGGACCTGGGACTCGTCCATATTGGCTGTTATCACGAAAGTATAGCCCTCGGCACTGCCGTAGAGCTGGTTGAAAACAGGAAGCAGGCGGTCCACTTTCACCTGCGAAAGGATCAGCGTATCCGTCATCTCGGCGTTGGTATAGTTCTTTCCGGACAGCAGGTAACCGAGCTCGCGCGAATAGTCCTCCTGCGGATTGGGCTCCTTGCTGCGGTAGCTGTCGACGGATTTACGTATCAGCAGGCGCGCATAGTCTTCATCCACCCGGGGCTGCGTCCAGCGAAGGTAGAAGAGCCGGAACATGGATTCGATGTCCTCATCTACCGCAGAGCAGAGTAAGCCCGTACGGCCGGGGGCACCGACGAACAGGGCGGATGACGAATTGCCGGACATGAAGAAACGGAGGGCGTCCCGGCTGAAATCTCCCGCACCGCTACCGGGGACTATCCTGTCGGCAAACACGCCGGTGTAGTAGTCGGCGGAATCAAGGGCGGCGAAACCTCCGGCACGGCTGCCGGAAAGGCTGATCTTGTTGCGACTGAGCGCACTTCCGCGGAACAGCACGCGGGCGCCGTTGGAGAGCTGCCAGTCCACCAGGTCGAGTTCCGGATGCCGGGTCTCGGACACGATGCTGCCTGGGACGGGAGTCTTGCACAATTCACTTGGGATATCCAGTTTGAAAGAGTAAGGCTCCGCCGATTTGGCAAAGCTCCCGCGCACCAGGGAGTCCAGCCAGGCCTCCCCGCCGCATTCGCCACGAAGCGATGCAGGGGCGCGCAGGATGGCATGGAATGGTGCTCGGGCGTAAACTTTCTGAAGATATGATACGAGAGTCAGGGAGTCCACCGTTGGCAGATACTTCTCCATCAGCTCATATTCTGTCCGGGGCCCCATGATGGCATCGCCCAGATAATAGGCATTGTAGACCTCCTCCATGAGAGAGGACGAGGATGTGCGATATTGGGGGTTGGTGCGGTTGCGGTAGGCCGACAACAGGCTTCTGCGAGCCTGCTCGATTTCCGTGGAGGTGAAACCGTAGTCCCGGATCTGGCGGGCTGCGGCGAGGGCCTGTTCGATGCCGGTGGCCACCTTGCCTTTCTGTAATTGAACCGAAAGGTCCGTCACTTCCGCGGCGCCCAACAGGCCGGAGACGCCCAGGGAGACGTCTTTGTAATCCTTTCCGTCGAAGGAAAGGCGGGCCAGGCGCTGCTTTGCCAGACGGTTCGCCATCGTACGCACCAGATAAGGGCGGAATTCCTTTTCGGTGGCGATCGGCGGCCGGGCCGGGGCCTTCTGGAGTATATCCAGCTTGATATCCGTAAGGGTCGAATCGAAGACCGCGCTAGCGGCAAAGCCCTCGTAAGGGGGAATGCCGTAGTGCTGGGGCTTGGGT
>JAEENZ010000238.1 GCA_016283985.1 Bacteroidales bacterium | reverse complement strand
CTATATTTGCAGCCCTTTTGGAAAGTTCCATAAGGGCTTTATTTATAACTAATTAATTATCAAAATGTTAAAACAGTACGAAACCGTTTTCATTGCAACTCCCGTTTTGTCTGACGCCCAGATGAAGGAAGCGGTTGCCAAGTACACAAGCTTCATCACAAGCAATGGTGGAGAAATCGTGTACGAAGAGGACTGGGGCCTGAAGCAGCTTGCTTACCCCATCCAGCACAAGACATCAGGCTTCTACTACCTGATCGAATTCAAGGCCGATCCTGAATTCGTAGCAAGTCTCGAAATCCAGTACAAGCGTGACGAAAGGATTCTTCGCTTTCTCACCGTAGCCCTCGACAAAGATGCCATCGCATATGCCGAGCACCGCCGCGAGATGAAGGCCGCGAAGAAGAACGCTCCCGCTCCCGAGGCCGTGGAAGAGCCCAAGGCCGAAGAGGTCGAGGACGTCACCGAGTATGATGTTGAACCCGTAGATTCCAAGGAGGAATAAACCATGGCACAGAATGACAATGTACGCTATCTGAACCCTCCTACCGTAGAGGTTCGCAAGAAGAAATACTGCCGTTTCAAAAAGGCTGGTATCAAGTATGTTGATTACAAGGATCCTGAGTTCCTGAAGAAGTTCCTCAACGAGCAGGGTAAGATTCTTCCCCGCCGCATCACCGGTACTTCCCTCAAGTTCCAGCGCAAGGTTGCCCAGGCCGTCAAGCGCGCCCGCAGCCTCGCCCTGCTTCCTTATGTTACTGACCTCCTTAAATAATCCTGCCCTATGAAAATCATTCTCAAGAAAGAAGTCGTAGGTCTCGGAGAGGCCGGAGAACTCGTGGAAGTGAAGAGCGGATACGCTCTCAACTATTTGATTCCTCAGGGATTCGCAGTGCTCGGCACCAAGTCTGCCCTCAAGCAGTATGAGGAAACCGTGCGTCAGCGCGCCCACAAGGAAGCCAAGCTCGTCGCCGATGCAGAGGCCAAGGCCGCGAAGATCGCAGCCACCCCTGTGAAGATCACCGTCAAGGTCGCCGAAAGCGGAAAGCTCTACGGAGCAGTTACCGCCGCAATGGTCGCCGAGGCTCTTGCAGCCGCAGGTGTCGAGGTCGACAAGAAGGATGTCACCGTTCCTGAAATCAAGGAAGTTGGCACCTTCGAAGGCAAAGTCAAAGTTTACAAGAAGGTCGCTGCCGACATCAACGTCGAAGTCGTTGCTGAAAGCGCCGAGTAAGCTTAGGCTGAAAACAATGAAGCCCTGCGAGCATTTTTCTGCGAGCAGGGCTTCTTTTTGTTTTCAGCTATTTCTTGTTTTTGTATAGGAACCTCCGGATCTTCTGCGTAGCATTTTTCTCGAAGGGCTCCTTCATCGCATCAACCTCGCTGACCTGGGAATTCTTTCCCAGCAACTTGTTGATGCGCTCCATCAGCGCCCTCTGTCGGGACTCCAGCTCCTCGTAGAATCTCTCTTCACCCTCCAGATTCCAGTCGAGCACGTTGTCTTCGAACTTCACCAGAGCCACGAGCTTGCCGTCGCGCTCGACGACCAGGCTCTCTGAAACTCCTTCTTCGTTGTTGATGACAAGTTCGATCTCTTCGGGATAGATGTTCTCTCCTGAAGGGCCTAGTATGGTGTTGTTGAGGCGGCCCTTGATGTAGAAGTTGCCGTATTTATCCTCAACGGCCACGTCGTTGGTATGGAAGAAGCCATCGTCGTCGATAACCTGCTGGGTGCGTTCGGGGTCCTTGTAGTAACCCATCATCACGTTGTCGCCGCGGCAGACTATCTCGCCCTCCCCGCTTTCTGGATTCACGTTAGCGAGTTTGACTTCTACTTTATATGAAGGTATTCCGATGGAACCTACGGAGGTCCGGCCGACCATGGCATTGCACACCAGTGGTGCGCACTCGGTAAGGCCGTAGCCGATGGCGTAGGGGAAGTGGCATTTTTTGAGGAAGGCCTCCACGGCCGGATCCAGCTTGCTGCCGCCTACACCGAAGAAGTGGAGCTTGCCGCCGAAGCTCTTGTAGAGACGGCCTCCGACCAGCCTGTAGAACAGCCAGGGGAGGGATTTCTGCATCCAGCGCAGCGTCCGGCTCTTCTGTACGGTCGGCACTATGCTCTTTCGGTACACCTTTTCTATGATCAGGGGTACTGCGCACATAACCGTGGGACGCACC